>CAZOXD010000064.1:0-22933 GCA_964583525.1 uncultured Pseudomonadota bacterium
CCATTGCAAAATGGCGCGGCCTTTGTGTTATCTTTATTGGAGGGGGGGCAATCCAGATCCATCACCGCGGGAAGCAACATGCTGGCTTTTAACCTGGGCGTATTTTTCCGGAATCTCCATGGAGAGGAAGTCACCTTTACCGCCAAATCCCCGCAATGCGAGGTGAACTTCACCGGGGGCGTGGTCAAGCTGCAGGAGCGCACGGATTTGACCCCCGAGCTATCGGTGACCCTCAACAAGGGGAACCTGTACTTCCAGGCGACCTTCGAGGAAAACGAGGAGGAGGAGGAACGTCCCGAGGATGCCGTTGTGCAAGTGATCCTCAAGCTGGAATTACCCGGGGAAAAAGAGGAGGTTCTCCTGCTGGAAACCCAGTTTCGTTTTGGGGAAATTTCCCTGAAACCCGCCGGAGAGGGAGAAGAAGAGAAGGAACTGGGACCCTCCGATCCGGACGACCCGCAACTGGCCTGAGGGAACGGCCGCGCGCCGTGGGGGTTACCTGTTCGGGGGTTTACGGGCTTTTGGATTTACAGGCTTTGGATTTACCTGCTATTGAATTACCTGCTGTGGAATTACCGGCTGTGGATTTACGGGCCAGGAAGTGGAGCAGCAACGCCGCGGCCAGGAGATAGGTGCTCCAATGGTGCAACCACCGCGCGGTGGCCCAGGCCTGCAATCCGTACAGGTAGAGCACGATCCCCGATAGAATCAATACCACCGCGGCCAGGGTCTGCAAGGAGCCCGAGAAGGTCACCAGGGCCGCCCGGCGCAGCCAGCGCCGGTTCTTCCCGATGTGTTCCCAGGCATAGAGGGGGAAGGCCACCAGGAAAAACAAACCCACCCAAAGATGAATCAGGGCCACCATCCGCCCCTCACTCACCCAGGCGCCGAACGGCTCGGGAAACGCCAGCATCCATCCGGTCACCGTCAAGGCGATGGCCATCACCACCACGATCTTGCGCATTCGACACTCCTTCGCTGCTGCCGATCCGGGCTAGGGTGCAGGGATCTTGCCGGGATACTCGCACTCCTTCGCGATGACACAGCGCCCGCAGTCGGGCTTGCGGGCCTTGCACACGTAGCGCCCGTGCAGAATCAGGTAGTGATGGGCGTGGAGCTTATGCTTGCGGGGTGTGATGCGCAGCAAGGCCTCCTCCACTTCCCGCACGTTCTTCCCCGGCGCCAGCCCCGTGCGGTTCCCGATCCGGAAGACGTGGGTGTCCACTGCGATGGTGGGCACTCCGAAGGCCACGTTGAGCACGACGTTGGCGGTCTTGCGCCCCACGCCGGGTAATTCCTCCAGCGCTTCCCGGGAGCGTGGCACCTCGCCATCGTGGCGCTCCAGCAGGATGCGGCAGGTGGCCAGGATGTTGCGCACCTTGGTGGGCGCCAGTCCGATGGTACGGATGAATTCCAGCAGCCCTTCTTCCTCCAGCTCCAGCAGGGCCTGGGGTGTAGGGTGTTTGGCGAAGAGGGGCGCC
Source organism: uncultured Pseudomonadota bacterium (assembly GCA_964583525.1). GTDB lineage: Bacteria > SAR324 > SAR324 > SAR324 > JACQKK01 > CAZOXD01. Next base: position 1,482 of record CAZOXD010000064.1, read on the forward strand.
GTGGCCATGTTGACGGACTTGTCCGTGGCCTGGGCGCTGAGAATCACCGCCACCAGCAGTTCGAAGGGGGAGTGGTGTTTCAGTTCGGAGCGGGGGGTGGGCCGGGAATCCGCCAGCTTGTCGAAGAGACGCGCAATCCTGGCCCGGTTCATATGGCGGCTCCCGGTTCCGGCTCCATGAAGGCATGGTGGACGGCCTTGAGCCCCTTTTCCACATCCTTTTCGGTCACCACGCAGGAAATGTTGATCTCCGACGCGCCCTGGGAAATCATCTCGATATTAACGCCGTTGGCTCCCAAGCTGGAGAACATCATCCCGGCGGTGCCCTTGGCGTACTTCATGCCCTCCCCCACCATGGCCAGGATGGCCCGGCCGGGGGCGATTTTCACCGTGCCCAGTTCCTGGAGTCGGGAGTGCGCCTTTTCGATCTCGTCCTGCCGGTCCACCGTAAAGGAGATGCTCACCTCGGAGGTGGAAACCAGGTCCACCACCACCCCATGTCCTTCCAAGGTGTTGAACACGCCCGCCAGGAATCCATAGGCGTTGTACATGCGGTTCGAGGTGACGGTGACCACGGTGATGCCGCGCTTGGCGGTGACAGCCGTGACCCGCATCGCCTTGGCGCCCTTCCCGTCCCGGCGGGCGATCACGGTGCCGCTTCCCTCCGGGTTGAAGGTGTTCTTGATGCGGATGGGGATTTTCGCCGCCACCAATCGTTCCATGGTAAACGGGTGCAGCACCTCGGAACCGAAATAGGTCAGCTCGGATGCCTCGGTGGGGGTGATTTGCTTGAGCACCCGGGCCGATTTGACCCGTCTCGGGTCCGCCGTGAAGACTCCGTCCACCTCTTTCCAGACCTGCAATTCCTCCACCGTCTCCCTGCCCAGCCCGGCGGAGATCAGGGCGGAGGTAAAGTCCGTGTAGCCGCGGCCCACTGTGCGCAGCAAGCCCCCCGGCACCATCCCGAAGAATCCCGTCACCACCGGCACCTTCCCACGGGCCGGTTTGCAACGGCTCGCCAAGTGCTTTTGCACCCGCCGGAAGAAGGCAGGGTCCACCTCCCGCTCCTTTTCCGGGACGGCATAGGTGAGGTCCACGGGTTCCGCGGCGATGCCCTGGTCCTGCAGGGTGGCCGTCAGCAGCCAGGCGGATAACCGCTCCCCCGTGGCCACCAGAATGTCGGTGGAGCGGGGGGAAAGCTCCCGGATCACCTGAATTCCGCCCAGGAACGTGGTCAGCCATTCCAGTTGATCTTCCAGCCAGGCGCGGGTTTCCTCCTGGCGTTTGGGTGCGCGCACGGCCTGACTCAGCGCCTCCAGGTGGCTTTCCTTCAGCTTGGCGAGGGGGGCTTGGAAGGATTTTCCCAGCACCGCCGAATCGCCGGCCTGCAGGAGCAGGTTGGTGGTGCCCTTGGATTTCACCGTGCCGCTCATGGCCGATACCACGGCGATGACCCGCTTGCGCTTGAGGGTTTCCCCGATGATGTTGGCCACTTGGGCCAGGCGTTCTCCATTGCCGACGGAGGTACCGCCAAATTTTTGTACGATGATGCTCATGAACGATCCGGATAGGCTTTCCCTTGGCTACCCCGTTCCCCCTTCGTTGAGGTTCCATTTACTGATACCGGATTGCGTCCAATTGTATAACCCCAGGGCGGATTCTCCAGAGCGATAGGATTTTCCGGCCGCGGGCAGGGTGTTCGGGCAGGGGTCATGGGGAGACTTCCTCCCCTTCCGCCAGAATCTTCTCCGCGTTCCTCACAGACTGGCGCAGCCATTGGGCGTAGAGTTTCCGCTGCCGTTCGGAGCCGAGGCCGAAAGCCTGCTGTTGGAATTCCCCGGCGCTCATCCGTTCGATCTCCCTGCGGGCCTGGTGGGCCGAGACCGCCACTGCCACGGAGAGGTTGAGGCTCTGGGCGAAGCCGAGCATGGGAATGCGGAACCGCCCGGGCACGGCGGCCAGCATTTCCTCGCTGACTCCCAGGTGCTCGTTCCCGAAGACCAGCGCCGTGGGCCGGGAAAAGTCGATTTCCTCCAGCGGCAGCACGTCTCCTTCCCCCTCCTCCCCCAGATGGCTGGCATACAGCGCATATCCCCGCGACAGCAGCGGCTCCACGCAGCTTTGGGCGGTGGGGGCGTGATGGAGTGTCAGCCAGCGATCCGCGCCGATGGTGATGCCTTTTGATAGCCTCGGTGTTGAATGCAACGGAGTGGACAGGCCCAGCCGCTCCCCGGGTTGAATCAGATGTACGTCCTGAAAGGAAAACGCGTCCAGCGAGCGCAGGGCGGCGCTGAGATTGTGGGGGTCGATCATCCGTTCGAAGACGAACGCCACATGATCGCTGCGGGAGGCCAGCACGGCCCTCATGCGCCGCAACCGCGCCTCGGTGACCAGGGGTTCCAGGCGGGCGATGATCCGCTCCGGATCTTCCTTGTGCTCCATCTTGCGCTCCAGAGCCGGGAGCCGCGCTTCGCTTGGCGATGTCATGCCTGGCGGTGACATGGTTGGTGATGGCATGGGGTCTTAGCTGCAATACGGTTCAGTTAAGAATGGGAGCATGAAATTCATATGTTTTCCGCGCCCTTCGAGATGGGCGCTTGAGGCGCCCTCCTCAGGAACATGGAAAAAAGCCGCGCTCCTGAGAAACGAGCGAAGCGAGTGTCTCGAAGGACGTGGCTTTTCCACAATGATCTCGCCTTAACTGAACAGCATTGGCCTTAGCTGGCTTTGGCCAGCCGTTCCGGCGATTCGGCGAGGGCGGTGAGCTGCTCCTCCAGCTGCCGTTCCCCCTCGACTTGCAACAGGTTTTTGCGGGCGCTACGGGCCATGGCGAATCCGCGCAGATATCCTGCCATGTGCTTGCGGAAATCGATCAGGGCGCGCCCTTCCGGGAGGGATTCGCGCATCAGCCGGTAGTGCTCCTTCATCACGGTCACCCGTTCCGGCATTCCTGGAGTGCGGCCGCTTCCCGGCGGAAGGAAGGCCCAGGGGTTCCCGATGGCAGCCCTGCCGATCATGAATCCGTCCAGATTCCCCATGCGGTCCAGGCCGTCCTGGAAGTCCCACACGTCTCCGTTTCCCAGCACCGGCACCGGCAAATGCCGCTTCAGTTCGTGGATGGGTTCCCAGTCCGCCTCTCCCCGGAACTGCTGGTTGTAGGTGCGGCCGTGAATGGTGATCAGGGAAGCGCCCGCGTCCGCCAGGGATTTCGCGAAAGGAATCAGCCCCTTGCTGTCCCTCCAACCCAATCTGGTTTTCACGGAGACCTCGATCCGGCAGGCTGACTGGATGGCTTCCACGATGCGGCAGGCCTGATTGACATCCCGCATCAACCCGCTACCATGTTGGGAATGGACGATTTTTTTGGCCGGGCATCCCATGTTGACATCCACCCCGGCAACTCCCAGTTGTTCCAGCATCAGCGCGGCTTCCCGGAAGGTTTCGGGGTTGTTCCCGAACAATTGCACGAAGTAGGGATGTTCTTCCGGCATGAACCACAGCCGCCTGCGCATCTTTTCGCTGCGCAGGTATCCATCCGCGCTGGTGAACTCGCTGAAGAGCACCACATCCCGGTTGAAACGGCGCACCAGCCTGCGATAGGCGGAATCGGTGATGCCGTCCATGGGAGCCAGGCAAACAATGGGGCGGGGCATGTCCGCCCATCTGCGTTTCGCTTCGGTCATGCTGAATTCGGCCGTGCCGGGAAGAAGCGGCCCCGTAGTTGATAAACCCAGTAGTTGATGAGCCCTAATGTTGATAAACCCTGTTGTTGATGAACTACCGTCCCTGAGGGATTACCGGTGCGAATGAATATCCTGATCATCGACGAGAACGAGATCGTGCGGCGGCACCTGTTCTGGGCGTTGCGCAACGACCATGATCTGAACGAGGCGGTCAGCCGGGAGGAAGCCCTGGGCATCCTGGAACGGCTGTCGCCCGACGTGGTTTTGCTGGAGTTGCTCGAGGAACGCGACCCGGACGAATCCCGGGGAATGGAGATGACCCGGCAACTCCTGAAAAATCACCCCGCCACCTCCATACTAATCATTACCCGCTCGGATCGCAAAGAGATCGCCGCGCAACTGCTCTCCATGGGGGTCGCGGATGTCTTCCAGAAGCCGCTGGACACCGATGAATTGCAGGTCGTGCTGAAACGGTTGCAACGGCAACGCGAACTGCGGCCGGGGCCCGGCAGGTCCGAAGCCGAGCCGGCGGGAGCGCCCGCAAAACACGGCGAGGCCATGGACGAGGCCGCCGGAGACGGTTCGGAGGTGGGCATCGTGGGCGTGGACCGGCGCATCAAACAAATTCTCGATCAAATCCGCCGCATCGCCCCTACGCCCGTCTCGGTGCATATCACCGGGGAAACCGGCACGGGAAAGGAAGTCTTCGCAAAGGCGGTGCATATCTTCAGCGATCGCAAGAATCACCCCTGGGTGCCCCTCAATTGCGCCGTGCTCAGCGACAATCTGGTGGAGGACGAGTTGTTCGGCCACGAGAAGGGCGCCTTCACCGGGGCCATCGAACGCCGCAAGGGCAAGTTCGATATCGCCCACAAGGGCACCTTGTTCCTCGACGAAATCGGGGACATTTCACTGCACCTGCAAGGCAAGTTTCTCCGGGTGCTCCAGGAGCGCACCTTCGAACGGCTGGGAGGAAACCATTCCATCTCAACCGATTTCCGGCTCATCAGCGCCACCCACCGCGACCTGCCCCAGATGACCCAGGAGGGGACCTTCCGCGAAGACCTGATGTTCCGCATCAACGTGGTCTCGTTTCACATCCCGCCCCTGCGGGAGCGGCGGGGGGATATCAAGCTGCTCTCGGAAACCTTCCTTTCCGAATTCATCCGTATATTTTCCCGCCCGGAAACCCTCTCTTTTTCCCGGGAGGTAGTGCATTTCATGTACGATTACCCCTGGCCGGGCAACGTGCGGGAATTGAAGCACTTCGTGGAAAGGGCCGTGGCCCTCAACGAGGGGCCTGCCATCGGGCCGGAAGCCCTCCCGGAAACATTCTCGCCCACGGCGGTGGGGGAGTCCCTGGTATCGGGCAAAGGCACCTACGACACCCTGGTGAAGAAATACAAACGTCAACTGGTGATGGAGGCCCTGCAGACCACCGGCAACAACAAGATCCAAACCGCGCAGTTGCTCGGAATCAGCAAGTCCTACCTGTTCAAGCTGATCAAGCAGCTTTCCGTGCCGGCATGAAATTCCCAGGACGGTAGTGAGTCAGTTTGAAATAGTACTGTCATTGCTGAGCGAAGTGAATAATCCCGCCCCGATCCTGAAATCCCAAAACCACGCCAAATAGATGCTTCGCTGCACTCAGCATGACAAATGCTGAAAAACAAATGGCGCAATCGCAAATGGAACAAGGGGCGGAAAATCATGGGTGGAATTTCAAACTGACCCACTACCTATTCTTTACCACCTTCAGCAAGGCGCGGTGGTCGATGCGCACCTTGTCCCCCTCCATGGCCAGGGCGCCTTGGAAAAAGTTGGCCAAGGCCTCGTTGACGATCCGGTTGGGGAGGGCTTTCAGGCCCAGGCCCAGCACCTTTTGCAGACCCGGCGCCGATGGGAGTTCCACCGCGCACAGGGTATGCTCCGGCGTGGTCTCCTCGATTTTCAGCCGCAGGGGATATCCGCCTCCGGGTGAGGCCGGGAAGCGCTCCAGGGAAAGATGAAAGGTGAGCCCCGTTGGATCCAGGCGCACCGCCTTTACCTGCACCGCCGTCACCTTCACAGTTCCGTCTCCCTGCCGGCCGGCAAGCGCCACGCCGAGCAACTTCTCCAGCAGCGGCAGCAGGGTGTGGGGAATCAGTGGCTTGGTGATATTCATGGTGGTGGTCATGGGATGGAGTCCATTGCGTGGATGAGAGGAATCGGCTGCTGGCCTTTGCGGCTGCGGGGAGAAACGTTCCTCTCAAGGCTCGAAATCCAGTTCCAGGCGCAGGCGCGCTTTTTCCAGCACTCTCCGGAAAGGCTCGATGTGCGGCCCCAACTTTTCCGGCACCGATTCCAGGGAGAGGTAAAGCGTCTGACGGCGCCCAGGGGATTCTTCCGGTTCCTCCGGTGCCTGCGATTCTACTACTTGCAGCCGCAAGACCACCTCCCCGGAACATTGCGGGTGATCGACACGGGCGACGATGCGCCCCCCCTCCGGGTCCAGGACGATACTGCGGAATTGGAGCGCGCCTCCTCTGCTGCTCCCGGCCAGTGCGGTGGCCGCAAGATGATTGAGCATGGCCAGCAGACCGTTCATGACCGCAACTCCATGGGTTCGGGTTTCACTGCACGCGCAGCCAGCCAATTCCGCACATCCCCGGCAAAGGCATTCCATTGCGATTCCCCCAGGGATTCGGGGTCGATCACGAGATGCGCGGGGTATCTCCGCCGCGGCCGGGGGTGGAGGGGATGCAGCACGATTCGCCCTTCCGGAAATTCCTCCCCCCCATTGGGTCCGGGTTTCCGGCCTGCCACGGCATTGCGGAGACGGGGGAAAATTTCCGTGTCGATCAGTTCATCCTTGGGAGAATAGGCGATCAACATGCGCGGCGGGGGCGTTCCCTCGCCCCTGAGCCAACGTTCCAGTTTCCCGCTGAACCGCTGCTCCAGTTTCACCATCGCCCGGTAGTCCGCGACGGGAATAGTGGAATGATGGCGGTATCTCCTCGGCGTAATGCTGGGAATCGGCAATCCGTCCGGCAGCAACCGGCCCAGCAGATCGATCGTCAACCCGTGCCCCTGCTTGATCCGGAAGGCGGGCGCAACCAGCAGGGCCCGTTTGAAGGGAATCCCCCGCTCCACCGACCAGGCCATCCCCAGCAATCCCCCCAGGGAAAATCCGCACAGGGAAAGGGAAATCCCGGGATACAGCTCATCCATCTCCCGAGCGGTGCGGTCCAATGCACCCAACCATTCCCGGTAGCGGAACTCGGCCCCGGAAAGGGTTGCGGGCGCCTCCCGGCCGGGTGGGGCCACCACCGGCGGAGGGGAGCGGGAGGCATTTCGAAGATTGATTTCGGGAATGCTCTCGGGAGTGAACACGGGCAGGCCTTCCCCACGGAGCAGGTCCCCAAGGGCCTCCAGGCGGCTGGGATGGAGGTTGAGCCCGGGAAGCAGAATGAAGCCTTCTCCGGGATGGGCTTTGTTCGGAGGAAGGGTCAGGCGGATGCCTTTACCGATCCTAGGGTTGCCACTTGGCACGCTCCAGGCCCTTTTTTCTGCGGAGTTCCTGGGCCAGCGCATGCAAGCGCTCCAGGTGTAGCTGAACCACTTGCCATTCCCAGGAAGGGTTGGAGGATTCCATGGACTGGAGTGCTCCCAGTTCCGAATTCCATTCGCGAATCAGATCGTGAACGGAGAGGCTTTCAATCGGTGTCGTTGCGGATTCCATCGGTCCAAAGGTGCGGGATCCGCCCACTCCTCCCCCAAGCAGGGGCGGGAAACGAATCGGGTTATCGAAGGGGGTGGCGGCGAACGATTCCTTTCCACCCGAATATCCCGTGCCGGAAACGTCCGGCACGGGGTTTTGCCTCGCGGTACTGGTGGAATCCGTGCGATTCCACCAGCAAATTCCCAGCGCCGATTCCCGGAGGGTGAATAGGCGCGGATCGGCCCTTAACGTTCTGCCAGGGGAACGTAATTACGTTTCGTGTTGCCGACGTAAATCTGCCTGGGCCGCCCGATCCGGTTCTTGGGGGACTCGTTCATTTCCTTCCAATGCGCGATCCATCCCGGGAGCCGCCCGATGGCGAACAATACCGTGAACATGTTGAGCGGAATGCCCAGGGCCCGGTAAATGATCCCGCTGTAGAAATCCACGTTGGGATACAGCTTGCGCTCGATGAAGTAATCATCGTTGAGGGCGGCTTCCTCCAACTCCCGGGCCACGTCCAGCATGGGGTCGTTCACGCCTAAAAGATTCAGCACCCGGTCGGCGAACACCTTGATGATCTTGGCCCGGGGATCGAAGTTCTTGTACACACGGTGCCCGAAGCCCATCAGGCGGGACGCGGAATCCTTGTCCTTTACCTGGTTGACGAAATCCTTGGTGTTCGTATGGGTTTCGACGATTTCCTCCAGCATCTCCAGCACCGCCTGATTGGCCCCGCCATGGAGTGGACCCCATAGCGCCGCGATGCCAGCGGATATGGACGCAAACAGGTTGGCCTTGGAGCTTCCCACCATGCGCACGGTGGAGGTGGAGCAGTTCTGCTCGTGATCGGCGTGAAGGATCAGCAGCACGTCCAGAGCCTTGGAAATGTCCGGGTGAGGCTCGTAGGGCTCGGCGGGAATGGAGAACATCATCTTGAGGAAGTTCTCGCAGAAACCCAGGGAGTTGTCCGGGTACACGTAAGGCTGGCCGTGGGATTTCTTGTAGGCCCAGGCCGAGATGGTGGGGAGTTTGCCCATCAGACGGAACATGGAAAGATCCAGCCCCTCATCCGTGCTCTCGTCCCCCTGCTGGTAGAAAGTGGAAAGCGCGCATACCGCCGAGGACAACACCGCCATGGGATGGGCATCCTTGGGAAAGGCGTCGAAGAAGCTGCGCATATCCTCATGCAACAGAGTGTGGCGCGTTATTTCGGAATGAAATTTGTCCAACTGCTCCTTGTTGGGAAGTTCGCCATAGTAGAGCAGGTAGCTCACTTCCAGAAAGTCCGAACTTTCCGCCAACTGTTCGATGGGATACCCGCGGTAGCGCAGGATGCCTTCTTCCCCATTGAGATAAGTGATCCCGCTTTCCGCCGAACCGGTGTTGCCATACCCCCAGTCCATCGTAATGGCGCCGGTCTGCCCCCGCAGGGCCGAGATATCGATTCCGACTTCGTTTTCCGAACCGATAATGATCGGTAATTCCACGCTTTGCCCATTTACATCGACTTTCGCAGTTTTGCTCATCTTGTCTCCTTCATGGTCATCTCTGGGGGTTTTCAGATCATCACGGATGATTCATGCGTGGATGGATTCCTGTGGTTTCCAGTGGTTCCGGGCACGCCGTGATTCCGTGTGGTTGGGTCGATCGCCAAATATTCCCCGATACCGCATGCGGTCCCCTGGTTTCCCGATTCTGTGATCCATAGCTTTTCCAGTGTATAGTGCCTTTCCAATGTATAGGGCCTTTCCAGTGTATAGGGTTTTTTCCCGTGTTTTAGGATTTCTTGCAGTGTACTTGATCTCTTCCAGTGTATCATGCCTCAAGGATTCATGAAGCCTCGGCCGCCGGAATGACCCTCCATGCTCTCCATGCTCTCCATGCGAAGGGGGAATTCCCCACCACGCCACCCGCAGACGAGGGTACGGGAGCCATTAGTCTGCTCCGGCCCGCTCAAGTCGATCCCTGCCACAAGGCGCTTTCGGCAACGTCAACGCGCATTCATCCATTGAACGGTGAAATTCGTCGAATGGACACATCCCCCCTTCCACATTCCCGGAATCGCCGGAAAGGGAGAGACCCATCACGATTTCGGGGTGGAATCCTCCATGATTACGAGTCTATTCGAGTCCTATCACGGAGGCGGGCCAATCTCCAAGCGGCAATGATGGCGTTGGGGAAATCAGGTGCGGTGCAGGCCGTATTTCTTGGACTTGCGATAAAGGGTGGCCCGGCCGATCCCCAACTGCAACGCGGCCTTGGACATGTTCCCCCCATTCTCGGCGAGGGCCTGCTGGATCGCCTCGGCTTCCATGTCCTCCAGGGAAGCCCCGGACGGCATGGCGCTCCGGGGGATTTCGGCCGGCAAACCCTGGCCAGGAGGGGTGGACGCAACCCCCCCATATCCGGGGGCTGACGGGAGCGGGGAAGCCTCAACGCCGGAATGTGGCGGTGGGAGGGCGCCGGAAGGGAGGCCGGGGAAATCCTCCAATGTGAGCCGGTGCGATTCCGAAAGCACCACCGCGCGATAGATCACGTTTTCCAGTTCGCGCACGTTTCCAAACCAGGGATGGCTCTCCAGGCGTTCCATCACATCCGGGCTTACCGCTTTCAGGGATTTGTTTTCCTGGTGCGCGAATTTGTGCACGAAGAAATCCACCAGCAAGGGGATATCCTCCCTGCGCTCCCGCAGCGGGGGGATGACGATGGGGAACACCGCCAACCTGTAGTACAGGTCTTCGCGGAAGCCGCCTTTGTGGGCGGCCTCCAACAGGTCCCGGTTGGTCGCCGATATGATGCGCACCTTAACCCGTTTCAGGTGCCCGCCGATGGGCTGAATTTCCTGGGTCTGGAGCACACGCAGCAATTTCGCCTGGAGGGCGTGGCTGAGCTCGCTGATCTCATCGAGAAAAAGGGTGCCCTCGTGGGCTTCCTCGAATTTTCCGATTCTGCGGGCGGTGGCCCCGGTAAAAGAGCCCTTCTCGTGCCCGAAGAGTTCGCTTTCCAACAGATTTTCCGGGATCGCCGCGCAATTTAGAGCCACGAAGGGTTGCTTGTTGAACTGGCCCTGCTGATGAATGGCGCTGGCGATCAGTTCCTTGCCAGTGCCGCTCTCTCCCTGGATGAGGACGGTGATGTCGCTGTCGGTGACCTTGCGCACCAGTTTCATTACACGCAAAAAAGGTTCGCTGACCCCGATGACGTCGGGAAATACGCCCTCCATCTCGCTGATACGCATCTTGAGATGTTCCACTTCCTCCCGCAGGCCCACCGTCTGGAGCGCTTTGCGGATGGCCCTGCGCACATCGTCGAAACTGTGGGTCTTGTTGACGAAGTCGTAGGCCCCGTCCTTGAGGGCGGAGATGGCGTCGTTCATGGTGCCGAATGCCGTCATGACGATGGTGCAACCCACCTTTCCGGTGGCCATGATGTTGCGCAGGGTATCCAGGCCGGAGACCCCGGGGAGGTTGAGATCGAGCAGCACCAGGTCCACACCCTCTCCCTGCTCCACCAGCGTGAGGGCCGATTCCCCATCCTCCGCCGTTTGCACTTCGCATCCTGAACGCCGCAGATGAAAATGCAGCAGCTTGCGGATGCCTTCCTCATCGTCGACGATGAGAATCCGTGGAGCGCGGTACAACCCCTCGGGGATGAACCGTTCGTCCCTGATGAAATTTTCCTTCTCCTGGCTCATTGCTATTCCTGCCGATAACGAATGGCCCCGCCGGGGAACTCTCAGCCGCGGCGAGGGGCGCGTGATGGGAGGCGATCGTCCGGAAAGTATAGCGCAGAGAGCATAACGGGAGAAAGGGCAGCCATGCGCGATCCGGGAATCATCACTTCGGGTATCCGGAAAGCCGCGGGAAGGATTCATGGCGAGCACCGCTTTCTGGGGGCCGGACCTTCCCGGAATGGCTGAACGGCCCCGGAAATGCCACTCTGCCCCGGGGATGATGCCGCTGGAAATACTGGAGCCGGGAGAATTCAGGGAGGATCGAAACCCCGCTCCCCCCACACCCTGTTTTACATCTGGCCCAGGGCTGGGATAATAAGAAATGAGGGAGTGATCGCAATCGCATATCGATTGTGCGGGGATAATCCGCAATCCATTTAGCGAACGGTTTCATGGCAGCGAAGAATCGGGAAAGCACCTATTACAAAGTTACGTTCACCAACGAGAACGAGCTTTATCAGATTTGCGCCAGGGAACTAGGCGCCTCCGACCTTTATGGGTTGATCGAAATCGGGGATTTCATCTTTCCCTCTTCCCGGCTGGTCTACAATCCGGGTGAAGAACGCCTGCGAAAGGAGTTCGAGGGAATCAAGCGCACCTGGATTCCGTATCATGCCATCGTCCGCATTGATGAAGTCCTCGACTCACGGGAAAGTGAAATCAAGATCATCCCCCTGCGGACCTTGCCGGACTCCGGCAAGGGCGATTCCCGGAAAATTCCGGAACCCTGATCATAACCCTGTCCAATTTCGGCCGGGAAAAACAGAAATACCGAAATATCTAAAAATCAAGGGCTCCCCATTACAGGGAGCGGCGGGAGCCAACATGACCGATAGCAAACCCGAACGTCCCCCGTTGGACGAGGAAACCTGCCGCCAATTTTCCGCACTGGTGCTCCTCCACCAGATCACCTCCAAGCCCGATGCCTTTCACGCGGGGTTGTTGGAAAGCGACGATTCGCTGTTGGAACCGATCTTCGATTACATGATGAAAGTGGACCTGGTCACGGTGGGGGAAAACGACTATTACCAACCCACGGTGAAGGGGGAGGAGGCCTACAACAAGCTGCTCCATCAACAACGCTCCTACCTGATCCACTACGATGTCTACGGCGCCGTGGATCTTGCGGAGGGCGCCTTTGGCGATCCCGAAAACGATGAGCTGGAAGCGCCCAACTGGTCCGACCTGCGGGTTGCCGTCGCGGAATACAAAAAGATCGACCCGTACCGGACGGTCTTCCTCTCCATGCTGGCGGACGAGGCTTTCTTTGACAATCCCGACTGGAAGTTCGATATCGTCCTGGGCTCCAGTTTTTACAAGGGACTGGAGGAAATCGTCCGATCACAGATTGCAGTCTGGGAACTGGGGTACCAGGAAGAGGACGGAACCGAAATTTCCGGGGAGACGGTATTGGAGGACGTCATTCTCCAGGGCGCCCGCATCAACAAGGAGCGGATGGAAAGGGAGCGGCAACGCCAGGCCTCCCTCTTCGAGGAGGAACAGGAAGAAGCCCGCGACAGGGAAGAGCGTGACGGAGGCGACTATGACAACGGAGGATATGTCTACATGCCCTATGACCCCTGGATGCCGATGGGCGGATATATGGGAAGCCCCTTGTTCGTGGAGGCGCTCTGGCTCTCTGCCTTTTGGTAGACTATTCCATGGTAATTCCGTGGTAAATCCGTAGTAAAGTGTTCCAAAATCAACACAACGTTGGGAATTTTCACTACATTCCTGGATTTCCCGATTCTCCAACTTCCTCATAACATATTGTTATTACGCTCGTTTTTTAATGGCCTAAGATTTGCATCTTGATGGGAATCCGAATTGGGATTTTTTTGGGCCCGGAAACGCATCGCCCTGTTTGCCGAAAAATTCCTGGAGAAGCTTCCTGGAGAACAGCGCGCCTTGCCAATTCACGGATTGGCACCGATTGCTCCCGGCCCTTCGATTCATTGAGATGAACCTGCATGTACCAGAAAACCTTACGCGCTCCCTGCCATATCCATGGAATCGGGTTGCATACCGGAAAGAAAGCACATTTCATACTGCAACCGGCGCCGGTGGACAACGGGATCGTATTCCGTTTGATATCGCAAGGCCGCCAGATCGAGTTTCCTGCGGATGTAAAATCCGTCGTGAACACCACCCGGAACACCACCGTGGGCCGTGATGGGTTGGAGGTATGCACGGTCGAGCATCTGCTGGCCGCGCTTTCCGGGCTGGGCATCGACAATGCCTACATCGAAACCGGGGGCCCGGAGATTCCGGCCATGGACGGCAGCGCGCAACCCTTCGTATCGCGAATCATGGAAGTGGGGCGTCTCCTGCAGCCGGCCCCCCGGCACTACCTCAAGGTGAACGAACCCGTCGTCATCGAGGACGGGAACAAGATAGCGGGGCTTTATCCTTCCCACACTCCGAAATTCTCCTTCATGATCGATTTCGAAAATCCGGCCATCCAGACCCAATCGCTGGGAGTCTTTCTCTCCCCGCAAACCTTCGTCGCCCAACTGGCCAAGGCCCGCACCTTCGGATTCGTCGAGGACATGGAGGAATTGCAGCGCAATGGCTTGGCCCTGGGAGGGTCTTTGGACAACGCGGTGGGACTGGACAGCGAAGGCAACGTGCTCAATCCCGCTGGGCTGCGCTATTCCGACGAATTCGTCCGCCACAAGATTCTCGACGCCGTCGGCGATCTTTCCCTCTCCGGCTATCCCATCCTGGCCGAATACAGAGGGATCCGCTCCGGTCACCGGTTGAATATCCGGTTGGTGGAAGAACTTGCCCGCCATCCCGGCCGTTGGGAGCTGGTATCCGCCGTCGCCGAGGCCCAGGCCGTCTGATCCCGGGCCGCCGCCCCTCCACGACGCACGGCAAGGCCACAGGACTGGCCGGTCCCCCCGGTCCCCCCGGGCATAGCCAGAGCAGGGCCGGATAGCAAGGCCCGGGCATTGCCGGAATTCCCATCCCCCTATATCCTCACATATCGCATTCCGGCCCACGGCCCCCGGAATGTCGTTGGAAACCCGTAGCCCCCGTTCCGGAAGGGTGAGCGGCCGCTCCACATCACATGAAGGGGGAGCGCCCTTGAAACAGGACAAGAACGACCTGCTGGCGTTGATTCTTCACGCACCGCCGGAAGAAGAACGCGCCCTGACGCCGGCCCCCGGAAAAGCCGTAAGCCAACGCCTGAAGGAAAAAGCCTACACCCGAGCCGATTTCGCACAGTGGTTCGAAGCATTGCAGGGATTTCTGCCCGAGGAGGAGGACGAGGAACTCTCCGAATACTATCAATTCGCCCTGATGGGGCTGGTGGTGGGATTCGGAGACCGGCATCTCTCCCCCTATCTGGAAGAACACACCGCCATCATTCCCCCGTTGTTGGAAGACATCCACGCCGTTTACACCCAGGCGAAGGCTTCGGACGCCGAATACAAGCGCCAGGATTTCCTCTATCGCGCCTTCGACTATGGCATCCACAAGGCCTATTACCTGGACTGGTCCCTCTACATCTCCAAGGATATGTATTGAGGTGCGGGGGATCCGCGGGAATCGGCTGAGGGCATGGCCCTCATCCCCATCAGATGGAGGCCATCAGGGGAGGGAGAGCGTTGGCCTGCCGCGGTGCTTCCAACCAGGCGATGATGGTGTCCGAGAAGCGATAGTAGGAACGCACCAGCGCCTTCCCCCATTCACCCTGCTCCGCGATGAAATCGCGCAGGGAGCGCAGGGGGTCCAACCGCGCATCGGCCAGGTAGTCTTCCGTCATCCAGGAAATGAGGCAGCCGCCGCCGCCGCCACCGGAGGACCGGGGATTTGTCGATCCGCCTCCTGAAGTGACATAAGCACTCACCTCTGAGGAAGGAGGCCCTTCCCCAAAGGTATTGGTTGCCGTTACCGCAAAATAATAGATCTGTCCTACTATGAATCCCGTGAAGATAACGGGTGCTCCCGGCAGGTTATCGAATTTAAATGCGCTGGACAGATCCAACGGAGAACTTAGCCCGATGTAGACGGTATAACTATCGGCGCTGGCATCCTCTGCCCAATCAATTGTGATGGAATCCACCCCGGGAACAGCACTAACGCCGGTTGGCGCTGGTGGAGCGGGGACGGGTACGGCACTGATCTCGGGCGAGGGTGAACTCACTCCTTTCACATTGGTGGCGGTTACGACGATGTAATACACGTCATAATTGATCAGGCCCGTGATTGTGTATGGGGATCCCTCTATTGGCCCACTATTCAAAGCCGAGCCAGTATCTACCGGTGAAGACCCGCTCCAGTAGACCGTGTAGGTCGTGGCGCTGCCATCACCGCTCCAGAAAACCGTAAGGGAAGATTCGCTTGGGAAGGCGATGACTCCGGTTGGAATGGCGGGGAAGGAAATATTGAAATCCGCCGTGCCCACCGTCGCGCAAGTGGCGGGGGTGGTGGAAACGGCGTCGGCGGGATTGATCAACTTGTTGGCATCCAGCACGCCATGGCCGTACTGGGGATCGGACTCCGCGCCCTGGCAGCCTCCCCATCGGCTGGCATCGTGCAAGGCCGTGCGGATGGCTTCCGGGCCGAGCGTTATCGAGCCGTTGGCGGTCAAGTCCTGGGTCAGCAACAGGCCCACGATCCCCGAAACCAGGGGCGTGGAGGAGGAAGTGCCGCTGAACCCGCTCTCGTAGTCCCCGTTGGGTCCGGAGGAAGTATTGTACCCCCTGCTTCCTGTGAGGTCGGTGGTGGATATTCCGCTGGCGCCCCCGCCGCTGGGGGCGAGGACGTCCAGCCCGGGTCCCCATTGGCTGTATTCGCTGCGGTGGTCGTAATCGCTGGAGGCCCCCACGGCGATGGTCTCGCCGTGGGAGGCGGGATAGAGGATTTTCCCATCCTCAAGTTTCACACCCTGGTTGCTGTAGTCGCCGCAGGCGAAAAAAGGCTGCAGGATCCCGTCGATATAGAGCCGGAATCCGTCATAGCAGGGGCCGGTTGAAACCAATTGACCGGAACCCGTGTCCTCCGAGGAAACCCACAGGTCGAACACCAGGTTCCCGGCGCCCACTGTCTTTTCCACCCGCAAGACAGTGCGCTGGTTGTCGGCGATGGCGCCGGCCTTGGCGGCGCAGTTCCCTCCCCACCCCGAACTGGCGCGGGATTCGTCGGCGGTCACCGTCCATCCCGCATGGCCAGTGCTGTCCCAATCGGCCAAGGTGCCGGCATTGGCCGAACATCCCTCGAAGTCCTCCATTGTGCCGCCACCGGGGAAGATCACGTTGTCCAGCCACATGGTGTCGAAGCCCTTGGAAAGCATGAAATCCTTGGAATACTCCCACTCGAAGACGTAGGTGTCCGCGGTAAATCCGCCCAGGATATAGGTGCGATACCCGCTGCCGTAGTTCCCGCTGGCAAAGATGAGGGGCTTTCCCAGCGTGGTATGCACATTGACGATGGCGTCGTTGAGGGCGGGGGTGGGGAGGCCGCCGCCCCAACTGTTGTTGAGCACGTCGGCCATTTCCCCTGCATAGTTGAGGGCGGAGACGATTTTGGAGTCGTAGGCGTTCCCGAAATCGTCGAAGATGCGCACGGGAAGGATGGTGCAATTCCAGCAGGCGCCCGACACCCCCACGCCATTATCCCCCGCAGCCGCGGCCACGCCGGCCACGGCGGTGCCGTGGGAGGAATTGGCGTCCCAGCCATTGGGATTGTTGTCGTTCTCCGCGAAATCCCAGCCGTTCACGTCGTCGACGAGGCCGTTGCCGTCGTCGTCGATGCCGTTGCCGGGAATCTCATCGGGGTTGACGAAGATACGGCTGGCCAGGTCCGGATGATCGGTCTGCACGCCATCGTCGATGATGGCGATTACCACGGAACCGTCTCCGGTCACTGTGTCCCAGGCCCCTTCCAGGCGGGAATCGGCCCCTGCCGATCCGCCACCCTGCCCGGTGTTGTTGTGATGCCATTGGTAGGCGGTATACTTGGGGTCGTCCGGAATCGCGCTCCTGCGCCATTGCTGGATGAAGTCCGGATGCGCCCATTCAATCCAGGAATATCCTTCCTCCAGGGACGCCGCCACATCCAGAGGATGATCGGTGCCGGGACTCGTCAACTCCAGCAGGTATTGATTTTCGGTAAAGAGCAGAGGGCGCACCAGCCGCACCGAGGGCGGGAGGGATTTCCGCAGGGCGGCTACGTCCATGGTCTCGTCGGCTGTCTCATCGGTGCGGATCAAAATCCGCGGGGTCAGGTAGAGGACGTTCCCGGTGGCGGGGTCCCGCTGGGCGAAATAGACCCATTCCACGGAGCCGTGGGCGCGGTAGTGTTCCAGGGCTTCCTTGCGCCGGGTGCGCACTTCCTCCGGCTTGAGGGATTCCGCCATCCCTCCACCCTGGCTGCGGGTCTCGCCCCGGGAGGCGGCTGCCGGCGCTTGGCCTGGCAAGGTCAAGGGCGCCTTGAGTACGGGCAGACCGGAAGGACCGCGCGCCGGGCCATATTGCAACGAGGATCCGGAAAGCACGCCCTCGCGTCCCAACCTTACGATGTGAACCCCCTTCCCGGCAGGCTGGGCGGTCACCTCGAGCTTTCCGGAAGGGAGGGTCAGGGACTCCTGCAAGTCCAGGGATGCCCCCTCGCGCATGCCAACCGTGATCCGGCTCTCCATCGGTTCGAGCAGGATTTTCTTGCCCTGGTATGTGTAATAGCGGGCCCCGGGAGGCGCAGCGATCGCCAAAGGCGCAATCAAGGTCGCCAGCCCCATCCCAAGGGTGGCCACTATGACCCACGGCCGAAGTTGGAATCGAAACCTGATTTTCATACCCGACCCTTCCTTTTTCCAGTATGGTAACGGATTTCGTAGCGAAAATCTTCCATTGGTACGGAGATGCAATTTAAATGAAAATAAAGTATTTCTGATGATACCCCGAATGGAGGCAAATGTATAGAGGAATATCCGGAAGGGGGCACACCATGATTGCAGGATCGGGGAAAAGGAAATGAGAATCCACCGTGGCGGCGGGAAGATTACACTCCCACCCCTTTCCCGCGCCGCTCGCACTACCCCTCATAGCTCCGGCTTTCTTTCCCGGCCAGGGGTTTGAGCCGTCAAGGGCGGGAATTTTTCCGCCAGGTATTTCAGCAGCTTATCACGCCAAGGGGTGGGCTTTGGCCCAAAGGCATTGATGTGGGCGCCGTTCGGGATGGGCCAAAACTGCTTGTCCTCGCCCGGAAACGCCTCGAACAGGCTCCTGCCGTTCTCGAACGGGACGTTTTCGTCTTTTTCCCCATGCACAACCAGGAGCGGCAAGGATCGCAGAGCCGTCCATTCTCTCCGGGGACTCAACTCGTCACTGATGAACAGGTAGGACAGGGGATACTGAAAGGGCCAGGTGATCCAGGAGCGGTCCAGGAGGGAGCGCGCCACCTCCCGGTAGGAGGCGAACCCCCCCTCCACCACCAGCGTGCGTACGCCCCCATGACCGGCCCGGGCCAGCGCGGCGATGGCCAGCGCGCCCCCCAGGCTTTGCCCGAACACGGCCAGGCGCCCGCGGTCCACATCCGGGCGGGAGCGGACGTAGGCGATCGCCGCCACGCCATCGGCAACGGCGCCGGCGCGGGAGGGCGTTCCTTCGGAAATTCCATAACCCCGGTAGTCAAAGAGAAACACCGAATACCCTTCCCCGGGCATCCATGCCACCGCCGGAAGGTGATTGGTCATGTTGGCGTAATTGCCGTGAAAGTGGATGATGGTGCCCCGGCTGATTCCCCGGGCAGGAATAAACCAGCCCGATAGCAGGGTACCATCCCCGCTTTTGAACTCCACTTTTTCGTAGGCCAGTCCGAAATAGGGAGGGAAGCTGTACCCGATCCGGTTGGGTTGGAAGAAGACCGAATTGCACCCCCCCGCCCCGGCCAGAGTGAAGCCCAGCAGAATCGGGAATAATACGCGGATGACACGGAAAGACCCGGGATTCAACGTTGCTAGGCGCCTGATTTTTTCCCATGGGTTCATCGCTCGCCTGTTCGATGCGGCCGCTGCTTGGAAGTTCATTGTTTATAAATCCACCGCTTATAAATCCACTGCCTAGAAATGGATGCCAAGTCCCAGCTTGCCCTCGCTATAATTTTCCACCCTTCCCCAGTCCAAGGTCAATTCGATATTGCGGGAAAGGCTGATTCGCTGCCGGAATTCTGCCTTGCCGACGGTCCCCACATGGCCCTCGGTGTATTTGGTGCGCCATCCGAAGATCCCGATTCTCCACGCCTCTACCAGATCCACCAGAATTCCCGCGGAAAAACCAAAGCCGGCCCGGTGACCGGAATCGAAATGACGGCTGTACTCGTAACTCCCTTCCACCATCGCGAAGTAGACCTCCCTGTCGAACACCGCGGTTTCAACGCTGACGCCGATACCGGCGTTAAGGAAGAACGGCGCGCACTGCCCGCAAGCGATATCGCGGTTGCGCTGCCAGCCCAGTCCGAACTTCCAGGAGGGTTGCGCAATCAATCGGGATAGCGGGGACAGGGATACCATGTCGATCAGCCCCAACCGTTCCAGTCGCCATTGCGCGGGCTCCCTCTCGTAGCGCACCCGCAGGTGCAGCAGGTTGATCTGGGAAAAGGGGGCGTATCCAGCGTCCCGGGACATCAGATCGTGAAACGCCGGTTGTACAGAAAATTCCGCAAACTCCGCAAAGGAAGTATCCCGCCCGTTTCCGCTGCCGGCCCCATTGGAGGCCCCATTGGAAGCCAAGATCCGCGCAGCTCCGGCCGCCACGGAGAACTTCGCGCTATCATGCCCCGTATCCGGCGGCGCGGTGAGCCAGGGCAGGTCCTCCGGGGGAAGCGCGGCTGCGGGAATCGCGGCCCGGGAAAGTAGCAGGCGCCGCAGACCGGCCTGGCGTTCTTCCTTCTCCCTCACCGCGCCGGGGGTGAGCTTGTATTGGTAATAGTCGATCACCGCGTCCAACACCCGGGCGCGTTGACTGGGGGGAAGTGCCTGAAAATCCCTGGCTTCCACCCCTGCCGGGCGGTCGATCAGCGTGGCAACCCAATCCTTTTCTCCAGCTTCCATCCGGGATAATTTTTGCCGCAACTGACTGCCCAGGGAGGGGCGGTAGACTACATCCGTAACCAGGCCCGGCACCCGCGCCAATTGTTTCACGGTATCTCCGGGCAAGGTCCACAACCCGTACTCGTCCGTCAGATGCAGGCTGGGGTCGCCGATTTCCAGCAGGGAAAGCAGATGGTAGGAGCAATTTTCCTTGAAGAAAAAATAATCGAAGTAGGTGCTCCCCAGTTCCCAGGCATGGGCCAGCATGAACCCCACCCGCTCCGGGGAGAAACCCAGCCGGTATTCCCACATGTCACGGTTTTCGAAATCGTTGTATTCCTTCACTTTCACGTAGTAGGGCAGCATGGAAAAGCGCCCCTGGTACCCTCCGAATATTCCAAATATTGCGAAGGCAATGGCATTATCTTCCGGGGGCACATAGGCCGAGTAATTCACCGCGAAATCCAGCAATTCCGTGTTTCTCTCCCGCCCCTTTTTGTGAAAGAGCAGCAGGGTGTGCCCAAACATGCTGGCCGGGTTGTTGAAGAAATAGGAGGAGAAGATCAGGCTCACCGAATCCGCATCGACCCGGGTCCGCCAGCGTTCATACTGTTCGCACCCCTGAACCTGCAACCGGTCAGGGTCAAAGTCCAATTGGGAATCCAGCCACCGGTACCGGGCGGGAAAGGCGCATTGCGGGGTTATGTTCAACGGACCGCCGGGTGTATCCGTGAAAAATCCAGCCAGGGTGGCATTCAGTTCCGCCCGGGGACCGCTCTTCCCGCCCTCCGCGAGGAAAAACCCGGGGCCGTCCGCTTCGGAAGTATATCCAGGGCCCCATGGATCGGGCCGGTAGTGCAGGAGCAGTCGCCAGGTGCGGTGCCGCCACAGCTTCATTCCCGCCGCCCGCTGCTTTAACTGGGCCAGGTAGGCGCGTTGTTTCTCCGGAAGCGAACGCCGTACCGGGTCCGGCGGGTTCGCGGTGGGATTTCCAGGAGGGATTTCGGTGGAATTCCCACCGTCTTCCAGACCGCCTTCCAGGGGAGCTCCCCCTCCAGACGAAGCCGGCTCCCGGGCAAGGCCCGCCAGCGGGAAGAGCGCCATGGCCAGCCACACCACCAGCACCGGCCAGACTCCGAGGGAGACTGGGTGTGCAACGGAAGGATTCCGCCGCCCGGGGAATGGAACTCGGAGCGGTTGACAGACCCCATCGGAAATATTCCTGATCGCTGGCAAATGTAAGGCCCCTTGGTACGTCGCGTCAGAAATTTACTTATTACGGTTTGATAGTAATCAT
>CAZOXD010000065.1:0-12792 GCA_964583525.1 uncultured Pseudomonadota bacterium
CATGGCGGCGCCGGCTGGCAGCCGCGCACCGAAACCACCCGAGAGGAAATGGGCAGCGTGTGGGGCCCGTTCGGCAACGATTCGGAGTGGGGAACGTTGCGCGATGTGCTCCTGCACGAGCCGGGCCCGGAACTGGAGGGCCTGGACGATCCCGACGCCGTGCAGATGCTGGAAGCGGTGCGTCCGGACCTGGTGCGCCGGCAGCACCGGGACATCGCCGAAGCGTTCCGTGCCGCCGGGGTGCGGGTGCATCCTCTCCTGCCACAGCCCGGCACCGTTGGTGTGCGGGGCAGCGGCCAGCTGCGGGAAGTCCCCCCCAACACCATGTTCATGGCCGATCTGCTCTTCATGACACCCGAGGGAGCCGTGTTGGCCCGCCCTGCCTCCCGGGTGCGCGCCGGGGAGGAAAGGCTGGCGGCGGTACGGCTAGCGGCGTTGGGCGTGCCCATCCTGCGCAGC
Organism: uncultured Pseudomonadota bacterium; assembly: GCA_964583525.1. Lineage (GTDB taxonomy): Bacteria > SAR324 > SAR324 > SAR324 > JACQKK01 > CAZOXD01. The sequence goes on from CAZOXD010000065.1 coordinate 460, forward strand.
ATCCATGGCGCGGCCACCTTCGAGGGGGCGGACGCCATGTGGCTGGACGGCTCCACCGTCCTGGCCGCGGAAGCCCTGCGCACCAACGGTGCCGGGCTGCGGCAGCTGGGGGGCGTGCTGTCGGAGATGGGAGTGCGGGTGATTCCCGTGCCTCTGCCGGCCGGGGGCATGCACCTGATGGGCGCACTGCGCCTGATCGCGCCGGGACTGGCCGCGCTGTGGCCCGCCCGCGCGCCGGAGACCCTGGCCGGATTGCTGGAGAAGCGGGGATTTCGTGTCCTGCAAATTCCAGATGAGGCGGAGGGGCGGCGGATGGCGCTCAATTTCGTCACCCTGGCGCCCAATCGGGTGTTGATGCCGGCCGGGTGTCCCCGCACCCAGCACCTGCTGGAATCGGCCGGGGTGGAGTGCCGCACCGTGGAGGTGGGGGAGATCGTCAAGGCCGCCGGAGGGATCGCCTGCATGTCCGCCGTGCTACGGCGGGATTCGGCGAATGCCTGAATAGGACCGGAGTCAATTTAGACTCTCTAAAAGGGGTGCGACCAACTCAGAAACGTGGAAAACCGAACAGCATACGGGGGAAATGATTCCCTCGGTGGTTTAACGAACAGCGGCCCCCCCCGACGGGTGTAAAGCGAAGTTTTTATGGTAATTCAACATATTGTATTTATTACCTAATTTGGGGGCGCAGGGGCGCCGTTCAATGAACTGCCGGTTCCCTGCCGGGAGTCCAGAGGGCAGCGCCCCGGTAGTTGCCATGGGCAAAGGCCGCCGCCGGAGGCAATCCTTCTTATTGCGGTTTTGGAATTGGTCACACCCCTTTTAGATATTTACTAGAAGGAAGCCCCATGACGGAGACAGCGTCCCTGGAAACCCACCGCCTCCAGATCACCGAGGATGCGGCGATCGTGCTGGACTGGACGCCCCCCACACTCACCCCGGCACGCAGCGCGGTGTTCATTCACGGGCTGGCCTCCAACCGCCAGGGGGAAAAGGCCACCGCCTTCCGGGAGGGGTTCGCCTCCCGGGGCTGGGGCTTTCTCAGCGCGGACCTGCGCGGTCACGGCGATGCCGATGGGTCCATCCGGGAGCTGACCCTCACCCAGTGCCTGGAGGACATGGCGGCCGCGCTGGACTGGCTGGCGGAGCGCGGCGGCGGGGAAAAGCCGGTGCTGATCGGATCCTCCATGGGAGGGGCGGTGGCGGCTTGGCGGCATCTGGCCCACCCAGGGGAAACCGGGCCTCTGGTGCTGATTGCCCCTTCGCTGCAGTTTCCCGGGCGGATGGCCTGGCAATTGGGCCCGGCGGCCATGGAGGAATGGAAGGCCACCGGCGTGCGGCGCATCGAAAGCGACTGGGTGGACCTGGAGATCGGATTCGGGCTGATCGACGACGGCATCAACTACGATCCCCAGAAGCTATTGCGCGGGCACGCGGCCCCCACCCTGATCTTTCACGGCATGAAGGACGATGCAGTGGACTGGCGCACCAGCTCCACCTTTCAAGAGGACTGCCCCTATCCCCACATCGACCTGGTGCTGCTCAAGGACGGCGACCACCGCCTCTCCGAGCACAAGGAATTCCTTTTCAACACGATGTGGGCGTGGTTGCAGGGGCGGTAGCTTCCCGGCGTTCCTGTTTCCCTGTCCTCCTGTCTTCATGGCACCGGGCCGGGCCGGGATTCCCGGGGCCACCCGGGGCCGGGCGCGGCTACACCGCCTCCAACTGGCCGATCACCACGGCCAGGGAAACCGCTTCGGGATTTTTCTGGTCCAATACCTGGCGCATGGTGGCCTCGTAGAGGGTCCAGTTCCGGCCGCAGGCCTCCAGGTAGGCCGCCACCCATTCCTCCGGGGCGGCGGAAGGGTCTTTCTTTTCCAGGATGACCCCCAACTTGGCCTGGCGTTGCAGACTCAGGGAACGGAGCAGGTTGTCCCCGAAGCGTTTTTGCATCACGTCGCCGAAGCGCAGGGAGGTCAGGGCGGATTCCAGTTGCGCAAAGCGGAATACGCCCTCCACAGCATGGAAGAAGCGGAAGGCATCGCCAAGGGACAGCCCCCCTTGCGCGGCCAATCCGGATACGTAGGGGAAACCGCGCAGGAAGGGCACCTGGGATGCCAGCATTTGCGCAGCGGGGGGCAATCCATCCCCCTTCAGTTTCTCGGCGGCAGCGGTCATCTTCTCCATCTCCCCGGCCTCCAGCAGATTGGGCAGTTCTCCACAATAGGTGCGGAAGGCGTCCCGCAGTTCCGGTTCCGCCGCAAAGGTGCGCTCGGAGGGTACCCTGTTGAGCAGCAGCCAGCGCACGAATTCCCCCAACAACCCCTCCAATTCCATCAGCAGCCGGTATTGCAGGGCGGCGGGCATGACGGACGCCACGGCATACACCTGCTCCCGGTAGGCCGCCCCTTCCACCACGGCGTCGGCCAGCAGGTAGGCCTGCACCACCTCGCCCCAGGTGGCGCTGGCATGGGTGGCGGTTTCCGGGACAAAGCAGATTCCCGCCTGGTCGATCACCAGATTGGTGACCGTGGTGGCGATGATCTGCCCTTTCAGGGCATGACCCACCTCGCTCAGGTCGTAGCGTTCCCGCAAGGCCTGCGGGAAATAACCGAGGTAGAACCGCGCCAGATAGGGATCCTCGACCAGGGGGTCTTCCATGAGGCGTTTGTAGAGCATCATCTTGGTATAGGCCAGCAGCACGGCCAGCACGGGCCGCGGCACCCCTGCGCTTTCGTTCCGGGCGCTGAGATAGCTCTTCAGGCTGGGGATGCCCTCGGTGCGGCGGTCCAGGCCGCCCTCGGAGGCCAGCAGTTCCACCATATGGGTGAAGGGCTCCATGTTGTCCGCGGAGCGGAGCCGGTCCATGGACAGGGCCAGCACCTGGCGGAAGTTGGCGCGCAACACAGCGGCCGTGACGGGCTCTTCCAGCTCCGACAGCAGCTTGTTGCGGGCTTCGCGGTCCTCCAGCATGCCCGCGTCGATGACGGCTGCCATGAGGATCTTCAGGTTCACCTCATGGTCGGACATGTTGACGCCCCCGGCGTTGTCGATGGCGTCGGTGTGAATGGCGGTGCCCTGGCGGTCGATCTGAATGCGGGCGGCCTGGGTAAAGCCCAGGTTTCCTCCCTCGCCCACCACCCGTGCCCGCAGTTGCGTCGCGTCGATGCGGACGGCGTCGTTGTTGGGGTCGCCCACGTCGGCGTGGCCCTCCCTGGAGGACTTCACATAGGTGCCGATTCCCCCGTTCCAAAGGAGGTCCACCTCCATGGAAAGGAGGGCGCGGATCATCGCCTCGCCGCTGAGGGAGGTTTCCTCGATTCCCAGCATTTCCCGCACGGGCGGGGTGAGGGGGATTTCCTTGGCGTTGCGGGGATAGATCCCCCCTCCCTCGCTGATGAGACTGGTGTCGTAGTCGCTCCAGGCGCTGCGGGTCAGCTTGAAGAGCCGCTGGCGCTCCTTGTAGGAGGCCTTGATGTCCGGGTTCGGGTCGATGAAGATATGGCGGTGGTCGAAGGCGCCCATCAGCCGCAAGGACCGGCTGAGCAACATCCCGTTGCCGAACACGTCCCCGCTCATGTCGCCCACACCGACCACGGTCACCGGGTCCTTCTGCGAATCCACGCCCAGTTCCCAGAACATCCGCTTTACCGATTCCCAGGCGCCGCGGGCGGTGACGCCCACCACCTTGTGATCGTATCCGTTGGAGCCACCGGAGGCGAAGGCGTCGTCCAGCCAGAAGCCCTGCTCCATGGAGGCCTCGTTGGCCGTATCGGAGAGATGGGCCGTGCCCTTGTCCGCCGCGACGACCAGGTAGGGATCGTCGCCATCGCGCCGCACCACCCGGGGCGGCGGCACCACCTGTCCCCCGGTCATGTTGTCGGTGATGGAAAGCAGGGCCCCGATGAAGGCGCGGTATTGGTCGTCTCCGGCCACGCGGGCGTTGCCGCCAAAGGGGGCCAGGTCCTTGACCACGAACCCGCCCTTGGAGCCCAAGGGCACGATGAGGGCATTCTTCTTCATCTGGGTCGCCATCAGGCCCAACACTTCGGTGCGGAAATCGTCCGGGCGGTCCGAATAGCGGATGCCCCCGCGGGCGATGCGGTCGCCGCGCAGGTGGATGCCCTCCATGAGGGGGCCATACACGTAGATCTCATACAGCGGCCGGGGCGCGGGCAGTTGCTCGATGGCGGCGCTTTCCAGCTTCACGGCGATCGCCGGCTGCGTGACGTCCCGGTAGAAATTGGTGCGCACCGTGGCCAGCACCAGGTTGTACAGGCTTTTGAAGATGCGGTCCTCGGTGAGGTTGTCGATTTCCCGCTCGGCATCCGTCATCTCCTCTTCCGCGGTCTCGATGGCCGCCTTCCGCCCTTTCAGGTCGGGATCGAAGCGGGCCCGGAAGAGGCCCAGGATGGCCCGGGTGGCCCGGGTGCGGCGGATGAGGGTTTCGTTGATGGTGCGTTTGGTGTAGACGTTGCCCACCTGCATCAGGTAGTTGCGGTAGAGCTGCATGATGCCGATTTCCCTCCAGTTGAATCCGCAGGTCAGCAGCAGTGCGTTGAGGGGGTTGTTCTCCGCCCGGTTGGCGAGGATGTTGAAGATCAGATCCCGCATCAGATCCTGGTGGGTGTCCGGATCGATGCGGCATCCCTCCGGCGGGTGAATCCGGAAGGTGTGCATGTAGGCCGCGCCATCCGGGAGGCACACTTCGAAGGTCTCCTCCTCCTCCACCAATACCCGCAGGTTGTTGAACACCGGCATCAGGCGCGACAGAGACAGCTTCTCCCAACCATAAAGGATCACCGCCGTGCCCCCTCCGCGGCTGGAACGGCATACGAACTGGGGCTCACCGGAGCGGGAGAGCGCCTCCAGGCGGGACAGGTCGGTGAGGATCTCCATGGCAGGGCGCACCAGCTTGTATTCTTCCGGCAGCCCCTGCACCAGGGTGCGGGTCAGCCGGTCGTCCGCCCCGGCGCCCCGGGAACTCATCCATTGGCGCACCAGCCGGTCCTCCCGGGTCAGGAGTTCCTCGCGCACCGCGTTTTCCACCACGGTGGCATCGGGCAGGCGGGCCGCGGTTTCCGCGCTGGTGGAGAAGACGATGTTGAGGACGGAAAAGGCGCTCATATGCACGGAGAACAGGTTCTGGGAGGTCAGGTTGAACAATTCCTCGACCCGTTCCCGGATTTGCTGCATGACCACCCTTCCCAGTTCCCGCCCTGGCACAATGGCCATCACCCGCACGTTTTCGTTGGCGGCGTCTTCCATCAGCGCCACTTCGGGTGTGGGTTGATCCACGGCCTTGAGGACGAAGGCCAGCATGCGCTCCAGCAGTTCCTCCGGGAGCCGGAACAGTTCGAAGCGGGGCAGCCGGTTGAAAAAATCCATCACTTCCTTGTGAATGTAGCTCTTCGGCACGATGCCGTGCCGTGCCACCACCGAGCCGATCTTCTTTTTCACCACGGGGATGCCCATGGCATCCTCCCGCAGGGAGCGGTCGGTGAAGATCCCCGCGATCACCGCATGCTCTCCCTTTCCCTCCCCGGATCGAGTGGATACGAGCAGGGTGGAAAGACGGGTGCGGTGGTGCATCCTGGAAATGATGGAGGTTTCCTCCACCACCAGGAAAGGTTTTTCCCCGGCCGCCTTGTCCATGAAGCGTGTGGCCTGGGAGAACAGGGCCTCGTGCTGTGGCTCGGAATGCAGGGAAGGATGGAACAGCCCCAGACCTTTCTTCAGGTCTGGTTGCAGGGATTTCCCGCTTTCCTTGAAGGGAAGCAGGCCCATGAAGACGAAGTTGTCCTCCTCGAACCATTCCATCAGCTTGCTGACGGCCTTGGCCCCTTTGGTCCTGCCGGCCGATTGCCGGATGTCCTCCAGTTTCCCTTTCAGGTGCGGGTAGTCGTCCACGGAACGCACTACGCTGTGCAGGATGGCCCGCACCTCCTCCAGCATGGACTGACGCAAATGGGCGCCGATGGGGCGGAGGATGAAATGGATATGGGCCTCGTTGCCGCCGTCTTCCCGGTATTCCTCCATGGACTTGATGCGGCCCTTGCCATCCCGTTTCACGTGGAGAATGGGGTGCAGAATCGCCACGATGGAGACGTCCTGGGTGTTGAAGTAGCTTTGGATACTGTCGATGAGAAAGGGGCGGTTGCCCACCAGGATATCGAGGATGGTGTAGTCTCCCCCGGATTCTCCCGGGGATGGGGATTCGTCGCTGATGTGGAGGGAAAAGGGCGAGGCAGTGTGTGTGTCGGCGAATCGGAACCGTTCGGAGAGGAACTCCAGCAGGGTCTCCTCGTCAAAGTCCCGAAACAGCTTCTCGGGGCCCTGCGCGATCATCAACTCGCCATACCGTTTCAGGAGCGGATTGGCGTTCTCGTTTTCATCCAGCAGATGATGGAGCGTATTCTGGAGTTCGCCCCTGCTGTCTTCCACCTTCATGATTCATCTCCCGCCTGTGCGCGTGCGATTTTGATTGGGAACGGTTCGGCCCGGTTTTCCACGCAGCCGTTTTCCCGCGTAGCCGATGGCCCATGGAATCGGAATGGTGAAGGGGGGGGGGGATCCGCGTCCAATGATCCGCACCAAAAGGTCGAGGCTAAAAGATCAACGCTAAAAAAATCAACGCCGAAAGTAACGCCATATGGATTCGATGTCCGCATTCATCTGCCACAGTCTCAGCATACCATAAACAAATACGAGGATCGCCGGGAGCCAGAGGGTCTCCGGTGGCGCTTTCCCTCCACCGCTCAAATCCAAAAACGCCGCCCAGACGATAAAGTATGCAACCACCAGGAAAATCGCACGCAAATACCCGGCCCGTTTGCCGGAGCGTGGGTCCACCAGGGCCATGGGAATGGAGGCCATGGCGAAGGCCAGAGCGGCCCAGGGGGTGGCGATGCGCCGCTGGAATTCGATCCGCAACTGCAATTTTCTCTGGGCGGAGAATTCCTGCCCCATCCAGCCCGGGATCAATTGGGTGGTGGGAATGGTGCGGATGCCCTTCACCTTCAGGGATCGGGCGGGCTTGTAATCCAGTACATAGCGCAACGATTGAAAACCGGCGGTCTGAAAACGGCCGGCGTCGGGTGACTGGGAGTAGATTTGGCCATCCCGGAGGCGGAACACCACCTGCCGGGTTTCCTGATCCACCTCGATCCACCCGCTTTTCGCCGCAATCACCCAGGATTCCCGGCTCATCCTGCGGTCTGAAATGAAGATATCCATCAGCTCCCGATCTGCATTCCTACCGCCCACCCGGATCACCTTGCCCCCGAAGTCGTAATTGAACTCCCCCGGCACCAGGTTTTGCTCCGCCCTCCAGCGCACCATTTCCACCTGCAGTTCGGAATATTTCCGCAGGGCGGTCGGTTGCAGCCAGAGGGTCAACGCCGTGCTGGCCAAGGTCACCAGAAGGCCAAAGGCCAGGAATGGCCGGGCATAGTTCCACAACCCCAACCCCGTGGCCCGCAGGGAGATTACCTCGGAGTCCATGGACTGCCGGATCACCGTCACGAACACGGCTCCCACCACGGCCAGGGGAAGGGTAATGGTCAGCACCTGGGGCAGCAGATAGAGCAGCATCCATCCCATTTCCTCCAGCAGGAGCCGCCGTTCCACCAGCAGGGTCACCAGGCGGTAGACCTTCTCCATCATCAACAGGCCCACCATGACGATCAGCGTCATGTTGAACGGACCCAGCAATTCCAGGAAGACGGCTCGGAATATTATCACGATGCATTCACGGCAATATGTTACGCGAAATATCCTCCATGATCCGGCCCGCCACATTCATGACGTGCAATCCCTGCTCCCCGCTTACCGCGGGGGGTGTTCCCTGGGCAATGGAATCGAGGAACGCCTCGATTTCTAAGAGCAGGGCGTCCCCCTTTTCCACGGTCAATTGCTCTTCACCCGCGCCGGCCGAAAATTGCCGGGCCGAGGGGGCGGAGAGATCCAGGGAGAAATACCGGTCTGGCTGAAACAGCCGGATGGTGCGTTCCCCCTTGGTGGAGATACGGCTGGCCGTCAGGTTGGCCACGGCCCCGTTTTCGAAGATCAGGCGGGCGTTGGCCAGGTCGGTGCTGGGGGTGAGGATGGAAATGCCGACGGCATGCAGGTCCCGCAGGGGCGCATCGACCATGGACAGCACCAGGTCGATATCGTGACTCATCAGATCCAGCACCACGTCCACATCATCCCCCCTTCCCTGATAGGGCGAAATGCGGAGGGCCTCGATGAACTGGGGCCGCGTGATTTGAGGGGCGCACACGGCGAAGGCCGGATTGAAACGCTCCAGATAGCCCACCTGCAGCACGATCCCGTTCTTCCGGGCCAGGTTCACCAGGGCCTCCCCCTCTTCCGCCGTGGCCGTGAGGGGTTTTTCGATCAGGGTATGCTTGCCGGCTTCCAGGCAGGCGCTCCCCACGGCGTGGTGGGTGCTGGTGGGCGTGGCGATGCTGACTGCATCCACCAAAGGCAGCACCTCCTCCACGGCCGCAACACCCGGGACCCCCAATTCTTGCGAGACTTCCCTGCGCCGGAGCGGGTCGGAATCCACCACCGCCACCAGTTCGCACTGCTCCAGAGCGGCATATTTTTGGGCGTGGTACCGGCCCAGATGCCCCACCCCAATGACGGCTGCGCGTATTTTGGCGGTCATGAATCGGGAAGGCGGATCAGGTTTCCTTGGGAATGGTGGCGATGCGGATTTCCGCCTGGGCAACCCGCACTCCCTCCACGGATGCCTTGACGGAGAACACCCACAAATTGAGCTTGCGGTTGACGTACTCGGCTTCGATGATCAGTTGGTCCCCCGGCACCACCGGCTTTTTGAAGCGGGCCTTTTCAATGCCGGCGAAGAGCAGCCACATGTCCTTGACATCGCCACCGACGGCGAATGCCGCGATTCCACAGGCCTGGGCCATCGCCTCCACGATCAATACCCCCGGCATGACGGGATTGCCCGGAAAGTGCCCCTGGAAATAGTCCTCTGCCCCGGTCACGTTTTTCACCGCCTTGCACCATTTGCCTTCCTTCAATTCCAGCACACGGTCGATGAACAAAAACGGATACCGGTGAGGAATCATCCGTTTGATGTCTTCAATTTCCAGCACTGCCATGGCAACGGATCCTGGAAAGGGACTTTGAGTTTTCCCCAATGGCGGAGCACCCGGGGGAGCGCGTTACTGGCCGCCTTGAAACTTGTTATAGCGGGCGATTACCTTTTTGGTGATGTCTTGTTCTTCCACCTTGGAATAGAGAATCACATTTTCGAAGAAGTTTTTATCCAGCACGATGTCGAGGTTTTCCTCTTTTGCGATTTCATTGATCACCGTTTTCAACTCGATGACGATGGATCCGGTGAGTTTTCTTTCCTTGGCCTGCAATTCCCGTTGGGCTTCGCGAACTTTCTTGGCCAGGGCTCTTTGCTGAGTGCGCAATTCCTTTTGCTGTTTGCTGCGGGCTTCCTCGGTGAGCATGATGTTGTTTTTCAACGAATCCAGTTTTTTTTTCAGATCCGCTTCCTTGGCCTTGATCTCGTTTTCGATCTGATTTTTGGAGGCCAGGAGAATGGATTGCGATCGTTCTCCCGCCTGTGAGCGGTTGAGCGCCAGATTCAAGTCCACCACCCCGATTTTAAGATTTTCCAACCCTTGGGATTGGACGAAGCGCGGCCCGGGAAAGACGAATGCCAGGATCAGGAGGGAGAAACTCGCAAGTGCAGGGAATGTCAGGCTACGGGTTCGCATGGCGCCTTTCGATGGACGATAGGGCGGGAAATAATCCGCCATCCAGATTGCAGGATCGTTTATAGCATAAAAATCAAAACAGGGTACTGATGGTGAAATCGAACTCGTCGGGGCTTTCATTTTCCCCGGGATTGATTTTGGCTCCGTACTCGAATCGCAGCACGCCGATGGGCGTGATGATCCTCACCCCAACCCCCACCGAATGCAGGACGTCGAAAAAGCCCGGTTCTTCTTCCTGGAGCAGGGAATATTGGATGGACTCGGAATTTACCTGGCCGGCATCGTAGAACACAACTCCCCGCACGTTGTCGCCGGCCAGGGGGAAAAGGAGTTCCAGGTTCAACAACCGTTCGGAAGTGCCTCCCGCCTCCAGGTTTTCCAGGGTGTCTTCGTCCAGCCCAAGAGTACGGCCATCCACCCGGACGTAGATCGGCTGGCCCGAATCATCCAGGACGGGCAGCCCATATTCATCCAGCAGGAGAACGGAGATCGCGTTGCGGGTTTGTTCCAGGCGCCCGAAAGGACCGCCAATTTCCCCATGCCTGTACCCCCGCATGGAACCCAAGGAGCCGATGCCGCCCAACCGGAAGCGGTTTTCCGGCGGAATCTCGTTGTCGCCCACGGACTCCAGCCATCCCAGCCGCAGCCTGGCCATGAAGATCAGCGAATTGTCCTCGTTGAGCGCGAAGAATTTCTGTGCCCGGAACCGGTACTGACGGTATTCCGTCGTGCCCTTGAGGATCTGGCCCCCGATCTGGGAAACCCCCACCGTCACCGACGTTCCACGGGTGGGAAAAATAGGATGGTTGACCGTATTGTAGGACAATCCAGTGGTAAACGTGCGCAGCCTGACATCCGGCTCGTCGATATCCACGAACTCCCGATTGCGGACGGAGAGGGAGAAATTCAACCTGAGCCTGGGGAGAATCGGATATCCGACGCCCTGGGTACCCCGCACCTCCTTGATCGTACCCCGGTCCAGCTCCGTGGAATCATCCTCGGTTTTAAATCCGACCGAGGTATCGCTGGAAAATTTCGAGTCGAACAGGTGGGGTTCGATGAAATCCACCGAAATATCCCGTTTTTCATCGCGTTGACTCATTTGCAAGGTGGAACGAAAGGTCTGTCCCCGGCCCAGGAAATTCCCTTTGGAGATCGATAACGACATCTGTGCCCCGGTATGGCTGCTGAACCCGATGGAAGCCTGCAGGGTCCCGGTTTGGGTTTCCTCCACCCTCGTCAAAAGATCCAGGGTTCCCTCCTCCAACTTGGGCTGCTGTTCGATCCGCAGGGAGGGTTTGAAATAACCCAATATGCTCAGATTCTGTTGGGAAATCCGTAATTTGGTGCCATTGTAGAGCTCGTTCTCCCGCACCTCGAATTCCCTCCGCAATACGAAATCCCGGGTTTCCCGGTTCCCCTGGAATTCGATGCGGCCGATATACACCTTCTCGTTCTTCACGATGTTGTAGGACACATCGACGGTGCGGTCCTCGTCGTTGATGCGGATATTAGGCCTCACCCGGACGTAGGCATACCCCTGTTCCAGGTAGGTTCCACGCAGTCCGAACAGGTCCCGGTTCTGCTGGGTGGCATTGTAAACCTCGCCGGTTTCCAGCATCATCCGGTCCAACAGCACCTGCTTGTCCCCCAGGATGTCTCCCTGAATATCCAATTTTCCGGTGAAGTATTGCTCCCCTTCGGAAATTTCCAGTTCGACGATGATCTTGGAAAATTCCGGATTGTTGATTAGCGTGATCTTCGGTTTGTCGATGAAGATCCGCACGTACCCGATTTCCATGTAGCGTGAGACGATGATTTGCAGATCCTGGTTGATTTTCGTCTCGTCGAACACGCCGGAATCGCTGGCCCAGGAGAAACAGTCCACTTCGGCCGAACTCATCATGCGCTGGATTTCCAGTTCGGAAAACACCTTGGTGTTTTTTACGCGGATATCGGTGATATACAGCCGGGGAGCTTCATCGACGATGATGGATACCGCATAGGAATTTTTCCCGTCCTCCCGGGTTTCCGACCTCAGCTTGACGCGCAGATACCCCTTTTCCCTGTAAAGCCCGCGGATGCCCTCGAGGCTTTCCTCCATCAACACCTTGCCGTAGAAACCTCCCCATTTCAGCTTGACCACCTCGAACAAATCCTTGTCGTCGATTTGGGTGTTGCCCTCGATGGTCAGGGAGGTGATGCGCGGTTTTTCCTGGAGGACGAACCGGAGGATGAATCCTTTCCCCGGCGCCTCCTCGGCTTCCGCCTTGATGTCGTCGAAGAATCCCAGCCCGTGAAGGGTTTTGATATCTTCGGTGACCAGTCCGGCGTTCAGCGGTGATCCGATCTTGCTGGCCAATTGGGTAAACACCTCGCCTTCGCTGATCTGGGTGATCCCGCTGATTTGGATATCCACGATGATGTTGGGGGTCTCCGCAATGCTGGGGGTCTGCGCGATGTTGGGCGTCTGCGCCCATGCTGGCCGCGGAGCGCCCCAGAGGGTCAGGGTGAGCAGCGCTACGGTAATGAACGCCCTGACAAGGAACGCCATGTTAGTGAACGTCATGGC
>CAZOXD010000065.1:12892-14650 GCA_964583525.1 uncultured Pseudomonadota bacterium
GTGACGTCCAACTACATGGCGCCCGACTCAGGGAGCCTTGATTCCCGGGGGGATGGCACAGGGGCTTGAGGGGGAAGGAACGAGCCCGGCGCCTCCCGGGCGATGGGGCGCTGGGTGCGCCGATTCCCCCGGGCCATGGGATGCGAGGCAGGGACTCAGGCATCTGACCTGCCGTTGGAAACGGATTTCAGGCGGCCATGTTCCAGAACATACCGGCGTTCCATTCTGGCCGCGAATTGGGAATTGTGAGTGACCAGCACCAGGGTCAATCCATGCTCCCGGTTGAGGCCAATCAGCAATTCCCCCACCCGGTTCCCCGTTTCCTCGTCCAGGTTTCCCGTAGGCTCGTCGGCCAGGAGGATTCTGGGCCGGTTGGCGATGGCCCGTGCGATGGCCAGCCGCTGCTGCTCCCCGCCGGAAAGTTGCGCGGGCTTATGCTCCGCCCGGTCGGCCAGGCCCACCTCGGCGAGCAACTCGCGGGCCTCCTTGTGGAAGGGCAGGGTTTTCCCGGTTCGGATCCACATGGGAAGCATCACGTTTTCCAGAGCAGTGAAATCCATCAGCAGGTGGTGGAATTGAAAGACGAACCCAATGGTTTCATTGCGAAATTTCGCGGCTGCCTCTTCGTTGAGGGCATCCAGGCGCACTCCGCCGATCTGGAGCATTCCCTCGTCCGGGCTGTCCAGGGCCCCCATCAGGTGGAGCAGGGTGCTTTTTCCCGCCCCGGAAGCGCCCATGATGGAGAGGGTTTGGCCTTCCATGACCTCGAGGTCGACGCCCCGCAGGATATGGAGGTCATTTCCCTTGACGTCGCGATAATGCTTATGGAGGCCTTGCACGAATATAAATCGGTGGCCGGTCATGTCACCGTTGGAGTGATAATTCGGCTCGGGTCGAGTGGGATCGGGCGCGCGATAGGGTTCCATCCTTGGAATCGGGGCCTATCAAATCCATGATTGCCATACGGGAGGGACCTTTTCACGTTTTTAGCCGATCCTCCCGGTAAAGGTCAAGCCTCTTCCAGCGGGAAATATCCGTTTCCACCCTGCGAATTTCCGGCCTTCCCTCCCCCATCCGAAGGTGGAGGGTCATTCCCCCTCGTCTTCCCGGGCATCCATGCCTTGCCTGCCCCGTCCGGCATTCCCGCCCAGGGAACGTACCGAAACCCGTCCTTGTTCGTCTACCTCCACCCGGGTATCCAGGATGCCCGGGAACGATGCTCCGGGAGCCCCCCCCTCCACGATCAACGCGCCGGGGAAATCGCCCCAGCGCAAGGCCAGGGCGGCGCGGATCGAGGCGTCCGGGAGGCGGAATATCCCGCTCCCCAACAACAATTGCGCCCGGGACACCATGAAGCGCAAGGCCCAGAACTTGTCCCGCACGGCCTGGGATTCATACTTCAATGGCCGCCGGGTCATGCTGGGGGAAATTTCCAGACGGTCCAGCATAACCCCCAGCACTTTGCGCCTTTTCTCCAGCCACACGAATTCAGGGGCATCCGGAGAATGGAGGTAATCGCCGATTGAGCGGTTCAAATCCAGCGAATTTTTCAGGTTCGAATCGGTCTGCACCGTTACCGTGCCGATCTCCTCCAGGGATCCCGAGAGCGGTCTCACCAGGCCCGTCAGGAGCCCGGACAACGCATCCCACTGGGCGGGATAATGGCAGGACACCACGGCGCGATCCCCTTTGTGGAGTGCCCAATCGACCGGACCCACGCGGACCGCTTCCGGTTCCGTCCCGGTTTCCTTCACCGGG
>CAZOXD010000065.1:14750-22869 GCA_964583525.1 uncultured Pseudomonadota bacterium
TACTTCCGCATTTCCCCCACTTCGTCCGCGGGTGCGTTCCATTTATACCCAACATCGTGAAGGCGTGAAATGGAAAATCGATTGCCAAAGGGGAGGATATTGTTTTTGATGAGTCACGCCAAGGGAAGGCGGAAGCGGATCACCACGGGCCAAGGGGTTCATGAACGAAAGAGGGGATGGCATGAAATTGTTTCGCCATGAGAACCGCATCTATGAAAAAACGGTCGAGGGAGTGAATATTCAGGTCGTGGAGCGCGGAGACCAGCGGGAATTGCGCTTCGGAAATTATATCGTCCAGAGCGCCCGCTCCCTGACCGCGCCGGATGTGCTGGTGCTGGACTACACCCGGGCCATGATGGCGGGCTTTCTCTTCGCGCCCCAGGCGCTGCGGATTCTCCACGTCGGGCTGGGAGGGGGCTCCCTGCCCTCCTTTATCCACGACCACGTTCCGGAGGCCCGGCAGCGGGTGGTGGAAATGAACCCGGGCGTGACCGAGGTGGCCTTCCGGTACTTCAACCTGCCCGTATCCAACCGCCTGGAGGTGCTGACCCTGGATGGCGTGGAATTCCTCCGCACCGACCCGCAGCGTTACGACCTGATTTTCATGGACGCCTTTCACGCCGATGGAGCGGACCCGGAAATGAATACCGCCACGGTTTTTCAGCAGGTGCGGGAGCGGCTCGACCCGGGCGGTTGGCTGGTCAACAACACCTGGGGTTCCAATGCCGAGATCCTGACGCGCGTGCGCGGTCACATGCGGGCCATTTTCGCCCAGATGGCGGCCATTCCCGTGCGGGTGGACAGCAACGTCATCTTCATCTGCTCCCCCGAGGTCCAATTCCCGGCCCAGCCGCTGCTGAACCGGCGGGCAGAGAGGTTGTCGGCACGGTTTCCGCTGGACTTCCCATCCCTGGCGCATCGCCTGCGCCCCCTGACCAATCCTCCGGAATCCGGTGCGCACATCTCGCTGGCCGGGCCCTGACCCGTGCCGCAACGATTTCGCCAACCCCATTCCCAATGTGAAACATCCGACAAGCATCCGAAAGGAATCCACTGCCATGAGTGACACCACTTCCATCAAAGCCCTGGTCTTCGACGCCTATGGCACCCTTTACGACGTTTCTTCGGTGAGTGCGCTGTGCGACCGCCATTTTCCGGGAAATGGCCCGGCCATCAGCGATATCTGGCGGCAAAAGCAACTGGAATACACTTGGCTTTCTTCCCTGATGGAAAGATATCAGGATTTCTGGCAACTGACGGCGGCGGGATTGCGGTTTGCCTGTGGCGCCCTGAAATTGGATTTGCAGGAGGATGCCTTCCGGGAGATCATGGAGAATTATCTGCAACTCGATCCCTATCCGGAAGTCCCGGCAGCGCTGGAGAAGCTTTCCAGCCGCATTCCCACGGCGATTCTTTCCAACGGCAGCCCGGAAATGCTACTCAAGGTGACTCAGCACAACGGATTCAACAAATTTCTCAAGGAGGTGATCAGCGTCCACGAGTTGAGCATTTTCAAACCCTCTCCCCGGGTTTACCAGTTGGCGGTGGACAAGCTGGGGATCGAAAAGGAGAACATCGGCTTCGTATCCTCCAACAGTTGGGACGCCGGGGGGGCGAAGTCCTTCGGTTTCCAGGTGTTCTGGATCAATCGTTTCAACCGGCCCCAGGAGGAACTGGGATTTCTTCCGGACCATGAAATCCACACCCTGGATGAAATCGCCCCCTTGATCTCCTAGCCCGGAAGCCTGAAGTGAAATCCGAGTCTTTACGATGGATACGAATCCCCTTATCATGTTCCTGTTGATTTGCTGGGGCACCCTAATCAAGCTGGACAATTCGCGCACCGACCGTGGACTTTTCCGATGGCTCAATCCGCCCGTAAAGTAAAAGTTGAAGACCTGCTACCTGGAATGTTGATCCAGGAAGTGACCGAACTGTCATTCGAATATTCCAACCTGGACGAGCAGGGATTGAAATTCGTCCAATCGGTATTCAAGGGCGCGCAGGGAGTGTTGGTAGGTGAAAATGGCACCACTCAGGTGCCCGTGGAGGACCTGAAAATCTTCGATCCCCTGCAAAGCATCGTCGCCATTCCCTCACAACTGGAGACCGCCCGGGTTGCCCCAGGAGGCGCGGAGGCGCTGAAGAAGCGGGGCCTGCTGGAATTCAAGATTCTGGAGGACATGGCGCAGGCCCCGGCCGCCCGCACAGAAGATAAAACCGGGGATAAAACCGCTCCCGCGGAAGAATTGCAGGTGGGGTCGCCGGCGGCCAAAAAACGTTTCGAGGTCAAAAAGGAGGAGGTGAAGAAATTCATCGAGACCATCGATACGGCCACGGAGCAGCGCACCCAGAGCACACAGATCGTAGAGGAAATGTTGGACAATGGCCGGACTGGAAAATTCTCCAGTCAGGGGGTCGAAACCATGGTGGACGAAATCCTCAACTCCGGATCGTCTCCCGCCATGAAGGCCATCGCCGGGCTGCGGGGCAGCGACCAGACCTATGCCCACTGCACCGACATGTCGGTGATCCTCCAGGAGTGCTTCATCGATATCCAAAGCCGGGCCGGCAAGGATGTATCGGGCCAAAACAAGCGCTTCGCCCTCGTTTCGGGATTCATGCACGATATCGGCAAGAGCGAGGTGCCCAAGGATATCCTGGAGAGCACCGTGCGCTTCGCCCCGGACAGCCAGGAAATGATCATCATGCGCAACCACACCACCTATGGGGCGCGGATCCTCAACGAAATGGGAATGCACGAGCAGATCATCAACGTGGCTCATTATCACCACGTGAAGAAGGATGATACCTTGCTCAACAGCTATCCCGAGGTGAAGTTTACCCAGGTACTGCCCCTGACCCGCCTCGCCTCCATCACCGACGTTTACCAGGCGTTGATCGGAAAGCGGAATTACAAGAAGAACTGGGTGCCGGGCAAGGCCATCGAATTCCTAATGAGCCTGAAGGGCACGGAATTCGACGAACGGATGATTGAGCACTTCATCGACTCGATCGGACTGTATCCACTGGGCTCCCTGCTGCGGTTGTCCACGGGCGATCTGGCCTTCGTGATGGCGACCGCGCCCATCAAGCATTCCAAGCGCCCGCTGGTGGCCGTGGTGGAAAACGCCAAGGGAGAGCTGTTGATCAGTCATTCCCTGCTCGATCTGATGGTGGAAAAGGAGATCGAGGTGGTGGAGGTCGTCGATCATTACGAGCACTACAACGACAGCGAAGACCAAGCCTACCGTATTTTCCAGTCCATCCGCATCGCCTGAGCCCCGTGCCGCCCATGGAGGAAACATTGGAGTGGTTGCGCCCCCGTCTGGAAGAGGCGGTGGACCATGCGTTGCTCTCCGGGTTGTTGAAATATACATCCTCCGGCGCCCTGCAACACGCTCCCTTCGCCCTCAATCCCTGCCCGGTTCCTGCCGCTTTCGCGGAGCGCATGGCCGCACTGGCCGCCCCTTTCAACCGGCTGGTGCTGGGAGTATCGCGGGCGCGGGAATTCGTGGCGGAAACCTTGGCCGGCGCGACCCGGACGGACGATTTCACGGGACGGCTGTTGGAGATGGCCCGGAACGCCAACCGTTCCCAGCCGATTCATTTGTCCGTATCGCGAAGCGATTATTTCGTTCACCATCCTCCCGGCGGTGAGGAAGCGCAGGTCAAGCAGGTGGAGATGAACACCATTTCCGCCAGTTACCCCGGCCTCGCCGCCCTGACCTACCGCCTGCACGCCTTCCTGATGGAGGCCCCGGGGCTGGAGGACGCCCCACGGGATGTCCCGGCGGTGGGGCGCAGCCTGTTGTTCAACGATCCCATTCCAAACATCGCCGACGCCTTCGCGGCGGCGCATGCCCTCTACGGCCACCCCGGCGCCTTCGTGCTGATGGTGGTGCAACCGGGAGAAACCAACCGCTTCGATCAGCGCCTGCTGGAATTCGCCCTGCGGATGCGGGGGATGGTTACCCGCCGCATGACCCTGGAGGAAATCGAGGCCGCCTCCTCGATCCGGGAGGGCCACCTCTCCCTAAACGGCGAAGTGGCGGCCATCGTGTATTTCCGGGCGGCCTACGGGCCGGAGGATTTCTCGACGCCGGAGGCCTTCCGGGCCCGGGAGCGGATCGAGGCTTCCTCGGCCATTTCCGTGCCCTGCCTGTACACGCAACTGGCCGGAACCAAGAAAATGCAGCAGGCCCTGACCGATCCGGTGGTGCTGCGGCGCTTTCTCGGCGAGCCGGAAGCCGCCCTGGTGGAGGCCTCGTTCGCCGGACAATTCGAACTGGAGCAGCACGTCACCGCCGGTGGTGCTGAAGGCCCGGCCTGGGAACTGGCCCTCGGCGATCCGGGCCGCTATGTCCTCAAACCACAGCGGGAGGGGGGCGGGCACAATTTTTTCGACCGGGAACTGGTGGAACGCATCCGCGCCATGGAATCGGAGGAGCGCTCGGCCTACGTGCTGATGGAGCGCCTGGTTCCCGCCCCGCATCCCGCGCTGCTGGTACAGGGGGGCGAGGCGCGGGAGGTGGAAGCGGTCAGCGAAATCGGGTTCTTCGGGGTGTGTGCCGCGGAAAACGAGGTGGAGCGGATCAACACATCGGCGGGGTACCTGGTGCGTACCAAGGCGCAGGGCACTCTTGAGGGAGGGGTTTCCGCCGGGTACGGATATCTCGACAGTCTCCTGATGACCTAATCTGTGTCTGAACAGCCCGTTAGGACTCGTCTCGAGGTGCGCCTGTTGGAATTTCAAACACAGCCATGGCGGGCGTCCTTGATTTCCTGCCCTGTATGCCGATTTTCAGGAAACTTCACGCCCCGGGCGCCGTTTTATTAAATAGAACCGGGAATTCCCCGGAAAATCACTGGAATTTCACAGGAAATTCACTGGAAATTTCCTGTGGCCAAAGCGGGCGTTCCCTTTCGTTACAGCCTCTTTTCCCCGGTTGGGGGCCGCCGGGGGATGGAAAAAATGAAACACAATGATATGATTAGGAATGATTTGAAACTATTGGCATGAAAGTGGTATATAATCCGGAATAGACTGGAAGCCGCGGAATTGTCCCGGATCGCCATGGATGGCGCGAATCGGAAGCGGATTTTTCGGAAGGCAACGGCAAGGGGACTGAAGGCAACCGCGGCAACGCTTAACCCGGCGTGAACCCAGCAGATCATCTGCGATTCGGCTCGAAACAATGCGGATTTGGCGGGGTGAAACAGAGGGTTTTCCCCCAATCGCTGCCGGCGCAAAGGAATCCCCATCCCCGTTAAGGGGATCACCTGATCGGAGAAGAACCCATGGCCGCACCTCTTGAATACGAAGTCCGGGAAGAATACAGGGACTACCCGCTGGATAAGTTGCTGGAGGCGCCGGTAACGTGTTTCCAGGGGGTTGGAGAAACCCAGAGCGAAATTCTCAGCCGTTACTTCGATGTGAAAACCGTGAAGGAATTGGCGAACATGCCCGCCTTCACCGAGGCGCTGGCGGTCCAGGAAACCGTCCTGGAGGGCGGGGAAATCGCCAACCAGACGGTCTCCCAGGCCAGCCAGGGCCGGCAATTGAATTTCCATATCCGTCCCACCGATCAGCAGAAGATAGTGTCCGAATTGTCCGAGGCGCCGGTGCACGTTCTGGAAGGATTGACACCCGGTCAGGACCTGGCCCTCTACGATTCGTTCCGCATCACAAATCTTCTGCACCTGGCGCACAATCGCATCATGCTGGAAGCCAGGGTGATCGATTACCTGTCCGGTCAGGGTGGCGGGCCTTCCGGCACCGCCCAGGGCGATGCCGTTTCCTCCATTCTCGGTTCCCGCACCGCAGCGGCGTACTCGGGAGCGGAGCGGGCAAAATCCGCGGACTTCGGCGCGGATTCCCGCATCCTCACCGTCACGAATCACGTGCGTGACCGAGTGGAAGCCATGCGGCAACACTCCACCGGTCAACCCGATACGACAGGAATGGGAGTGGGTGTAACCACCCAGGCCCGCATGGAAACGATCCGCCAGGGCCGGGAAGGCGGCGCTTCCACCTCACGCGGAGAGGAATTGGACCGCGTGGGCAAAGGGGCCGCCACCAAGGGGCGCGATCAGATCATCGCCGAACGGGCGGGGGGGCGTTCGCGCACCGGCGATATTCTCGCCAACCGGGGGCTTTCCGGGGTTTCTGGGGATGCCGCGAGTTCCGTCACCGCTGGCCGCATGGGCAGCCGCACCGATTCCATCCTCGCCGCCCGGGAGGGAGGAGGCGGAGGGGGGGCTGGACCCAGCACCATGGGAGGAGCCGTGGTGCGTCCCCAAAAGGACGCCGCTGAGGCTGCCGCCGATACGGCCACCACCGCCGCCACCGCAACTGCGGAGAAGGAAAAGGAACTCAAGGACGTCACCCTGCCCACCGAAGAGGAAATCGAACGCTCGAAGCAACAGCGCCGGCCCCCCACGCGTCAAATCAACTGGGGCCCTGTCACGGCTGCCGCGGCCGTGGCCCTGCTGGTGCTGGCGGGATTGATCTGGTTCATCGTGAGCATGATCGGCCCCGACGATGCCGTGCAGGATGGAACGGTCGCCACTTCCACTACGGAATCCGCGGCCGGAGAGGGCGCCGATCCCTCCGGAGCCACCGGGGCGCAAACCGGGGAAGCTGGGCAGGCCGGCACCGCCGCCACTACCGCCGCCACTACCGCCGCCACGGAAACGCCCCGCGTTCAGGGCACACATTCCGTCGTGCGGGGCGATACGCTCTGGTGGATCAGCATCCGGGAATACTCCGATCCGCTCAATTGGCCCAGCATCTTCATGGAAAATCAGGGACAGATCACCAATCCCGACTTGATTTATCCGGCGCAGGAATTCCGCATTCCCTCCAATCCGGAATACCGCTTCCCGGCCTATCCGAGCGGGTACGAACGGTCCCGGTAACCGCCGGGCACGCATTCTCTGGGTACAGGGGAGGCCCCCGGGCCTCCTCGTTCCCGCCGAAATCCCTCTTCTCCGCCAAATGGCCGGCTGATCCGCTGCCCTCGGTATCTTCACGGCGGCCAACCGCGCGGCTGCCCCGGTATCTTCACGGCGGCCATCCGCATAGCCGCCAACCGCACGGATGGCACACTGCACAACCGCCAACCAGCAGAGCGGGGGCATTCCTGCCAGCCCTGCCGGCGATTCATCCACCCAGCACCGCATTGATATCCCCATGACCGCAACCCATCAGCACCTGATCGGCTCCATCTTCTCCCTCTATGACGAAATCGCCTTGGCCGGGTTCCGCTCCGTGGAGGCGGAGGTCAAGGCGGACGGCACCACCGTCACCGAGGTGGACCGGGAAGCCTCTCTGCTCGTAACCGAACGGCTGCGCTCCGCAACCCCTCTCTACGGGATCGTATCGGAGGAGGAAGCCGAGCCCTACCTTCCCCAAGCCGAATGGCAATGGGTGGTGGACCCCCTGGACGGAACGTCCTCATTTGCCCGGGGGTATCCGGTCTGGGGGCTGGGCATCGGGCTGCTCCGCAACGGACGGCCGGAGGAGGGATACTTCCGTTGTCCCGCCATCGGGGAAACCTACGTGTTCGCCAACGGAGCGTACCAGTTGAACGGCGCTCCCATCGCCGATCTGGTATCCGAGCCCCGGGCGCATACGCTCAACTGCCTGGTGGATTCCGGGCTTCACGAATGGCTGCCCTCCTTCGGTTCCCTTGCGGGCCTGAAGCTGCGGGGCTTCGGCTCCACCCTGCATCACCTGATCTCGGTGGGGATGGGCCGCTCGGAACTGGCCATCACCGGGCGCTGCTACATCTGGGACATGGCCGCCGCGCTGCCCCTGCTCCACTCCCGGGGCATGATGCTGCGCCACGCCGATGGAACGGCGCTGGACTTTTCCGCGCTTACATACGCCAACGGGTACCGGCTTCCCGCCCCCCTGATCGTGGGGGAACCAAGGCGCGTGGAACGCTTCCTGGATTCCATCCGGTGAGAGGGGGCAAATTACCCCAGGTGAATACGATGGCTGATTTCGAGAACGAGAGGGAAATGACCTTTGGATGCACTACTAATTCGAATCCCACTGGTATTTCGAAACCCACTGGAATATGGGCTGCGAGCACATTTCACAAACCACCCC
>CAZOXD010000066.1:0-11184 GCA_964583525.1 uncultured Pseudomonadota bacterium
GAGCAAGGCGTCTCGAAGGGCGATACGCATGTTTTTATGACGCTATGTATAGCACGCCCCTTCAATACGCCCCATACCTGACCATGCGAACGCCAATTATGAAATCCATCCGGCATCGTTCAATCCTTTCCCGTGCCTTGCTTTCCCCCTCTCCGTTTGCGGAGAGGGGAGGAGCCCCGTCAGGGGCGGAGGGGTGAGGTTGTAGCACCCGAGCAAGAGCCTGCTGGTTTTTTTCCCATCGGCCTCCCACGGGATTTGTCAGGGTATCTTCCTGCGGTCTCCCGCCTTGAAATTGTGGATGTAATACCGGCGTTGTTTGTCATTTCCCACGATCCGGGCGGGTATCGTTGTAAATTCCCGTTTTGCCTGCCCGGGATAGCGGGCCTCGAACACCTTGCGGTCCACCGCCCGGCGTTGCGGGGATTCGATGCGGTAATAACTGGGACCGAGGCTGGCCAGAAAGTCCGGCTCTTGCGGGAGCGCGAAATGAATCCCCCCGGCGTAGACCACTTCTCCCTGGCGCACGGTCAGGCGGATGGACAAGTCCGAATCGTACATCTCGTACCCATCGCCGTTAAATCCGCTGAAATTGACCTGACCGCTCCAGCGATTCACCTCATAGGCTCCCGCCGGCAGCACCAGGGCCACCAACCTTCCCTGCGGCTCGGTATCCGGGGTGGGGCCTCTTCCAGGCGCCCCCGGCCAATCCAGGGTATCACTGAAATTCCGCAATACGATCACCCTGTGATAAAAGGCATCCACGCCGCGTATGTCCAGTACGATGTCGAAGTCCCGTACACCGGAACGCGACAACGAGAAGACCAGGATGCCCTTCCCGTTCTCTGTGGATAGCGTGGATATCTCTGTGTCTGGCTGCAACTCGGGCGCAGGGCAGCCCGCCAGCCACAATGGCAAGGCCAGCAGCAGCAATATTCCCAGGATCCCCCACGGACTGCGCGGGAACCTCCCCGTGTGCCCGGCTCCCGGATCGTGCCCCCAATCCCCACCCGGTTTCGCGTTCTCTTTCATCGGCGCTCCTGGCATCCACGACACCGGCAGCCGGTGGAGGGTATATTTTTTAGCGGCGGTCAAATTTCCAGCAGAATCCTGGCCGGATCCTCGATGCACTCCTTGACCCGGATGAGGAATTGCACGGCCTCTCTGCCGTCGATGATGCGGTGATCGTAGGAGAGGGCCAGGAACATCATCGGCCGCGCCTTGATTTCTCCGTCCACGACCATGGGCCGTTGCACGATATTGTGCATCCCCAGGATTCCCACTTGAGGGGGATTGATAATGGGCGTGGAAAGCATGGAGCCGTAGATGCCGCCATTGCTGATGGTGAAGGTGCCGCCGGTGAGGTCGTCCATGCTCAACTTGTTATCCCGGGCCTTTTTCGCCAGGGCGGCGATTTCCATTTCCACTTCGATGAAGCTCCTGCGGTCCGCCTCGCGCACCACTGGCACCACCAGCCCGCGCTCGGTGCCGACGGCCACGGCGATGTCGTAGTAGTTCTTGTAGACGATCTCGTCTCCGGAGAGTTCCGCGTTCACCGCCGGGAAGGCTTTCAATGCCTCGATGCAGGCCTTGGTGAAAAAGGACATGAACCCGATGGCGATGCCGTATTTTTCCCGGAAGATTTCCTTGTACCTGCCCCGCACCGCCATCACCTCGGTCATGTCGACCTCGTTGAAGGTGGTGAGGATGGCCGCGGTCTGCTGCGCCTCCACCAGCCTTTCCGCGATCCGTTGCCGGAGGCGGTTCATTTTCACCCGCTCCTCCCGCTCCCTCGTTTCCCCCTGTGCCCGGGAGGGCAGGGGCGGCGACATGGGAGGTGATGCCGCGGCGGTTTCCCTGGAAGGTTCCCCGGCCGGAGCGGAACTGCTTTTTCCGGCTGCCTGCGCGGCCACATCCGCCTTGGTAACCTGGCCCCGTGGACCGCTGCCGGTCACCCGGGCCGGGTCGACGCCCTGTTCCTCGGCCAGTCTGCGGGCCGCCGGTCCCATGGCTTGGCTTTGCGCGCCACCCCTTGGCGCGGGGGGGCCGGCTTGTGCGGAAGCCTGTGTTTCTTGTGACGTTTCTTGTGGCGTCCCCTGTGCCGGGGTGGGCGCGGAATCCTGCTTCTCCTGGACGGATCCGGCTCCGTTTCCCGATCCAGCCCCGGCGCCCGCCGCGCCTTCTGTATCGATCAGCCCCAGGATTTCCCCCACGCCCACGGCTTCGCCTTCTTCCTTGCGGATTTCCTTGAGCAAGCCTCCCTCGGGGGCCGGGACTTCCACCATCACCTTGTCGGTTTCCAGTTCGACGAGCACGTCTCCTTCCGCCACGGCGTCTCCCTGGGCTTTCAACCAGGAAGACACGGTGCCTTCGGAGATGGATTCTCCCATTTCCGGAACCACGATTTCGATCTGCATCGACTCTATTCCTTTTTCCCGATTACGATTTCAGTTGAAGGGACTCTCAAACCCCGGTGATTCCCGGGGCGTTTCCCAAACCCAAGCTGCGGGACCGTTCCAGGCGGTTCGAACGGGGCTCCGTTCCCGGTTGATTCTCCCAGGGGATCAGGCCAGCGCCTCCTTGACGATGGCCTCCTGTTCGAGATCGTGCACGTGATGGGAACCCACAGCCGGGCTGGACGCGCTCTTGCGCCCAATATACCGGATCTTGAGCTTTCCGGGCAGTTCTTCATGAAAGCGGGGCTCGGCAAAGTCCCAGGCACCCATGTTCCTCGGCTCCTCCTGCACCCACACCACTTCCTCCAGGTTCGGGTATTGCCCGACCACATCGCGCACCTGTTCGCGCGGGAAGGGGTATAGTTGCTCGATTCTGGAGAGGCTCACATGGGCCACCTGCTCCTCCTCGCGCGCCTTGAGGAGATCGTAATGGACCTTGCCCGAGCAAAAAACCAGCCTTCGCACCGGCTGCCGGTCGAAATCGGGCCTGTCGTACAGCACCTCCCGGAACGAACCCTGGATCAGGTCGTCGATGCTGGAGGTGGCCAGGGGATGCCGCAGCAGGCTCTTGGGCGACATCACGATCAGGGGTTTGCGGAACTTGCTGTGCATTTGCCGTCGCACCATGTGGAAGTATTGGGCCGGGGTCGTCACGTTGCAGACGATCATGTTCTCATGGGCGCACATCTGCAGGAAGCGCTCCAGGCGGGCGCTGGAATGCTCCGGGCCCTGGCCCTCCATGCCGTGGGGGAGCAGCATCACCAGTCCGCTCATGCGCAGCCACTTTTCCTCCGACGAGGCAATGAACTGGTCGATGATCACCTGTGCGCCGTTGGCGAAATCCCCGAACTGGGCCTCCCAGATCGTCAGGCAGAAGGGGTCGGCCAGGGTGTACCCGAACTCGAATCCCAGCACTCCCGCTTCGGAAAGCGGGCTGTCGTGAAGGACGCAGGCGCCCTGGTCCTCCTTCAAATGTTGCAGGGCGATATAGTCATTGCCGTTTTCCACATCCACCAGGTTGGCATGGCGGTGGGAGAAGGTGCCCCGGGTCACGTCCTGGCCGCTGATGCGGACGTTGAATCCATCCCAGAGCAGGCTCCCATAAGCCAGCAATTCGCCCATGCCCCAATCGATGGGTTGGGCGCCAGCCACCATCTCCCTGCGGGATTCCAGCATTTTCTTCAGGCGGGGGTGATGGGTGAACCCATCCGGGACCGTGGCCAGCGCTTTTCCGATGGGGTCGAGGATTTTGCTGTTCACCTCCGTGATGACGATTTTCTTGGGACGCATTCCCCGTTCCAGCCCGCTCCAGGCGCCCGAGAGGGTTTCCCGCCCGAACTTGATCTTTTCTTCCCGGGTGACGGTAAGCGCCTTATCCAGCATTCCGCGGTAATCCTGATGGATTTCCCTGTACTCGGCTTCGCTGACGACGCCTTCCTCCACCAGCTTGGCCGAATACAGGTCCAGCGTGGAGGACTGTTTCTTGATCGCCTTGTAGGTGAGAGGCTGGGTAAAACCGGGCTCGTCTCCCTCGTTGTGCCCGTGGCGGCGGTAGCAGAACAGGTCGATTACGATATCGGTGTGAAACAACTGCCGGAAACCCACCGCCAGCTTGATCACGTGGAAAACGGCTTCCGGATCGTCCCCATTGACGTGCAGCACCGGAACGTTGAGCATCTTGCAGACATCGGTGGGATAAAGGAACGAGCGGGAAAAACGGGGATGGGTGGTGAATCCGATCTGGTTGTTGACGACGATGTGGAGGGTGCCGCCGGTGCGGTAGCCTTCCAGTTGGGAAAGGTTGAGGGTCTCGTGCACCAGCCCCTGCCCGGCGAAGGCGGCGTCCCCGTGCATCAACACGGGGATGATCTTTACCCGCCGGGTATCTCCCCGCCGATCCTGCTTGGCCCGCACATTGCCTTCCACCACCGGGTTGACCGCCTCCAGGTGGCTGGGATTGAAGATCATGGACAGATGCATCTTTTTCCCGGAGCGGGTCACCCGGTCGCTGGAGTAGCCCTTGTGGTATTTGACGTCCCCGGTGCCGGCCACCTCGTGGATTTCCTCGCCGCTGTCGATGAACTCGGCGAAGATATATTTCAGCTTCTTGTCCATCACGTTGACCAGCGTGTTGAGCCGGCCGCGATGGGGCATCCCGATCACGATTTCCTCCGCCCCCAGGTCCGCGGCTTCCTCCACCAAACCGTCCAGCATGACGATCAGGGACTCCGCGCCTTCCAGCGAGAAGCGTTTTTGCCCGACGAACTTGGTGTGAAGGAATTTCTCGAACACCTCGCCGTGGGTGAGCTTGGTGAGAATGTTGCGCTTGGTATCATTGTCGAAGTTGGGATCGTTCCAACACCCTTCCATGGCCTCCTGGAGCCAGCGCCGATGCGAATGATCGCGGATGGGCATGTATTCCGCTCCCACGCTGCCACAATAGGTATGGGTGACCTGGTCGAAAATATGCCTCAGGGTTTCCAACGGTCTCGCCACCAGGGTCCCGGTGGAAAAGGTGCTCTCCAGATCCGCCTCGTTGAGCCCGAAGTGGGCCAGGGAGAGATCGGGCGGGCGTGCCATGTGAGGGCGCCCGAGGGGATCGAGAGAGGCCCGGGTATGACCGAAGGTACGATAGGAGTCGATCAACTGGAACACCGCCGATTGTTTGATCAACTCGGGGGTGGCCGCCGCGGACAGGGGCTGGACACTAGCAGGATCAACTCCCGCTGGGCCAACCCCGGTTTGGGATATTCCAGACTGAGCCCTTCCTGTGCGGGACATGCCGCCACCGTTTGCGCTCCCGTTCTGCAATTCCTCGAAGAACTCCCGCCAACCCGGTTCCAGGCTGGCCGGTTGCTCCAGGAACTGACGATAGAGGTGTTCCAGGAATTCGGCGTTGGAGCCGGAAAGCATGCTGGGCAGATCTGCTGGATCGCGCATCGTTTTCTCTTGCCTCTTCCTCCCGCGCGAGGGCGGGTATTCACTGATTCGTTGCAATATCCATCGTTGGGCGCCCATGGCTGTGAAATTTTATAGCCGTAACAATTGCAGGCCGCGTGACGATCCAGGGACAAGCCATGGAGAAATCACCGTGGGCCGGCTCTCGTTGCCGCATCCGGAGCCCGGGTGCCTCAAAATACTACCCGGAAAATTCCGTTCACACCACATTCCTTCCCTCCCCGGGAAAATCGCATACAACTCCGCATTTCCTCTCTTATCGCTTGTAACGACGGTTTTCATGAAAAAGGGGCGTTCTTCAGCGATATTCGGGGCTTGATCCGAGCTTAATCCCACGGAGAAACCCATGGAAGCCAAGGGGAGGGAGGGCCAATATCCCACCGCTGACACCCGGACAATGGAGGGAGGAGCGCCGTTTTTGGATATGGAACAGCGATAATTGCAGGATCGGGCAGATTGTTTCGTTGTGAGGGGGAAAGGATCGACGCAGCGCGATGGGTTCCGTCAGGAGGATTTCTTCATCTGGCGCCCACCGGAGCCGGGCAATTCGGTTTCGCTCAAATCGGCGCCGGTTAAATTGATGTTGCTCATGGTCGCCCCGCCGAAATTGGCCCCGGAAAAGTTGGATCCGCTGAAATCCGCCCCGGTAAAGGTGGCGCCCTGCAAATCCGCATTGGTGAAATCCGCGCTGATCAGCTTGGCGTTCTGCAGGTTGGCGCCCTTCATCTTGGCCCCGGTCAGGTTGGCGTGGAACATCAGGGAATCGCGCAGATCGGCATTATGCAGAAAGACTTCGGTGAGGTTCGCGCCACGCAGATCCGTGCCTTTGAGACCCATTCCCTTTTCCATCCGTCCCTTGACCAGGTTCTTGATCTTGTCCGATGTATCGCGTCCGGACATGGAGAGTTCGGTGAGCCGCTCGTTGGTGGCCCGCAGCCGTTCCGCCAGCATGACGGAGAAGTTCTTGTACAGCTTATAGGCCAGACCCAGGTTCTGATCCCGCAGCAGGGCCTCCCGCAGGCTCAACAGCACCGTAGCGCCTTCGGCCGTGGCCCGGGCGGAACGCGGAGATTGATCGATGGGGCCCATTTCCCCGAACAGGGAGCCGGTATCCAGCTTGGCCAGCACCTCCTCTTCCTTGCGGCCGATGGGCCGCCCGATGCGGATGCTTCCGGAAATGATGATGTACATCTTGTCCCCCCGGGTGCCTTCCTTGAAGACGATCTCGTTGTCCTGGAAGACTTCCCGTTGCGTGCTCTTCAGCACGCCCAACAGCTCTCCAT
Organism: uncultured Pseudomonadota bacterium; assembly: GCA_964583525.1. Classification (GTDB taxonomy): domain Bacteria; phylum SAR324; class SAR324; order SAR324; family JACQKK01; genus CAZOXD01. The sequence goes on from CAZOXD010000066.1 coordinate 6,695, forward strand.
CGTTGAAATTCTTGAAGAATACAACGTTTTCCTTGAGCTTTTCGAAAATTTCCCTGTTCAGTTGCATACTGCCACTCCAAGTCCATCCACGGGGGATGAGGTGGAAACCATATTATATGTCGACCCGATATTCATCTTCATCAACTGGTCAACGCCTTCAGCGGCTTCACCTGTAACAGCGATTGAACTTCCTGCTGTTGCTGGAGCCATTCCCATTCATAGGTCTCCAGCGTAACCGTCCTGGAATATCCCAGGCGGGGGCTCTCCAATTTAAAAACGACTTGCATGATCGCACCCTCTCCCTCATTGCTGATCCCGCACGAACTGTCCGGGATAGCCGCCAGGCGACCGGCTTCCCGCTTCAGGGAAACGACCCTGCGATACCTGCGATGGACCGCCTTGAACCATTTGTTGGTAAACTTCGTAAAATATTTATTACGAGACACCTGATTTGAAGTCAATGATTCGAAAAGGCTGCGATTCCAGGCCTGTCGGTCCTCGCTCATCCTACCCCCAATGTCCCAGAACGTACAGTATGAGCGCCATCCTGACCCATAACCCGTTGCGCGCCTGCTCGAAATACCGGGCGCGCGGGTCCGCATCCACGGCAGCGTCGATCTCGCCGACCCGGGGCAGGGGGTGCATGATGATGGCATCGGGGTCCATGTGCTTGATGTTGTCCGGCGTAAGGCGATAACGGTTGTTCGCCTGCTCGAACTCTTTGACATCCAAAAAGCGTTCCTTTTGGATGCGGGTCATGTAAACACAGTCCACCATGGTCAGTACATGATCCAGATTGTCATTCTCTTCCCAGTCCACTCCGCGCTTTTCCAGGTAGCTTTTGATGTCATGGTGCATCTGGCTGACGGGGGGTGCCACGAACCACAATTTCACGCCGCTGTACTTCGAGAGCAGGTAGGCCAGGCTGCGCACCGTGCGCCCATATCGCAAATCGCCCACCATGGCCACCCGCAGCCCCTCGATGCGCCGGAAAGCACGGTACAGGGTGTAGAGGTCCAGCAGAGCCTGGGTGGGGTGCTGCCCGGCCCCGTCTCCTCCATTGATGACCGGTACGGGCGAAATTTCCGCGGCCCGCTTTGCCGCGCCGATCTCGTTGTGGCGCATCACGATCAGGTCGGCGTACCCCCCCAGAATGCGGATGGAATCCTCCAGGGATTCCCCTTTTGCGAAAGAGGAAAATTCCCGGGCGTTCTCCGTGGTGATCACGCTCCCCCCCAGGCGATGCATGGCCGATTCGAAGGAAAACCGGGTGCGGGTGGACGGCTCGTAGAAGAGCGAGGCCATAATGGTCTTCCCCAGCGTCCCCTCATACCCGTTTTGCGAGAAATCTTCGGCCAAATCGAACAGGGATTGGATGAAAGCGGGATCGAATTGTTGGGATTCGACGATATGGCGGAGTTCGGACATGGGGAGATGGGGAGTTCCTTTCAAGTTGTTCAATGCCAGGTTGTCCGGCGGCGCGGCGCTTGTCACCCGAATCTCAGCGGCCTCCCTGCCCGGGCTGATCGGAAGCGATCGCGTTCCGCTTCCAGCACTGCATTTAGGTACAATATCGCCTTAGGTACCCTATCGCTTTTTGGTACCATATTCCCGGGCTGAATCCAAAAGGTTCGCCGGGCACAGGGAGAAACCTCGCACGGTTACCATTCCTCCGGACAGGAGGCATGGGGCTGGCTCTCCAGCTGCACCGTCATATGGGCCAGTCCGAATTGGGACTGCAACTCGTCCAGCAATTCGTGAAGAAATCCATCCCGGTCCACGGCCGGGTCCACCACCAGGTGGGCCGTAAGGATGGTTTCATTGCTGCTTACGCTCCAGATGTGCAGATCGCATACATGGCGCACGTCGGGCCAATGCCCCAGGAAGCCCCGCACCCGTTCCGTGTCGATCTCCGCCGGCACCCGGTCCAGCAGCAGATTGGCCGAGTCGAAAAGGATCCGCCCCCCCGCGGCTCCGATCAGGATGGCAATGGCCACGGAGAGGATGGGATCGATGGGAGTCCATCCAGTAACCTGGATGATCACGGCGGCAACCACGGCGCCCAGGGAGCCCAGCAGATCTCCCATGATATGCCACAGCGCCGACTTGAGATTGAGATTTTCACCGGCATGGCGGTGCAGCAGGAGCACACCGGTAATATTGACCGCCAGCCCGGCCAGGGCCACCCACAGCATGATGCCCCCCAACACTTCCGTGGGACTGCCGATGCGCTGCACCGCTTCGAAGACGATCCACCCAGCCAGGGCCACCAGGCCAATAGCGTTGACGAAGGCCGCCAGAAACTCGGCGCGCCGGAAGCCGAAGGTGCGCCGCCCGGTAGTGGCCCGGCCGGAAAACCACATCGCCACCAGGGAGAGCCCGATGGCGGTGGAATCCGAGAGCATATGCCCCGCATCGGCCAGCAGCGCCAGGCTCCCGCTGATCCACCCCCCCGCTGCTTCCACGAACATGAACAGCACCGTGAGCGCCAGGATCACCATCAACCTGCGCTGGGGGCCGCCATGATCCCCGTGATCGCCATGGGAAGGGCCGGATTGACCGGAAGGGTCGGAATGACCGTGTGCGGCGGACTGATCGGGTGCGGGCATGAGAAGATTGACGAAGGAGGAGGATTTACCGCTGGGACTTGAATGGGAGCGGGGAAGGGTTGCCGGTTCCTGCTTCGAGCGCCCATCCACAACCCCGTCAGGCTACCATTCTGCCGGAGGAACATAAACCGTTCTAACAACCCGACGCGCAGGCTTGCGCGGCGGGCCATTGGGTGGAGGGCACACGAGGCTACCGCTTTCTCAAGGTGCGATACAGGATGCAACAACCAAACTTCGGAAATAGTGGCGCGGGAGTTCCTGCCCTCCGGAGGATAAAAGAATCATTTATGGAATTTATCATTCACCCCACCAACGGTTCGCAAACACAGTTGAAATCCGTGTACTCTGTGGAACAGGCGAATTTGTTCTATTCCCCAGACCCTCCAGCAGATTTTCCGCCAATCTCCGAATGCGCTAGAGACCCCTTATGACTACCTCCTCCCCAACCTCCCTGCCACCGGGCACCGTGCGCACCATGTGTCCCATGAGTTGCCACCCCACCTTGTGCGGAATGCTGGCCGAGGTGCGCGATGGGAAGCTGCTGGAGGTGCGTGGGGATCCGGACAATCCAGATAGCCAGGGGTTTCTGTGCGTGCGGGGGAAGGCCGCCCGGGAGGTGATCGGCAATCCCCACCGGCTGTTGCGTCCGCTGATCCGCGAGAAACGGGGCGCGGACTCTTGGCGGGAGGCAGGTTGGGAGGAAGCCATCGCCCTCATCGCCACCCGAATGGAGGCGGCGGGCCGGGAAGCGGTGGGATTCTGGTCCGGCCATGGATTGTTCACCAACAATTACGGCACGCGCATCTACGGCCAGCTTACGGCCCGTTTCGCCAACTATTACGGCTGCCAGTGGTGGAACTCCACCATGATCTGCTGGGGCCTGGGGGCCTTCGGCGCCGGGTTGACCGGTGTGCTGGAAACCCACACCAAGGAGGACATGGGCGCGAACTCCCGCCTGATCGTTCTGTGGGGGGCCAACTTGGCCAGCCAGCCCAACACGGCCCGGCACCTCCTCGCCGCCAAGCGCCGCGGCGCCCGGGTGATCACCGTGGACGTCCGCCACACGGAAGCGGCGGCGCAGTCCGACGACGTGTACATCCTCCGTCCCGGGACGGACGCGGACCTGGCGCTGGCCATGATGCACGTGATTATTACCGAGGAATTGTACGACCGGAATTTCGTGGCCGCTCACGCCATCGGGTTCGACGAGTTGGCGGCGCACGTGCGGGAATTCTCTCCCGCCTGGGCGGCCGGGAGGACAGGCATCGAGGAAGTGCGGATCGTGGAACTGGCCCGCCGGTACGCGATAGCCAAACCCGCCATGATCGTGCTGGGCGGAAGTTCCATGCACAAGGGTGACAATGGCTGGCGGGCCGCCCGCGCCATCTCCTGCCTGCCGGGCCTGACCGGCAATCTGGGCACTCCCGGGGGAGGTCTCGGACCGCGTCACGGCAGTTCCAGTCACGGGCAGGGCACGGCCACCATCGCCGCTCCGGAACGGCGGCCACCGGGAACCTATCTCCCCAGCCAGATGCCCCGCATCACCGAAGCCCTCCTGGATGGGCGGGTCCAGGTGCTGATGATGCTCGGCACCAACATGCTCTCCTCCTTCGCCGATGCGGATCGGGTGGCCCGGGGCCTGGAGCGGGCCGATTTCCTGGTCAGCTACGATTTGTTTCTCAACGAGACCTCGCGCCGGTTCGCGGACGTGGTGCTGCCGGGCACCTCCTGGCTGGAAGAACTGGGCTGCAAAGCGACCAACTCTCATCTGTACCTGATGGAACCAGCCCTGCCCCCTCCGGGCGAAACCCGCTCGGCCCCTGCGGTGCTCAAGGCCCTGGCGGAGCGCCTTCATCTGGAGGGATTTTATCCCTGGGCTTC
>CAZOXD010000066.1:11284-16875 GCA_964583525.1 uncultured Pseudomonadota bacterium
TGCTCAAGGCCCTGGCGGAGCGCCTTCATCTGGAGGGATTTTATCCCTGGGCTTCCGAAGAGGAATTGATCGACACCATCCTGGATCATCCCGGAACGGGGCATGCGACGGTGGCCTCCCTGCGTGCGCAAGGCGGGTTCGCCCCACTGCGGATATCCCACGTGGCGCATCCCTCACTGGAATTTTCCACCCCTTCCGGCAAGGTGGAATTCCATTCCCGGCGGGCGGAAGAACTGGGCCTGCCACCCCTGCCTGAACCTGGACCGGAACAGGAGCCGCTCTCCGGCATCCCCGCCATTTCGGACGCGGCGGTGCCGCCCTACCCGCTTGTCCTCTGCCAAGGCCGCACGCTCTCTCAATTTCATGGCTTCTACGACAACGGGAAGGCCCTCCCTACCCTGGCCCGGCACGATCCCCAGCCAAAATTGTGGATATCTCCCTCCGATGCGCAAGCGAGAGGGCTGGAAGAAGGCGCACCAATCCGCATCCATAACGGACGGGGCGCTTTTCAGGCCCGGGCGCATGTGACGGAACGCATTCCTCCCGGGGTAGTCTGGATGCGGGACGGATGGGTGGGCTTGAATTCCCTCACGGCCGGAGAGGCGCTTCTTTCCGACGAGGCCGCGGAACTGTTTCCCTTTTCCGCCGGGCAAGCCACCTACGAGGCGCGGGTGGAAGTGGCGGCGGTGTAGGCCCTTTAGCAGGGGTGTGACCAACTCTACAAATGCAACAATTAGTGGGCTGCCTCCGGCGGCCAGAAGGCTCTGCCCTCTGGACTCCCGGCAGGGAATTAGTCCCCTGCACCCCTTATTCGGTTTTTATATCAATATATTGAACTGTTCGTAAAATTTTCGCATTACCCCGAATCGGGGGGGCGTGGGGGGAATCATTTCCCCCACATGCTGTTCGTTTTTTTGCTTTTCCTAGTTGGTCACACCTCTTTTATACTCTCCAGGAACCGTTGCATGTAGGGATTGAAGGTCTCCGGAGCTTCATGGAAGGGGGCATGGCCGACGCCGTCCAGCACGTGCACCGTATTCTCCCAGAGATTGGCATAAGCGAGGGAACGCAGGTAGTCCCCGTTGACGAACGGGTCGCTGCCGCCCTGGACGATGGCCAGCGGCACGGGCGAAGTTTCGGCCACCTTCCGGCCGTCCGCACCGATGCCCGACACGGCGGCGCCAATCATGCGCACCCGGGCCTGGCCATCGGTGCGGCGCACCGCTTCCACCAGGAAAGGCTCTGGCTCGGAATCCGTCCCGCAGGTGGCGCGGACATAGGCCAGCACCTCCTCCTCGCTGAACACCTCCTGCCCGGAAAGTCCCATGTGCTCAGTGGGCAGAAAGCCCTCGCCGAGCGCCTCGGGTGCCATGGCCACGGGCGGAGTGCCCGTAATCAGCATCCCCCGCAGACCCGGCAGATGCGCCGCGGAATCCGGATCGGCCATCTCCAACGCCACGTGGCCGCCCAGGGACCAGCCCACCACGACGGCGGCGTCCTCCCGGATGGCGGCCAGCACGTCCAGAGCGGCTTCCGCGTACCCGGGAATGGTATACGCACTTTCGAACTCGGCGGCATCGGCGGCATTATCCGAGGCGCCGTGCCCGGGAAGGTCCATGGCGATCAGGCGGTTCCCGGACCGCAACTCCGGAGTGAACTGGTGGCGGAAGACCTCCTTGCAGGAGGAATTCCCGTGGATGAATAGCACGGCGGGGCCCCCGTCTCCTCCGCTACCGCCCCCATCGACGATGGAGACGTTGCCGTGGCGGGTGGAGATTTTCACGGGACGGAGAGGAGAGGACATGGGGGGTGTGCCTTGATGAAGATTTGGATGGAAATTGCAAAGGTTGGTGCGAGATTGGGAGGCCGGTTGCCTTCAGCGCCAGCTGCGTGAAAAACTCACACTCCCCCCCTTACTTCGCACCGGGAGAGTCGGTAACCAAGGAGGGCAGGTTGATCCGCTTGCCGATCAGGATAGCGGGCAGCACCACAACCACTCCCACCACGTTGGTGATCATCTCCGGGTAGGCCAGCAGCAATCCCCCGGCGATGAGAAGCCCGCGGGTGAAGAGGGCGGGCCAGGAGGTCTCCAGCTTGCCCACCTTCACCAGGTAGCCCTGCAGCCCGGAGGCCACCAGGGTAATTCCCAGCAGGGCCGTCCCCAATTCCATGATCACGTCCAGAGGGCCGGCGTGGAAGATCAGCGCCGGGTTGAGCACGAAGAAGAAGGGCAGGAAGTAGATGATGCTCCCCAGGCGCATGGCCTCGAACCCGGTCTCGATGGGCTTGGATCCTGCCAGGCTGGCCGCGGCGTAGGCACCCAGCGCCACCGGGGGCGTGATGAATGAGATCATCCCCCAATAGAGGATGAACAGGTGCACCGCCACCTTGTCCAGGCCCAGATCCACCAACGCGGGGGCCAGCACGATCGCCAGGAAGATATAGGCTGCGGTAACAGTCATCCCGATACCCAGGATGAAGCTGGTCAGAGCCCCCAACAGTAGCAGCAGGGGCACGTTGCCCCCGGCCAGCCGCACCAGGTCCCCGGAGAAGGTGCCCGCCATGCCGGTCATCATCAGCCCGCCGATGATCAGCCCCACGGCCGCCAGCACGGCCACCAGTTCGGCCAGCAGCTTGCCGATGGACTCCAGGAAGGCGAGGAATTTCTTGAGGTCCATGCGCGTATCGGTGCGGATCTGGCTCAGCAGAAGCAGCACACCGGTGGCATAGAAGGGGGCATGGGACTCGCGGTGCAGGTACACTAGCAAATAGATCAGCAGGAAGAAGGCGAAGACGTAATACCACCCCTCCTTCAGGGTCGTGAACACCTTGGGCAGTTCTTCCTTGGGCAGGCCGTGGATGTTGTTGCGGGCGGCATAGGCGTCGATCTGCACGAACAGCCCGTAGAAATAAAGCAGGGAGGGAATGACGGCGGCGATGGCCACGGTAATGTAGGAGACGCCCAGGAAGGAGGCCATCACGAACGCGGTGGCCCCCATCACCGGCGGCATCAGCACCCCCCCGGTGGAAGCACAGGCCTCGATTCCTCCGGCGTAACGGGCCGGGTACCCCGTGCGCTTCATGGCCGGGATGGTCATGGCCCCGGTGGTGAGCACGTTGGTGATCACGCTGCCGGAGAGCGACCCGAACATGCCGCTGGCCACGATGGCCACCTTGGCGGGCCCTCCCCGCACTCCGCCCAGCATGGCGAAGGCCAGGTTGATGAAAAAGCGTCCGCCTCCCGTGCTTTGAAGGGTGACCCCGAAGATGATGAAGCCCACGATCAGCGTCCCGAAGACCTGCATCGGGATGCCCAACACGCTCTCCTCGCTCATCAGATGATAGCGAGCCGTGCCCAAGAAGCTCTGGGGCATTCCGGCGAGCATGGGCGGCATCCAGTCGGCGAAGATCGGGTAGGTCGAGAGCACGCCGAAGATGATGAAGATGGCGGTGCCCCCCGCCCGGCGCACGGCCTCCAGCGTCAGCCCCCACATCAACACGGCGAACCAGACCGCGTAATCCGGCGCGACGAATTCCCAGGCTTCCTGGATGTTCTGCAGCCCGGTCCAGGAGAAAAATCCGCACAGGGCCACCACCGCCAGAAACAGCAAGGCATCGTACCAGGGAACCCGGTCCCGAGGACTTTTCGAGGTGGCCGGAAAGATCAGATAGACCATCGACATGTACAGGCCGACGATCAGGTAGAGAAAGCTGTTGTCCAGAAATACAATGTTCAGAAACAGCTTGAGTGTGAAAATCTGGTTGATGGCCAGAACGACACCCGTGACCGTGAACACCATGAAAATCACATACCAGAGCCCGCGCAGGGGCCGGAACCGCCCCAGGTCGTCCTTGGACTCGGCTTCCTCCATTGCCTTCAGGTTGAGCTTGTCTTCTGCCACGGGATTCCCTTCCTCAAAACGGCCAACGCAGGGCCTGGCGGGAAATCCCGGCATTGAATTTTCCGGAACCCCCTCCCATCGCGGTATTTTATAATGATCCGGAACGGGGAAGCCCGCGCTCCGGATCGCAATGCCGGTTGTACGGCCCGCCTACTTCTCCCAGACCGGGTCGAACCCGGCTGCCTTCAGGGCGGAGGCCCGTTGCCCCATCCAAAAGGCGAGGTAATCGCTGCCCCCGCTTTTCTTGGCTTTGGTGGCCTTCCAGGCCTTGGCCAGCACCTGTTGCCGCTTAACTATCCTGTCGTTGTGCTTTTGATAGCTGGGCTTCCAGACACCGATTTCCTTGAAGTACCGGATCGCCCCGTCATGGTAGGGGAGAATCCATTGGAAGGCCTGCCGGTCCATGGCCCAACCCACACCGCCCGGGTGGCCATCCTTGTACTTGTCGTACTTGGTGTGCAGCAGCATGGTCAGTTCATACACCGCTTGCTGGTCCGTCCGCGGGTAGGTGATGAGGATCGGGTACCCGTAGCTGGCGCCTTCGTGGGTGTTGGTCTCGGAGAGCCCCGCACCCGCGGTGGCGATGTGCGGCTGGAACCAGGGGGCCACCTTGTTCATGCGCGCCCAACCCGCCTTGTCGTTGTGCGGGGTGGGAGGGAAGAACAGCCCCCGGGGCGAAGCGATCAATTCGTAAAGGCGGGAGGAGTCCGTGGAGGCGATGGCGGCATCGATCGTGCCTTCGATCAGTCCCTTCATGGAGGCGCCGAAGCCGGGCACTTTCACCTTCACTACGTCATCCCAGCCAAGCCCGCCGAAGGCCAGGAAGGCGGTCAGATTGGAGTTGAGCGCTGGCGAGCCCACCACCCACGCCACCCGCTTGCCTTTCAGGTCCTGGAGCTTGCGGATGCCGGCATCCTTCGCCGTGGGCAGGTTGCCCGTGTTGGTGTTGGCCCAGGAGGCCATGATCAGACGTACCGGCTGGGGACCCCAGGCCGGCGCGCCGAAGTCCAGCACCCCTTCCTGTGCGATGTAAGAGCCCACACCCATCGCCGAGAACTGAACCTGCCCGACCCGCAGGGGGGCCATGCGGGAAATATCGTTCTTGGCCGGCACCACGCGCAACTTGTGGCCGGCCTCGCTCAGCGCATTGCCGATGGCGACCGATTGCGCATATCCGGACGATTTCACACCGTAGGCGGTCCAGGCGAAGGTCTTGGGCAACCCGGCCGCCGCGGCCAGGCCGGAAAGCAGTATCAGTACGGCCAGGGTTGTCGCCAAGGAAAATATGGAGCATTTCGCGAATTTTGTCGGTTTCATGCCAACCTCCCCTATCTGAAATGTGGAACTTCCTTGCAGGTGAGAAGAATACTGAGGGGAATGAACATTCGAATTCCGGGTGAGACATTTTGCGCCGGATGGAGCGCTGGAAAAATCGGCTTCCCCAAATAAACCGGCTCCATTTTCCGACTCGTGGAGAAAGGGTTACCACGTTGCGGATATTCTGACAAACAGAAACCGGAGGGCGCCGGAGGCGGCGAATGATGGGGGCAAATGCCACCGCCGGAGGCAACACACTATGGATTGGATTCTTGTAATTGGTCACTCCCATCTACACGATGTCCCGCTCACGCAGACCGCTGATTTCCTCGGCGTTGAGGCCCAGTTCGGCGAGCACCTCTCCGGTGTGCT
>CAZOXD010000066.1:16975-22797 GCA_964583525.1 uncultured Pseudomonadota bacterium
CCGCTGATTTCCTCGGCGTTGAGGCCCAGTTCGGCGAGCACCTCTCCGGTGTGCTGGCCGCGTTCCGCCGTGGCGCTGCGCAGGGCCCGGGAGGCCCGGCTCAGGGAGAAGGGCTGGCCCACCAGGTCGATCTCCCCCAGTTCCGGGTGCTTCACGGGCTGCGCCATTTCCAGGTGTTGCACCTGGGGATCCGCGAAGACCTGGTCGATGGAGTAAATGGGGCCGCAGGGCACTCCGGCCTTGTTGAGCAGCGCGATCAAGGCCTCGCTGGAATGCGTGCGGGTGTATTCGGACAGGTCGGCGTTGATGGCGTCACGGTTCTCCGACCGGGCCGCGGCGTCGGCATAGCGGGGCTCCTCCAGCAGCACTTCCGCGCCGATGGCCTCGGCGAAGCGCTCCCAGATCACCTGGCCCGCCGAGGCGATGTTGATGTGCCCATCGGAGGTGGGGAAGACGCCCGTGGGAATGGAGGTGGGATGGTTGTTACCGGCCTGGGGCGCCACCTCCTGGTCCACCAGCCAGCGCGCGGCCTGGAAGTCCAGCATGAAGATTTGCGCAGCCAGCAGGGAAGCTTGCACCCACTGTCCTTCGCCGGAAACCTCGCGCTCCAGCAGGGCGGTGAGAATGCCCATGGCGCAGAACAGCCCGGCGGTCAGGTCGGCGATGGGAATGCCCGCGCGCACCGGGCCCTGGCCCGGCAATCCGGTGATGGACATCAGCCCGCCCATGCCCTGGGCGATCTGGTCGAAGCCGGGGCGTTTCCGGTAGGGGCCGTCCTCGCCGAAGCCGGAGATGCTCCCATACACCAGCCGCGGGTTGACCGCCCGCAGGGATTCGTAATCCACGCCCAACCGGTGCTTGACGTCCGGGCGGTAGTTCTCTACCACCACGTCGGCCTTTTCCACCAGCCGCTTGAACAGCGCCAGTCCCTCTGCCTCTTTCAGGTTGAGGGTGATGCAGCGCTTGTTGCGGTGCAGGTTCTGGAAATCGGGCCCATGGCGCGGCCCCCCCAGGGCGGCGTTGCCTTCCACCGAGGCGGGGGTTTCCACCTTGATCACGTCGGCCCCCCAGTCCGCCAACTGGCGCACGCAGGTGGGCCCGGCCCGCACCCGGGTCAGGTCCAGCACGGTGAAACGGGAAAGGGGGAGGGAGCCGTTGGCTGTGGTCATGGGGGTTTCCTGTATTCTTCTTTGGATGGATTTATAAAAATCCAAGTAGTGATGAGATTTCGGGGGGAACCCCTCCCCCACACCGCTTACGCGGTGTCTCCCCTCCCCGTACACGTGGAGGGGTGCCTTCCCATGATGTATCGTGGCCGTATTTCCTCCATCCCCACACGCAAGGAGGGAAAACTGCTACACTCCAGGATGGTTAAGTGATCAACTTTTCAAGGCAAGAATGAATTCCTTTTTGCTGAACCCATAATGCTTGAAAAATGCATCATCCTGTTCTTCTGTTCTTTGGTGTTTTGCAAATTTCGCGATTTCTAGAAATTCGTCGGTGTTTTTGAAGAATAGAGAATCTGGTAATGGCATGTTGATTTTATAGTTGTTATCTTCCTTCCGTAACTTCCATCTAGAATTCAGATTCTTGAGGACTTCATTTTTTGTAAAGCAATACCCTTCTTTGGCGTTTTGCAATAGAACAACGGCAAAATTTGGTTGGCGAATTAGGAGATTTATTACGCTTGCATCAACACCCCAGAAGGGTTTCGTAGTTCTGCTTATCTTAACTACAACAAAATAATCATCGATTACGAAATAGTTCCCTCTGTCCGGAAATTCAGAGAATATTTTATGATTTGGTTCACTATCTCTAGGAATAGTAGCTCCTGCATGAAATGCAAAAGCAAATTTTTCATCAGGTTTCTTACTCATAGTCACCTCAATTACTAAACAAAGCTTACAGCTTGGGCCGCACCTCGTTGGCGAAGCGCTCCATGGTTTCCATGGCCATGTCGAAGGCTTCCGGGACGAAGTCGAACACGTAGTAGTTGGCCCCCGCGTCCTCGTAGCGTTTTATGGCATCGATGATGTCCTGGGGGCGGCCCTGGGTGGGGGCCTGCCCTTCCCCGGGAGGGGAGTCCTGGAAGAGCAGGGGGCACTTCACCGCCGTCTCCACGCTGCCCGGGGCGCGGCCGGCTTCATCGGCCATGGCCCGCAGTTCCGCGATGCTGGCGGCCAGGGTTGCCGGGTCCGGGCGCACGGGGTGCCACGCATCGCCCACCCGCGCCGCGCGGCGCATGGCGGGCTTGCTGTTCCCGGCGATCCAGATGGGGGGATGGGGTTCCTGCACGGGTTTGGGGGCGAAGTAGGCGTCCTTCACTTGGTAGTACTTCCCCTCGAAATTCACCGGATCGGGCTCCCAGAGGGTGCGCATCAGATCCAGCGCCTCGTCGGTGCGCGCGCCCCGGTTGTGGAAGTCCTGCCCCAACACCTCGAACTCCTCCTCGAACCAACCCACCCCCACGCCGAACACGAACCGGCCGTTGCTGAACTGGTCGATCTCGGCCACCTGCTTGGCGATTTCGAAGGGATTGTGCATGGGCAGCACGGTAATGCTGGTGCCCAGGTTGATCTTCCTGGTGTGGGCAGCCAGGTAGCTGAGCACGGATACCGGCTCCCAATAGCGCTCCTTCCAGGTATCGGGGTATTTCGCGCCCGGAATATTCGCGTAATGGGAGCGTCCCTGAGGCGGAACGACGATGTGCGCGCTGCACCACAGGGCGTCGATCTCCAACTCCTCCGCCTTCTGCGCCATCTTGACAAAGGCGTCCACCGTGGCCTCGTTGCCCCGCATAATCAGGGAAAATCCATACTTCATGGCAAGCCTTCCTTTCGTATCGAGTCCGATGGCGGTTTTGGGAGATGGATCGCAGGTAGGAAATAACCCGGGAAAGGGAACAATTCAAGCGTCCGCGAGGGAAGCGTCATCCACCGCAACTCCGGAACCAGCGGAGAACCAGCGGAGAATCTCCTTGGATCGCTGTGTACGATGCCAAGCCTCCCCTGGACCCCCCTTTCGGCGCGCTTCCCGCGAGCGTTACTCCAGTGTGGTGTAGGTGACCCGCAGGTCCTGGGTGTCCCCCTCCAGGGTGCGGATGGTGGTGCGTCCCCGGTATTCCAACAGGGGGTGGGGGGCCTTCTTCCCCAAGTAAAAATAGAGCGGATCGACCAGCCGGCGCACCAGCCAGGTTCCGGGCTCCATCACGATCACGATGGCCTCCTTTGCGGCGGCGGTCCTTTCCTCGTCCAACACGAAGCGGAAGGTGTAGACCGCCTGCCTGCTGGGGGCATAGAAGGAGAATTCCACCTCCTCCCCGTTCATCAACCGGTCCAACACGATCCGCATGTAGGCCACCAGCGCGGCGCTGAACAAGCTGCCGGGTTCCCAGTCCTCGGTATCGCTGTCCAGGTCCTCGTCCTTGTTTTCCCGGGCGCTCATGTGGATGGTATTCCCATCCTTGCGCAATTCCTCGGTTTCCCCGCTACGCAAATCCTTCATGGTATACAGTTCCGGCACCAAGCCTTCGATCCGGTAAACGGACTTCTTTTCCTGGATGGGCTTGCCGGCCGGTGTCGTGTAGATGGTGATTCTGGTAAGCCGGCCGTCCTTCACCTCTTCGGTTTCCTTGCCCCGGAAGACAAGGCTGCCGGTTTCCAGGGAATAAATGGAAATTTCCGTACGGCTTTCCGCCCAGGCCTCCCCCGCGGCGAAGGAAGCAATCCCTCCCGGCGCAAGCGCCAGGAATGGAAGGGATAGAACGAAGACGAGCAGGAGGATTCCCGCGCGCAAAATGGTCACAATATTTCTCCTTGTTGGAAAGGCCGGGCGGGTTCGTTCCCCGGTGATTCGATCGATCGCTCCGTTCATTCCGGGATTTGCGATTCCACGGCCTTCCTCGCAACCCGCCTGCGATTTCATGATCGATTGCCCCCCCGCACATACAACGCTCTTTGGGTTAGACAGGCAAGAGGAATTCATCGTTGCCGGCCTTTTCCCGGAAGATCCGGCTCACCCTAAGTATAGGCCAACTACCTATCGCATTCCAAGGGTTCCCCAGGAAATCCCCTATTTTTCCAGGGGAATCGGGCGCAACCTCGCAAAATTTTTCATGAATTCATCTGGTGCGAAAAAAAAATTATAGTGGCGCGGGCGTCCCTGCCCGCTGGAGGGCGGGCGCCATTTTCCTACCTCCCCGGGCCGGACAGGCGTGTCCGGCCCTCGAAGGCGGCCCGGATCGGGATCAATCGGCTGGACCTTCCCCGGGTGCGGGAACGTCCTTTTCTCCCGAGGCGGCCTGCGGGGAACTCACGGAGGATCCATTGGCGCCCGTTTCGGTGACATTCTCTGTGCCATTCACGGTGCCATCCCCTGTGCCATTCATGGCGCCGATCCTGCCATTGGAGTAGGCATCCCTGAAGCGGAAGCGCTCTTCGGCGACCAATTCCCCATAGGAACCGAATTGACCGGATGCGTTTTCCAGGCGGTCCAGGGGGTCGCAGGGGTCTTCGGACGGATCGGCGAAGGTGCGCAGAATCCGGTAGTCCGTGGAACGCTCCGCGGGCACGCGGCCCATCTCCCTGGCCATGGCGCGGAATGCCGCCGGGGTCTGCAACTGACCGTGCCGGGCTCCGGCGGAGGTGGAGATGCTCTCGTTGATGAGCGTCCCGCCCAGGTCGTTCGCGCCGGCCATCATTCCCACCTGGGCCAGCTTGGGCCCTTCCTTCACCCAGGACACCTGGATGTTGGAAATCCAACCGTGCAACATGATTCGGGCCAGGGCGTACATCTTCATGGTCTCGATGCCGCTGGGCCCCGTGCGCAATCCCTCCGGGCGATGCTTCTGGAACATGGGAGCGTCCTCGTAGATGAAGCCCAGCGGAACGAATTCCGTGATGCCTCCCGTCTCCTTCTGCAATGTGCGCAGGGTTGCCAGATGGCCGGCCTTGTGGCGGGAGGTTTCCAGGTGCCCATACATGATGGTGGATGTGGAAGGAATCCCCAACTCGTGCGCGGTGGCGATCAGATCCAGCCATTGCGCGGTGGTGATGCGCCCCGGGGAGATGCGGTCCCGCACTTCATCCACCAGAATTTCCGCGGAAGTGCCGGGAAGGCTGTTCAACCCGGCCTCCTTGAGAGCCGTCAGGTATTCCCGCACGCTCACACCGGCCAATTCGGAGCCATAGAGAACCTCTTCGGGAGAGCAGCCATGAATGTGGATCTCCGGCGCCTGCCGCTTCACTTCGCGCACCAGATCGACGTAGTACCAGCCGTCGATGCCGGGGGCGAGGCCCGCTTGCAGGCAGACCTCGGTGGCGCCCATCTCCCGCGCTTCCAGGGTGCGGCGCACGATCTCACCCGTAGGGAGCAGGTATCCCTCCCGAGCCGCGTGGCCCCGGGAAAACGCGCAGAATCCGCAGCGTTTCACGCAAACGTTCGTGAAATTGATGTTGCGGTTGACGACGTAGGTCACCAAATCGCCCACCGCCTGATGGCGCAGGTAGTCCGCCGTGGCGAAAAGGGGGCTCAACTCCCCGCCCACGGCATCGAAGAGCCGCTCTCCTTGGGAGGGCGAGACCTCCCGTCCTTCCAGCACCCGCTCCAGGATCGAGCCCACCTCCCTCCCCGCGCCGGAGAGAACCGGCCGTTCGGGAGGGGTGGATTGCGGCCCAGCGGGAGAATCGGCGGAGACGGCGGAAACTCCGGAGGCGATGGACTCTCCAGAGGCGGTGGAGGATGCGTGCTCGGGCATGGGGCTCGCGGAGTGGAGGTTTGCGGGGACAACCCGGCAGAATGCCGGATAGAGAATTCGGGCCGAA
>CAZOXD010000067.1:0-16476 GCA_964583525.1 uncultured Pseudomonadota bacterium
ACCGCGGGCTGGCCACCTATTGTCTCTGGAAGGCACTGGGCCAGTCCCGCCAGGAATAGGCCCGAAGCAGTCTCAAAAATGGAATATTGGCAAAATCCCGGCCCTTCGAGATGGATTCCTTCGGAGCCTTCCATGACGGGACGGACAAGCGTGTCCGTCCCTGGATCTCAGGGAATCGGGCTTTCTTAACCGTGTTGCTGAGGAGCGAGCGAAGCGAGCGTCTCGAAGTGCGCGGCGCACACGTATTTTTGAGACTGCTTCCTGTTAGCCCGATGGGAAGCCGGGAGGCTGGTGGGGGCACCAGAAACCCGGTGGGCACTCCGTACGGTTTAAAAGCGGTAGCCCATATTGAAGGACCAGATCAGGTTGAAATCCCCCACCGACCGCACGAAGCCCAACTCTTCCCGCAATTTCAGGTAGAGGGTTCCCAGATGCATTCCGAGGTAGAACCCCTCGTCCCCGGATGGATGAAAGGTCGCCCCCATCCGGGCGATGGACACCCGCCGGATTTCCTCCCGGTCGCTGATTCCATCCATCACCTCCCCTGTCAGCCGGAAGGTGCGGGCGGAATTGTACCATCCCGCCATTACACCGATCAGTCCGTAGGATCCTTGCAATTCCAGGTTCACCGCGCTCCCCTGGATGGGGAACGTCCCCTGGATCCGGCCGATTTCGGAGATCAGCCCCATTTCATGCCCTTGGGAGCCGACCAGGGAAAAGGAGAATCTGAGCCCGGCAAGCTGGCCGTTCTCGACGACGAGATCGGCGGAGGGGTCGTCCTCGTCCGGCGCTTCGTAGGAGAATCCGGAATAGATGAGATCGAACCCGATGACGGAATCGACCTTTGCGGGATTCTCGATCAGCTCATAGGTGACCTTGCCCATGGCCACCAGCAGGACGGCGATCACGATGAAGGCGATCACCAGCAGGAGGATGATCGCCCCATCGTCTCCCCCACCGCCTCCTCCACTTCCGACATTCAGGCTCAGATTTAACCAGCCAGGACCTCTGCGCTCCATTCTTTCGCTATCCTTCTCCTCTTCTTTCTCCTTCTCTTTCTCTTTTTCATCCTCGTCCTGCTTCTTTTTCTGGGCTTTCATG
The DNA here is from genome assembly GCA_964583525.1 of uncultured Pseudomonadota bacterium. Classification (GTDB taxonomy): domain Bacteria; phylum SAR324; class SAR324; order SAR324; family JACQKK01; genus CAZOXD01. The sequence continues at coordinate 1,102 of CAZOXD010000067.1, forward strand.
AGGGGCAGGGGAATGGCCTGGTATCCCAGCGCCTCGTATTCCCGCAGAATTTTGCGGAGTTCCCCCGGCTTCACCTCCCGGATTTCCGCGTTGGGAAATGCCGCCTTCAGTTCCTCCAAGGTGCGGAATTGCAATGGCGCGTAGGGCGATGAAGCAGGTGTGGCGAACCCTGCTGGTGGCTGGCTCCGGGCCAGGGTGGGCGTGGCAAGGAAAAAGAAGCCCACCAGAATGACAGCGATGTTTTTCATGCGGCGATCCTCACAGCGTTTCATTGCTCAGCCGGGTCTGGTCCGGGGTATTACGCGGCCACGGAAGCGGGATCAAAAGAGGTAGCCCATGAACAGGCTCAACAGGAGATCCAGATCGTCCTTGGAGCGCTCCAGCCCGGAATCCTTCTCCAATAACAGGTACACCAGGCCGAGGGTTCCTCCCAGGGTCACTCCGGTATTTCCGAAGGAATAATCGGAAAATCCCATCCGGAAGATGGAGATGCCCGCTACCTCCTCGACGTCGCTCCCACCGTGCAGCAATTCGAAGAAGGCCCGCCGCCTCCCCCCGGGGCTGATCCTGAGGGGCTTGTTGAACTCGAGGATCGCTCCCAACAACCGGTAATCCCCATCCAGCGTGAAGATCAGGCCGTTCTGAACGTGCACGCCCCCGGTGAGGATGCCGGATTCGGCCACCATGCCGAAACCCACTCCCTCCCGGGGGGTGAGGGTCAGGGAGAGTTTGAAGCCGTTGAATCTCGCCGTGTCGTCCAGACTGGTATAGGTGAAGGCGTGGGAGGTAATCAGGTCGATCCCGAAATGGAGATTGGAGCCGCCTGCGCTTGCTTCTCCGCCCTCATTTTCCCCGGATGCGGACCTGCTCTCCTCCGCCTGCGCCGGTGCGGACTCCACAGAGGACTCCTCAGAGGACGCCGCCGGGGACTGGTCCTGGGCGCGCACCGGCGGGGCCAGGGCCGACAGGGCGAGGAGGAAAGATCCCAGCAGAATTGCAGCGAGGTATTTCATGGGGCATCCACGGCATTCACAGCATTTCCAAAGGCGTTGAGGCAAACGGGTTTCCGGCACCGGACGCATCGCCGGGAAAGTCCCTCAATCCATATATGATTTTCCCCGGGGAATACAACCGGGGAGGGCTCATGAACGCTACGCCCGGGAGGCCGGGTTCCCACGGGGTTTGGTGCGAAGTCTGATCAATCCTTCTCCGGGCGCATGGTGGGGAAGAGCAGCACGTCGCGGATAGTGGGCTGGTCCAGCAGCAGCATCACCATGCGGTCCACCCCCAGCCCGACTCCGCCCATGGGGGGCATGCCGTATTCCATGGCCCGCAGGAAGTCCGCGTCGAAGGGATGGGCCTCCAGGTCCCCGCCCTGGCGCAACAGCACCTGCTCCTCGAACAACGCAGCCTGCACCTGGGGATCGTTGAGCTCGGAGTAGGCGTTGCCTACCTCCCACCCGGCGATGTAGGGCTCGAAGCGCTCCACCAGTTCCGGGTGCTCCCGGTGCTGCTTACACAGCGGCGTTGTTTCCTTGGGGAAGTCGATGATGAAGGTGGGCTGGATCAACTGCGCCTCGCAGGTTTCCTCGAACAACGCCGCCATGGCCAGGCCCCGGTTGTACCCATCCTCCATGGTGAGTTCCCGGGATTGCAGTTCGGCTTGCACCTGCGCGTCCGACAGCGCGGCGAAGTCGATTCCCCCCAGTTCCTGTAACGCCTCGGCCATGGTCATGCGCCGCCAGGGGCGCTTCACGTCCAGTTCCTGGCCCTGGTAGGCGAATTTGGTGCCGCCATGGACGGCCAGGGCGCAGGCCTCGTAAATGGCCTCGAAGTGCTCCATCATGTCGTTGTAGTCCGCATAGGCCTCGTAGAACTCCACCATTGTGAATTCGGGATTGTGGGAGCGGTCGATGCCCTCGTTGCGGAAATCCTTGCCGATCTCGAAGACCCGGTCGTAGCCACCCACCACCAACCGCTTGAGGAACAGTTCGGTGGCGATGCGCAGGTAGAGCGGGATATCCAGCGCCTTGTGGTGGGTGGAAAACGGCGTGGCCGCCGCGCCCCCGTAGACCACCTGGAGCACCGGGGTTTCCACCTCCAGGTAGCCCTGGCCCATCATGTACTCCCGGATGGCCTGGACGATTTTCGAACGGTTGAGGAAGACCCGCGCCACCTCGTCGTTGAGGGCCAGATCCGCATAGCGCTGCCGGTAGCGGAACTCCACGTCGCGCACCTCGTGGTGCACCACCTCCTCCCCATCCTTCACCTCCACCTTGGGCACGGGCAGGGGGCGGATGGCCTTGGCCAGCAGTTCCAGGCGCGACACCCGCAGAGTCAGCTCCCCGGTCCTGGTGCGCATCATGGCGCCGTGCAGCCCCAGGTAGTCCCCCAGGTCGCACAATCCGAACACCTGGAAGGCCTCCCCGCCCACCACGTCCTGGCGCACGTAGATCTGGATACGCTCGTGGTTGTCCTTGATGTGGGCGAAGGCGGCCTTGCCCATCTCCCGCATCGCCATCAGACGGCCCGCCAGCGCCACCTCCTCCCCGCTTTCGATGAGGGCGTCGCCCTGCTCATTCAATTGCGCGGCTTTGTGGGTGGGCCGGAAGCGGTAGGGGTAGGGCTCGACGCCCATCTCGCGCAGCCGGGCCAGTTTTTCCAGGCGCATCGTGCGCGGATCGTGATGCTCTTCCATGCTGATAACAGGGTCTCCGTTGGGACTCGGGCCAGGCCGAGGAAGAGTTTCCCCGGCCATAATGGAACAACCCTACAAATTACATTGCGGGCAGGGAATGGCAATGCGCCCTTGGGTCACGGTCAGGTAGGGAGGTGTCGTCCGCAGGGAGGGGTGGGGTCGGCAGTTCGCCAATCCATCTGCGTTTATCCGCGCCATGTCCTGAGCTTGTCCTGAGCTTGTCGAAGGGCCTGTCGAAGGATTCATCGGCGGTTCCAAAGCAGTCCGTAGTTTCAGTTCGCCGTGCTCCCCTCTCTCTGGGAAGGGGGAGGTGCGTCCCTCCCGTCATGACAGGTGGGAGAATCCGTAGAGGTTGGCGGGGTTGCCGACGAGGATGGCGGTGCGGGTCTTCTCGTCCGGCGCCCAATCGGCGAGCAGGTCGGCCAGATCACCGTCGTTGGGCATGGGGCGCTGGTGCAACATGGGATGCGGCCAGTCCGTTCCCCACAACATCCGCCGGGGGCCGGCTTCGATGAGGGCCCGGGCCAGAGGGGCGACGTCGGAATAGGGGGGATGCTCCTCGGCGGTAAGGCGGTAGGCGGCGGAGAGCTTGACCCAGGTATTGCCCCCCTGTACCAGCCGGATCAGGGCCTGGGCGCCGTAGTGCCCCAGTTCCTGTTCGCCCGCGATATGGCCCATGTGATCGATCACCAGGGGCACGGGCAGGGCGGCCAGCCGGTTTTCCAGGTTGGCCAGGGTTCCGGCGTTGGCGAACAGTTGCAGATGCCAGCCCAGGGGAGCGATCCGTTCCGCCATCCGCTCCAGCATTTCCAGGGAAATGCCGCCCAGATTCATGATGTTGAAGCGCACCCCCACCACGCCCGCGTCGTTCATGCGCTGCAATTCGCCGTCGGAGACCGTCTCGTCCAGCACCGACACCATGCGGAATTCCAGGCCGCGCCCTTTCGCCTCGGCCAGCGCGTCCAGATGCGCCTGATTGTCGGTGCCGTAAACCGAGGGCTGCACCAGCACGGCCCGCTCGATGCCCACCACGGACATCAGCTGAAAGTAGTGCTCCAGGAGGCACTCCGGCGGGGTATAGCTGCGCTGATCGGCATAGCGGTACCGGCTCTGGGGCCCGAAGACATGAAAGTGGCAATCAGCGGCGCCCAGTGGAAAGGCCACCTTGGGCTTGCGGGGCTCGAAATCGGGGGGCGGGCAGGGAATCATGGCCGGTCGGATAGGGATGAGTTGAAGGTGACGTCCGCGCGCCGGGCCGGGTCATCCTGGCATGATCTTCCCCCGGGGATCAATCCAGGCGCCGGGCCGCCTTCAATCCCCTGCCCCCCGGTTGGTCTGGGCCAGCACCGGTTCGACGGCCTGAAGCTCGGGAAGGGGAATGTGGCACGCGATGCGGTGGCCGGACTCCAGCTTGTGCTCGGGAGGAATCTCCTCTTCGCACACCGCGCCCAGCTTGCGGGGGCAGCGGGTCTGGAAGGGGCAGCCCCGGGGCGCCTCCGCCGGGTTGGGCAGGTTGCCCTCCAGCACGATGCGGCGCTGACCGGCGCCGGGGTTGGCCACGGGCGCGGCGGAAAGCAGCGCTTCGGTGTAGGGGTGGTAGGGCGGCGCGAACACGTCCTCCACCCTCCCGAATTCCATGATCCGCCCCAGATACATCACGCAGACGTGGTCTGCCAGAAACCGCACCACGGCCAGGTCGTGGGAGATGAAGATCAGGGTGGTGTCGTTGTCTTTCTGGATGCTCAACAGCAGGTTGAGAATGGCGGCCTGCACCGAGACGTCCAGGGAGGAAACCGGCTCGTCCGCCACCACCAGTTCCGGATTGCCGGCCAATGCCCGGGCGATGGCCACCCGCTGCTTTTGCCCACCGGAAAGCTGGCGGGGCAGGCGCTTCGAATACTGCGCGGGCAGGTTGACCTTCGCCAATAATTTTTCCACAGCCCGCTTCATCTCCCCTGCCGGTATGGAGGCCAGTTGCCGCAGGGTGCGGGCGATGGTGAAACCCACCGTATGGCTGGGGTTAAGCGTGCCGTCGGGATGCTGAAAGACCATCTGCACGGCCCGCTTGATCTCCAGGGGACGTTCTTCAACGCTGGCGTTGGCCAGTTCCACGTCCTGGAAGCGGATGGAGCCATTGCTCCCGGCCTCCAGGCCGGTCACCACCTTGGCCAGGGTGGACTTCCCGCAGCCGGACTCGCCCACGACGGCCACCGTCTGGCCCTTGGCCGCGGAGAAGGAAATGCCGTTGAGGGCGTGGATGCCGCTGCCGGCCTTGGCGAAGAACTGCCCGCCTCCGGCGTCGTAGATCTTGTGAAGCTGTTCGATTCGCAGCAACGGCTCGGATTCGGCCGGCGCGGGCTTCTCCCCGGCCGCAGGGGTTTTGGGCGGAACCCAGGCGGGGATCTCCTCCTGGCGGACGCAACGGGTGCGGTGCCCCGGGTGACCCGGCAGGGGCGCGAAGGGAAGTTCCCCTTCCGTACAAAGGCCGTCCTGGCTGTGCGCGCAGCGGGGAGAAAACACGCACCCGGGGCTGTCGCTGGCCACCGGCGGCACCTGGCCCGGAATGGGCTTGAGGGTGACCGAGTTCTTGCCATTGTCGATGGTGGGCAGGCATTCCAGCAGGCCACGGGTATAGGGGTGACTGGGGGCGTTGAAGACCTCCAGGATGCCGCCTTCTTCCACCAACTCCCCGCTGTACATCACCCCCAGCCGGTCGCAGACCCGCATCACGGTACCCAGGTTGTGGCTGATGAAGAGCATGGCCATCTGGCGCCGCTGGCGCAACTCGGCGATCAACTCCAGGATGGCCGCCTCGATGGTTACGTCCAGCCCCGTGGTAGGCTCGTCCATCACCAGCAACTGCGGCTTGCCCATCAGGGCCATGCCGATCACCACCCGCTGCTGCTGCCCGCCGGAAAGCTGGTGGGGGTAGCGCGCCATCACAGAATCGGGATCGGGCAGGTGCACCTCCCCCAGGATTTCCACGGCGCGCTGGCGGGCCTCGTCCGCGCCTGCGTTCTCGTGCACCCGGGGCACTTCCATCAACTGCTCCCCGATGGTAAGCACCGGATTGAGGGAACTCATGGGATCCTGGTAGACCATGGCGATTTCCTGCCCGCGCAGGGCCCGCAACGCCTCGCTGGACAACGAGGCAATATCCCGGCCCTGGTAGAGCACGCGGCCCCGCAGGCGCAGTCCGGTGCGGCCCAGGTAGTTGACCACGGCATAGGCGAGGGTGGATTTTCCGCAGCCGGATTCTCCCACCAGCCCCAGGCTTTCTCCCCGGTCCAGCTCGAAGTTCACCTTGCGCACGGCCGGAACGATTCCGCCCCGGGTGCGATAGCCCAGCCACAGGTCTTCCACCTGCAGCAGTGGGGCCTTGTTGACGGGTTCCGGGCCGGTTTGGGTTTCACGCATGGTTTTTCATTCCGGGTTGGGCGAGGTGGTCAGGCATTCATGGAAACTTCACGGACACCATCGGCCAGCAGGTTCAGGCCCAGCACCAGGGAAGAGATGGCGATGCTCGGAAACAGGGTCATGTGCGGCGCGAAAAGCGCCATGGAACGGGTCTCGTTGATCATCCCGCCCCAGTCGGGGTCGGGCGGGGGCAGCCCCAGGCCCAGAAAGCCCAGCACCCCGATGGTGATGGTCACGTAGCCCATCCGCATGCAGCCGTCCACCACCAGCGGCCCGCGCACGTTGGGGAGAATCTCCACCAGCATGATGAACCAGGGATTTTCCCCCCGCATTTGGGCGGCGGCGATATAGTCGCGCACCCGCACCTCGAGCACCAGCCCGCGGACGATGCGCATGATGGCCGGGGCGGAGACGAACGTAACGGCGAGGATAATGTTGATCCCGGAAGAGCCGATGGTGGAGATGATGAGGATGTAGAGCACCAGCACCGGGAAGGCCAGCACCAGCTCCCCGATGCGCGAGAGGATCTCGTCCACCCACCCCCGGTAATACCCCGCGGCCAGGCCCATCAGGATGCCCACCAGATTGGCGGACAGAGTGGCCAGGGTGGCGTACACCAGCACCGTGCGCGAACCCCAGATCACCCGGGAAAGGATATCGCGCCCCAGGTGGTCGGTGCCCAGCAGAAAAATCCCGCCCTGCGGGTCCGCCGTCATGGGGCTGGCGTAGGGCACCTGGTTTGCGTTGGGGGGATAGGGCGAAATCAAGGGTGCCGACAGCGCCACCAGCACCCAGAACACCACCAGGCCGGCGCCGATCATCCCGGCGGTGCTTTCCCGGAGCAGCGCGATGGCACGCACGAACCGGGCCAGCCCCTGGAGGTAGGCCCTCTGTCGGGTAAGGATTTCGGTCATGGGGGCGGATTCCTATTCAACTATTTAAATCGAATGCGTGGATTGAGAAAGGCGTACCCGATATCCTGGACGGTCTGCGCGCCCACCACCACCAGGACGGAGACCATCGTGCAGGCCAGGATCAGGAACCAGTCCTTGTTGAGCGCGGCTTCCAGCAACAGTCCGCCGAAGCCCTTGTAGGCAAAGAAGAATTCCACCACAACCACCCCGGAGAGCAGCCAGTTGAACTGGAGCATGATCACCGTGAAGGGCGTGATCAGGGCATTGCGCATGGCGTGGCGTACGATCACCCGCCGGTAGGGGAGGCCCTTGAGCACCGCCGTGCGGATATATTGCCGGGTCATCACCTCCACCATCGATGCGCGGGTCATGCGGGCGATGTAGCCGAAATCGTAGAGCACCAAAACCATCACCGGCAGGATCATCTCCCGCAGGGAGAACCCGTTGCTCATGGTGCTCGTTCCCGGCAGCCACACCAGCCAAAACACGAATACCCCGGCCAGCAGCACCGCGCTGGCAAATTCCGGCACGGAGGTGGTGATAACGCTGAGGATGGATATGAACCGGTCCAGCAGCGACCCCTCCTTCATGCCCGCCAGCATTCCCAGGGTGAGGGAGAGGGGAATCACGATCAGAAACACCATCGCGCCCAGCAGGGCGGTTCTGCCCAGCCGGGGCCAGAGAATCTCGGAGATGGGCACCTTGAAGCGCGTGGATTCCCCGAAATCCCCCTGCACCGTGTTGCCCAGCCAGCGGAAATAGCGGATATGGAGCGGATCGTGAAAACCGTGGGCCTCGTTCCATATCTCCCGCTGCTCCTGGGTGGAGTAGGGGCCCAACACCTTGACCGCCACGTCGCCGGGGGATAGCTCCAACGAAAGGTAGACCGCGAGGGAGGCCACGAACATGGTGGCCAGGGTCAACAGAAACCGCTTGGCGATGAATTTCGTCATGGGATTTTCATCACGGGATTTTCATCATCGTGCAATCCGCCCGGTTCGGCTTCATCCGGGATGGGGTGACGGGTTCCTCGGAATTCCTCCCCCAGGGTAGGGCCGCACGTCCGCCTCCGGGCGGCCAGAGCGATAGCCGGCCCAGGGAGCAGTGCGGATTTAGTGATGCGCCATCATGGAAGAAGCAATGGTGGAAAAGCCCGCAGGCGGACCGTGGCCGGTACTCCGGCTCACGATTTGGGCGCGGCCCGGACCGTTCCGGGATTCCCGCTCCCATTCCCGCGCCCTATACCGCTGCCGGTTATCCCAGCCACACCTCGTTGAGTTGATGATATATGGTCGGGTGCAGCTTATAATTCTGCACCTTGGCGTTGCTGGCCGCAAATACCGAGCGCCACAGGGGCTGGGCGATAATGGCATCCTCCTGCAGTATTTTTTGCAGTTTTTCCATGTGCTTGCGGCGCTCGCCGACATCGATGGTGGCACTGGCCAGATCGAGTGCCCGGTCGAACCCGGGATTGTTGTAGTGGGTCTCGTTCCAGGGAACGCCCGAGCGGTAGGCCAGGTTGAGCACCATCACCCCCAGGGGCCGGTGGGTCCAGGCAGTGAACCCGAAGGCCGTCTTGTCCCAGATTTCCCAATAGTTGCTGTTGGGCATCACGTTGATCTTGATGCGGATTCCCGCCGGCTTGCACATTTCCGCCAGGGCCTGGGCCACGGCCACCTCCCAGGGCGGCTCCTTCTTGCAGTCGATCTTCAGATCGATTCCGTCGGGATAGCCGGCTTCCTTGAGCAGCTTTTTGGCCAGATCGTAATCCTGCTTGGGGGTTTCCATCTGGGCATATTCGGGATGGACCGGCGCCACGTGATGATCCTGGGCGGGCGCGCCCCGGCCCCGGTAGGCGAGGTCGAGCAGTCTCTGGTGATCCTGGCACACGCGCACGGCCATGCGCACCTTGGGATCGTCGAAGGGCTTCTTGTCCACCTGCATCCGGGCCACGCCGGTTTGCGCGGTCACGGCCTCATAGAGCTTGGCGCCCTCGATGCTGGAAACCACCTCCAACTGCTCCACGAAGGCCTCGTACACCATGTCCACCTGATCGGATTGCAGGGCGGCCAGGCCGGCGGAGGCCTCGTCCCCGTGATCGATGTAGGTGATCTGGTCCAGGAAGACCGGCTTGCCCCAATACCCCTCGCGGCGCTTGAGGACGGCCTTTTGCCCCACTGAATATTCCTTCAACTCGAAGGGGCCGGTGCCCACCGGATTCTTGGAAAAGCTTCCGCCCTCCTCGGAAAAACGGCGGTGAACGATGGCGGTGGGGTAGTTGTACAGGTTCTCGGGAATGGCCAGTTCGGCCCGGTTCAGGTGCAGGCGCACGGTGTGGCCGTCCACCTTTTCCACCGCGCCGGGGGTCATCGACTTCTTCTTGCCCTCGCTGGTGACCATGGAACTGAACAGCCCCTGATTGGAGGAGCCGGTCTTGGGATCCAGCCAGCGCTCGAAGTTGAACACCACGTCGTCGGCGTTGAAGTCGTCCCCATTGGACCATTTGACCCCCTTGCGCAGGCTGAGGGTCCAGGTTTTCAGGTCGTCGGAGGCTTTCCAGCTTTCGCAGAGGTAGGGGCGGGTAATGTTGTCCGGGCCGGTGATGGTCATATATTCCAGCGATTGCCGGGCCACGTTGGATTTTTCCGTCCAGTCGAAGGTGGCGGGATCGGTCATTTCCTGGCAGCGCATGGAAACGCGCAGATTCCCGCCCTGCTTGCCGCCGCCGGATGTGGCCGGCGCATCGGTCTTGGTCTCACAACCCGCCATGGCGTAGGCCACCGGGGCCGTCACGCCCAGCAGGGTGACGGTGCGGAGGAATTCCCGCCGCGTGACCCTGCCGGCCCGCAGGTCGTCTGCCATCTGGTACACGCCGGGGTGGTGGGGGTATTTGTCCTTGGAAGCCATGATGAATTTTCCCTGATCGATGGGTAAGGAATGGCGCGGTGCCGGATTCCTCACGGATCATCCCTGGTTACAAGCTAGCCCTGAACCAAAACATCCTGATTGCCGCCGCAACCGGGGAAGTATTGGAAAGAAATGTCGGATCTGGTTTTTCGTTCTTCCCAAGCATGAAGAATAGGCTCCTAATATGGGTTTCCGGCCCGCCGTTGTCAAATCAAGCCCGATTTCCGAATAAAAGGGACCTTCCTCTGAATGGAGTCACAATTGGAAGCGAATAATCGGAAGCCATCCTTGATTTCAGGGGCATAAGCGGGCTTCTATTTGCAATCAGCCGCTTCCTGCCGAAGCCGCAAATTGACCCCCGCCCCGAAAACCGGTACTTCACCCATGCGGCCTTTCCGCCATGGCGGGTTATCATCCTGGGCAACAAGGGCATGACAAACGAGGCGGCGGCGTCCATCAACCAGGAGCAGGGTGCGGATTGTATGACAGTTCCAACCATGAAAATCGGGCCGGTCACCGTCTATTTCGGGAACAAAAACGGCAAATATCCCGATGGCAACCAGGTGGTGGTGGAAGGGGCGGACAGCAAAGTCATATTCGATACGCCGCTGCTGGCCAACTCCCTGGGCTCCGTATTCGACGGCACGGACCTCATAATATTGGGCCATACCCACGAGGACCACACCGCCGGGCTGCATCTGCTCCCGGATGTGCCGGTGCAGGCGCCCCACGAGGACCTCGCGGCCATCCGGAGCGTGGAGGGAATGGTTAAGCATTATGGCTATGGCCCGGCCACCGGCGAAAAGATGGTGGAAAAGATCACCCGGGAATTCCACTTCCAGCCCCGTCCGGACGCCACGGGGTTCCCGGACGGAACGGTTTGGGAACTGGGGGGTGGGGTGACGGTGCGCTCCATCCACATGCCCGGACACACCGGCGGCCACAGCGTGCTGATGGTGGAGCCTGGGGGAATCGCCTTCATCGGGGACATCGACCTGTCCGGATTCGGCCCGTACTACGGCGACGCCTGTTCGGACCTGAAGGCCTTCAAGGACACCCTGGCCCGCATCGAACACATGGAAGCCGGTGTGTGGATTACCTTTCACCACAAAGGCGTGATTACCGGAAGGGAGACCTTCCTGGAACTGCTGCGGGCCTTCCGCGGCAAGGTCGACGAACGGGAAGAGGACATTCTCCGGGTCATCGGGGAGGAGGGGAAATCCCTGCAACAACTGGTGGCACACCGCTTCATGTACCCTCAATCGTATTACGAGGTATACGTGGAGGACGTCGAGCGGATGTGCCTGGAGGGGCATCTGGGAATCCTGATCGAGAAAGGACGGATTGCCGAGGACGGAGGGCGCTACCGCCGCACGGGCGCCGCCTGACGATTCCTAGCCGAACCATGCCGGGAACCACCATGCCGGGAATTGCAGGAGGGCGCGGCCCTTTTCCGCGCCATCCATGGTCCCTCGAGTTCCCTCCCACCCCATCGCGGACCACAAGCCCAAGGAAATCAATCCCATGGCAGCAATCGAACTTCCGGCCGGATATCCGGCGCATCTTCTTCCCTCCGGGAAGGCCGGGACGGCGTGAACGGGTTCTGGGATTTCCTGGTGCTGGGAGGATTCGCCCTGCTCTCCGCCTTCATCGGATCGGTGGCGGGTTCGGGGGGTTCGACCCTGCTGCTGCCGGTGCTGGTGCTCTATTTCGGAATCCTGGACGCCGTGCCGGTGATCACCATCGCCAACCTGTCCGCCAATCTCAGCCGGATGGCGATCTACCGCCGGGAAATCGTGTTTCCGGTGGTGGGGTGGTTCGTGCTGGGCACCGTTCCTCCCGTCGTGCTGGGCACCTACCTGTTCACGGTCACCCCTCCTGAGGTGTTGACCCGGTTGCTGGGCGCCCTGCTGATCTCGCTGGTAGTCTGGGGGCGGCTGCGGCCCCGCCCGCCGGGTTGGAGTTCGCCCGCGTGGTTTCTCCCGCTGGGCGCCGTGTTCGGGTTCCTGGCGGGCATCGTAGGAAGCGTGGGGCCATTGATGGCGCCCTTCTTCCTGGCCTTCGGATTGCTGAAGGGCGCCTATATCGGCACGGACGCCCTGGCCACCGTGGCCATGCAAGGCGTCAAACTGGCCGTTTTCGGCGCCTCGGATTGGATCGTGCCCCGCATCCTCATAGCCGGATTGGTGCTGGTTCCCTTCATGGTGGCAGGCACATTGCTTGGTAAAGGGTTACTGGAACGTATCTCCGGCGAAACTTTTGCCAGGATGGTGGAGATCATGCTGGTGCTCGCGGGATTGAATTTCCTCATTCGCGGTTGAGACCGGAAATGGATTGCATGTTGAAATTATTGGGACAATTCCATCCAAATCCTGATAGAATTAAGACTTCAATTTTTGACAGGAATAGAAGCAGGGACGAACCCAGCGATTTCAAACTATAATTTCGGGACCGCGGACCTGCGTGATGGCTAAAATTTCGGATTTGGGATCCCGGATCAGACTGGACCATGGTATTTCGCAGATTACAACGCAAGTTTTTGGGTAGCACCCCGGAACCTGCCCCAAGGGCGCCCGCCCCTGCCAGGGAAGGACTGATGGGCGTCCTGGAGTACGATGTCCCCCTATCCAGTCAGCAGGGGGCCGAATTGAGCAATGGCCTTGCCAACGGCCTCTCCTTTTATACCGACTATAATGATTCCCGGCTCCAGTTGGCGGCGGGTTCCTTCGACGAGGAAATGCGCAAGGCCCTCTACGAGGTGCTCTTTCTGCTCCATGTGAACGACCCCGAAATGGAGGCGCTGCAATACACCGCACACCGGGTGGAGAGGTCCAACGGCAACCCCAGGGAGGTGGAGGAAACCCGCACCGCCAACCTGTACGTGGAAGGGGCCCCCCACGGTGTGCGGGGGCTGGAACAATTGTCTCCCGTCTTCAGGGAGGAATACAACCAATTCATCAGAAGTGAGATGAAGGGGTCCTCCTTCGGGAAGAGCGAGGCGGGGCATCGGCCGATCGCCATCGTGCAATCCATCGGCTCCATCGGAACCATCGGCCATAAATCGGGGGATTCCGACCTGGACCTGCAGGTGATCTTCGATCTGCACCCGCCGACCTCCGACCCCACCGCCTGGAACGACGATGCGGTGGCCCTGGCGTTGTACCTGGAGCAAAGTTGGCGCGCCGATCGTATCGCCGATACCCTGATCCGGGAAAAACGGGGAGGGTCCGCCAGTTCGCCCCATCCCAAGGAAGACGCCCAGCGGCAAATACGGAAGCAGTATCCGCTCCTCAACCGCTACTTCGAGGAAATGGCGGCCGGCAAGAAAGTGGACCTGCACGTCCATCCCTGGGGCAAACACCGCCATTTGGTCGCCTTCGAGCTAATGCGCCTCATCAAGCGCAACCGCGTAATCGCAGGGAGCGGGGAGGGAACGCGGCTGGAGGGGCTCCTGCAGGAGCGGATCAAGCGTATTCAGGCCTACATCGAGGACAAATACCCCACGGCGGAAATCTACCTGTTCGCCTATTCGGTCACCACTTTCCGCGCCGGTCGATACCAGTCGTCCCTGGAATTCAAGGAGTCCTCGGGATCGGCCTATGAGTTGATCCTCAACTACGACACCCTGATGCCCGGCATTCAATTCACGCCCACCATTCCTGCCCACTTCCTCTTTTCCGGGGAAATCAACAACGACCTCTCGCTCTACAACCGGTGGATGGATTGCGCGGATTTCGGGAAGGTGCGGGTGTTCGACGAGGTGCTCCCGCTGATGGTGAACATAGGTCCGACTCCGGACATCGAGGAGGAATACATCAGCCGTCATGGAGGAGCGGTATACTGGGAGGCGTTCAAGGCATCGTCGGGAAACCTCCCCAAGGCCACGTTGAATCTGCTGCGATATGAGATGCTGCTCGATCCTCGCTTCCGGAAATCGGTCATTCAACTGATCAAGGAGCCGGGCCAGTTCAACGAGTACATCACCAAGGCCAGCGGAGACGAGAAAACCGATGAAAGGACTCTCCATGCCGACGATGGCGGCCTGCCCAACTGGTTTCTTTCCTTCATGGAGTTCGACCATCCCCTGTTGCTCAAGGATCCCTGGTGGCTGCGCTACAAAGCCCTGAAGATCGCATTTGGGGAAGGGAATGGTGTGGGCAGCCTTCCGCCGGGAGACCGGGCCGGGCTGTCCCTGCTAATCGATTTCGCTTTTGCGCTCCATGTACGGATTTCCGATGTCTTCACCAAGCCCGGCCATACCCGCACCTTCGACTCCCACCGGGAAAAGGTGCTGGTGAACTTCCTGGAACACGCCTTTCCCAAGGACACCCAAAAGCGGGTCTTTCTGGAATACATCTTCGCCGGGGAGGTGCGGGCCGTGAACGAGTTCGAAAGCGATCTGCGTGAGCAGTTCCGCCGCTCCCTGGCCCGGGTGCAGGAAACCATCTCCGATGTAATTTGGGAGAAGCTGCTCCGGAAAAACCAGGAGGTGAAACTCTGGCGCCACTACTACGACGAGAACTTCGAGCCTGGGCCCAACGTGGTTCCGTCTACCATCATGCAGCACCTGATGATTCCACGGGGCCGGCTGCAGATCGGGTATGTTCCCAGGGAAGGGTGGACCTTCCGCTCTCTGCAGCGGGAATCGGGCATTGGGAAGCGCTTCGACACTTTCGGCGTGCTGGATCACCTGCCCGACGAGGTGACCCTGGTGGAAAAATCGGGTTTCCTCAAGGGGCTCGCGGAGTGCGTGCTCAACGGGTACTACGGCCCCCTCAACGAGGGCTCTCTCAAGCAAACCCATACCGAGCTGGAGTTCAATCGGGCGCGCATGGACATGGGAGATTCACGAGACAACCGGATGGCCTACCTGAGGCCCGACCAGGTACAAGGGCTCCTGGAGCGCATCCGCAGGTTCTTCCCCCCCGAGAAACATCACTACATGGACTTCTTCGACCAGGACCGCCGCCTGACGCGGATTCTCGTCTGCCTCAACCTGTGGAAGTTCGGGCGGCTCTCCATCCTGGCCCGGGACAACCTGGGTATCTGGTTTTGCGACACATTCGACCATTCCGACCTGGAGGAGGATGCTCCCTCGCTTCAGCACGATTACCAAGCCCTGATTCATTCCCCCTCGATCCACGAGTCCTTGGACCGGTATCTGGCTTCCCAGCGGCTGTTCGTGGACCAGTTGCAACTGGATACCTGGGTCAATCCCAACAGCGTTGAGACGGAGCACGGCGGGGCGCAGTTGACCCACAAGGAGGAATTTCTCTCCAACCTGCTGAGCGCCGCCATCGAGGAATCCCACCCCAAACTGGACCGTGGGAAGTAGTACCGCTTTCCCTTCTGTTCCTGGCATGGAGGCCCTGGCAGTGAGCCCCCGCCTGCTCTTCTTCTGCTATCCTTCTCCCGGCCGGGCGTCGAAGCCCAGCACGC
>CAZOXD010000067.1:16576-22665 GCA_964583525.1 uncultured Pseudomonadota bacterium
CGCCTGCTCTTCTTCTGCTATCCTTCTCCCGGCCGGGCGTCGAAGCCCAGCACGCTTTCGCACCACCCCGCAAATTCCAACAGGGCATCCTCCCCGCCTCTCCGTCCCAGCAGTTGCAGGCCCAGGGGCAGCCCCCCTGCCGACAGCGCAACGGGGAGGGAAACCGCCGGCAGTCCGCCGATGGAGGAAAGGGTGTTGAAGGCCGGATTTCCGGTGGAGTTCAGCCCTTCCGGAGCCGCACCGATCACGGAGGGAAACACGGCGGCGTCCACGTCTCCCAGGGCGGCGGACATCTGTGAGATCAGGCGCTCCCGGTGCCGCAGGGCGGCCACGTAGTCCACGGCCCGCACTTCCATTCCCTCGCGGATGAGGCCGCCAATCTTGGGCGGGTAGGCTCCCGGGTCGCGCTCGAAGGCTTCCCTGTGTACCGTGGCGGCGTCGCCGGCCATCAAGGCATGGTGGGCGTCGTGGATTCCGGTGAAGCTGGCGGGCAGGCTTTTCTCCACGATCTCCACCCCCCGCTCCGCCATCTGCCCGCAAAACGCGTCCAGGGTGGCCGTCATCTCCCCCTCGGCCTCGTCGGCGAAGAATTCCCGCACCCGCCACAACCGCTCCGGCGCGCGGGGCAGCAGGGAGGGTGGCATCTTGTCCCGGGTGGCCTGCCAGTCCAACACCCGCAGCTTCCGCAGCAGGTGCCAAAGCAGGGAGGCATCCTCCACAGTGCGGGTGAGCGTTCCCACATGGTCCAACTGCCAGGAAAGGGGAATTATCCCCTCGGTGGAAATCTCTCCGTAGCCCGGCTTGAAGCCCACCACCCCATTGAAGGAGGCCGGGCGGATCACCGAGCCGTTGGTCTGGGTGCCCAGGGCGGCCAGGCACTGCCGGTCCGCCACACCCGCGCCGGAGCCGGAACTGGAACCCCCCGGGGTATGCGCGGGGTTCCAGGGGTTGCGGGTCTTCCCCGCGTCCCCCATGGCAAAGGAGGTGGTGACGGTTTTCCCCAGGATGATCGCACCGGCATCGCGCAGGCGGGCCACCGATTTCGCGTCCCAGGCGGCGATGCGGGAGGGATAGGCGTCCGTGCCGGCCTCGGTGGCCTGTCCCTTCACGTCGTAGATGTCCTTGATGCCCAGGGGCAGCCCATGGAGGGGGCCCCGCCATTTGTGGGTAGTGGCGTCCATGTCGCGCTGGCGGGCTTCTTCCAGGGCTTCGTCCGCGTAGAGGTTGGCCCAGGCCAGCACGGTCTCCTCCCGCTCCGCAATCCGTTCCAGGCAGGACTGCACCAGTTCCACGGAGTTGAGCCTGCCCCGGCGCATGGCTACCGCGGCATCGTGGAGGCTGAGGTCTCTCGGTTCGGTCATGGGAAATACTCCAATCAGGTCACGGGCCCGGAATTACACACCGTTGAGCACCCACTGCGCTTTTTCCCCCCGCTCCACAACGGCCCGGATATTCTCCAGCGCCAGCTCGAGGGTGCGGATGCCGGTCTCCGGATTGACCCCGGCCACATGGGCGGTAATCAGGCAATTGGGCGCTTGCAGGAGGGGATTGCCCTCCAGAATCGGTTCCTCGCTGAATACGTCGATGCCCGCGCCGGCGATGCGCCGTTGCTCCAGGGCGTCGCGCAGGGCCTGCTCGTCCACGATGTGCCCCCGCGCGCAGCAAATCAACAGGGCGCTGGGCTTCATCAATCCCAGCCGGCGGGCGTCCACCATGCCCCGGGAATCGTCGTTGAGGTCGGTGCTGATGGACACCATGTCCGCGGCCCGGAACAGGTCGTCCTTCTCCATGAATTCCGCTTCCAGCTCCTCCACCAGGGCTGTGGAGATTTCGCGGATGTCGTTGTAGACGATCTTCATGCCGAAGGCCCGGGCCCGGCGGGCGAGGCTGCTTCCGGTGTCCCCCAGTCCGACGATGCCCAGGGTTTTCTGGTAGATTTCGAAGCTGCCCGCCGTAAGCAGCCGGGCCGCGGGCCAGTCGCGCTCTCCGGTCAGCCTATCGGCTTCCCGCAGGTTCTTGGCCAGGGCCAGAATCAGCGCCATCCCGAATTCCGCCACGGCCTCCTTGTTGACCCCGGCCACGTTGCAGGCGGGAATGCCCCGCTTGGCGCAGGCCTCCAGGTCCAGGGTGTTGTAGCCCACCCCCATCCGCTGCACGATCTTCACTTTGGGGCAGGCTGCCAGCAATGGTTCATGCACCGGCTCCGCGGAGACCAGAAAGGCGTCCACGTCCGCCAATTTGGCGAGCGTTTCCTGGCTGTAGGAACCGTCTTCACCGGCCGCCGCCACCACGTGGGGCAGGCCGGCCGGAATGCGCTGCAGCACCTCCGGGCGGGCCTTGGTCAGGAATCCAACCTTCATTTTCTTTCGTTCTCTCCATGGGGTTTGAAATGCGGATTTGCTCTATGTGTTTCGCCAATGGCCTCCAAAGACACCCCGATCTACCTCACACCCCGTTGAGCACCCAGCGGGGACGCTCCCCGCGCTCCACCACGGCCCGCACGTTGTCATGGGCCCAGTCGAAGATGCGCCGGGTGGTCTCGCCCGTTACCCCGGCCACGTGGGAGGTGAGCACGATGTTCTTCGCGGAGAGGAGGGGGTTGTCCGCCTCGATGGGCTCGACCTCGAACACGTCCACCCCGGCGGCCTTGATGCGCTCTTCGTTGAGAGCGTCCCGCAGCGCCTCCTCGTCGATCACGCCACCCCGGGCGCAGCAGACCAGCATGGCCGAGGGCTTCATCAGGGCCAGGGCTTCCGCGTCGATGACATGATAACTGGATTCGTTGAGATCGGTATTAACCGAGACGATATCGGCCGTGCGGAACAATTCCTCCTTCTCCATGTACTGGGCCCCCACCGCCTCGATGGTCTCCGCATCGATCTCCCGGATGTCGTTGTAGACGATGCGCATTTCGAAGGCGCGGGCCCGCCGGGCCAGGGAGGCCCCCGTGTTGCCCAGCCCCACGATGCCCAGGGTCTTGCCCTTCAACTCGAAGACCTGCTGGGTCAGCAGCCGCGCCTCGGGCCAGTTTCGGGCGCGGGTGAGCCGGTCGGCCTCCAGCAGACGCTTGGTGAGCGCCAGGATCAGGGCCATGCCATGCTCGGCCACGGCTTCCTTGTTCACGCCGGGAATATTGCAGCAGGGAATGCCCCGCCGGGCGGCGGCTTCCAGGTCCAGGGTCTCGTATCCCACCCCCAGCCGCTGCACGATCTTCACGCTGGGACAGGCCGCCAGCACCTGCTCGTTGACCGGTTCCATGCTGATCACCAGGGCGTCGGCATCGGATATCCGTTCCAGGTCCTCCGCGCTGTAGACACCATCGGCGCCGGATTGCACGATCACCGATTCGATCTCGTTGGGAATCAGGGCGTCCAGGTCGGGTCGGGCCTTGGCCAGATAGGCTATTTTCACGTGTGGTTCCGGCAATGGTTGGGAAGCAATCCATCCAGTGTCTGTACCAGCTAACTTTCGGTTCAGCCAAAATACATAACGTTTTGGGCAGAGGAAAAGCAATGCCCGGGTAGGCTGATCGCCCTTCGCATATATAAGGAAAAGG
Source organism: uncultured Pseudomonadota bacterium (assembly GCA_964583525.1). GTDB lineage: Bacteria > SAR324 > SAR324 > SAR324 > JACQKK01 > CAZOXD01. The sequence goes on from CAZOXD010000067.1 coordinate 20,133, forward strand.
AGAATTGGTGAGAACTCTTTTGCGGTGGAAAGGTTTATTGCCGTTATCGCAGGCAGGTTTGCGGTTCCAGGGCAAAACTCACCCCCTGGCACACTCTCCAAAAAGAGAGGGGGAGAACTGTAACTGCACCCCTCCCCCGGCCCCTCCCCGCGGCTGTTCAAATTACCGCGGAGAGGGGAGCTTTGGTGCAACGAAAGAGCGTGATTCGAACGAGCAGTTCTCCCTCCACGCGATGTTGTTGGAACTACCGGGGGAGGGAAGGAGCGCCGCGGCAGTACAATAGAACATCGCGCGGGAGGGAGGGGTTTCGTGGGCGAACCACGAACAATGCAACAGCAAACCTCACACCGCCGCCTTATGGCTTCTCGTCGAGCGTAGGCTCCGCATTCCAGGAATCTGAATGGCCCCATCGCTTTCCGGAATGAACATTGACGAATGGCGGGCAATTGTCGGACACTGCGCCCATTCCCCGCGCAAAGAACGGCTCTTTTTTCACCTTTGGATCGGACAAGAAATACCCGGGCACATCCATGGACAAGGTCTATCTTTTCGATTCCGGCGGGCTGCAACAGGTGGCCCAGGCGATCTTCCAGGGAGCGGGTTCCCCGGAGGAGGAGGCGCATCTGGTTTCCTCCATGCTGATGAAAAGCAGCCTCACCGGCCACGACTCCCACGGCATCATCCGCATTCCCCGCTACATGGGCTGGGTGCGCGACGGCACCATCCAGCCTGGGCAAAAGGTGGACTTCCTCCGCGACAACGGCTCCACCGCCGTGCTCACCGGAAACCGGGGCTACGGGCAGGTGGGGGCCACGGAGGCCATGCGGGTGGCCATATCCCGTGCCAGGGAGCACAACGTGGCCGCAGTGGGGGTGACGGACCTGACCCATGTGGGGCGGCTGGCCGACTACTGCATCACTGCCTCCCAGGCGGGGATGATCGGGATGGTGTTCACCGCCACGGGTGGGTATTCCAGGCTGGTGGCGCCCTTCGGGGGCGCTCAGCGCCGCATGAGCACCAACCCCATCGCGGTGGGGTTTCCCAGCGACCGCACGCACCCGGTGGTCTTCGATCTGGCCACCAGCGCCTATGCGGAGGGCAAGTTCCGCGTTTTCCGCGAAGGGGGCGTCCCTACCCCGCCGGACGTTCTGCTCGATCCGGAAGGCAAGCCCTCCACCGATCCCGAGGACCTCTACCGCGGCGGGGCCATCCTGCCCCTGGGAGGCGCGCAGGGATATAAGGGTTATCTGCTCAACTTCCTGGTGGAAGTGTTGGGCGGCCTGCTCACCGGCGGCGGATTCGTCGGCAAGGAAGAGGACCCGATTTTCAACAACTGCACCATGATGATCGTGCTCAACGTGGCCGCATTCCGGGAAATGCCGGTCTTCAAGGCCGAGTTGGAGGAACTGATCGCCTACCTGAAGGAGACCGTGCCCCTGGAGGGCGGGGAGGTGCTCTACCCGGGCGAGAAGGAGGCCCGCCTGGAGGCCGACCGCCTCGCCAACGGCGTCCCCCTGGCCGAAACCACCATCGGCAATATCCAGGAGGAAATGCAGCGCTACGGCGTGCAGAACGACCTGCTGGCCCTGGGCAGGCTTTCGGACGGTGCGGCCTGGAAGTATTAGCCGCGTGTTTACCTACTACCGGCTCATCCACAACCGGAATATTCCATGCCCACCTCTCAACCCCTCCCCAATGGCCGCTTTGCCGGAAAAACCGCCTTCGTCACCGGCGCCGGCCGGGGCATCGGGCGGGAGATCGCCCTGCGGCTGGCCCGGGAAGGCGCGGACGTGGGCGTCAACTACCTGGTCAATTCCGGCGCGGCGGAAGAGGTGGTTGCGGAAATCCTCTCCTTGGACCGCCGGGCCGAGGTGTTCCAGGGAGACGTGCGGGACCAGCTATCGGTCACCAACATGCTGGCGGCGGCGGTGGCGCGGCTGGGGCCTCTGGACGTTTGGGTCAACAACGCCGGGGTGGAATACGAGGAACCCCTGGACGAGATCGCAGAGGCGCACTGGGACGAAACCTTCGCCGTGAACGTGAAGGGGCTCTTCTTCTGCGCCCGGGCGGCGGCCGAACACATGCTGGAGCACAAGAGCGCGGCCAGCCCCGGGGCAATCGTCAATATCTCCTCGCGCTTCGGGTATTTGGGCGACCCCTCCTCCCTCCCCTACGGCGCGTCCAAGGCGGCGGTCAACAACATCACCAAGGCCCTGGCCAAGCACTATGCCCCCCTGGTGCGCGTGAACGGCGTGGCCCCCGCCTATACGGCAACGGACATGATGGCCCTCGTCACCCCGGAATACATCGAGCGCGTTCACCAGAACACCCCCCTGCAACGGGTGGCCCGCCCGGAGGATACCGCGGCTGCGGTGGCCTTCCTGGCCTCGGACGACGCCGCTTTCACCACCGGAGCCACCCTGCTGGTGGACGGGGGCTACACCCTCAAGTAGGGCGGTCCCGGGCCTTATCCCCCCACGATTTACAAGTATTGAAAATTTTCGAGGGACGGTTTCTGGTGGCGGGAGGCGGT
>CAZOXD010000068.1:0-22620 GCA_964583525.1 uncultured Pseudomonadota bacterium
TCTTAATGTCGATGGCCCGGTGAAAAGTCTCGGCATCCATGAACCCGAGCCGCCAGGATTCCCGCAGCACGCCCCGCAAGGCAGCCAGCATTTTGTTAGTGGAAGCGGGACTGTACCGCTCCATGAGCAAACTGCGGATGGCCTGACTGTGCTGATACTCAACTTTCCACCAGGGAATGGAATACGGGTCGGTTTCGGTGCCGGTCAACAGTTCAGCAATGACCCGTAGGGCCTGTTTCATGGCTCTGCGTGATCCCGATCCTAGCGAAGCCAAATACACGGCAACAGGATTTGCCGAGGGCTGTAAGGCCGGGTGATTCTGCTCGATGATTGTGAGGGAATTGGAGGTATCCATATCGGAAATGCCTTTTGAATAATATTAATGTGAATAGCAATTCTCATAAGTTATTATAACATAGAATTTGCAGATTTGAACGTCATTTCATACAATAAAATGATCGTGATCCATAGTAAAAACAACTACTTTTAATTCATTCTGATTCAATTAGAACGCCTTGCCTCGCTGAGGCCTCGTGGTCAGACCAACGGAAAAAGGTTAGTCCCAATGCCTAAATTCCCTAAAACCTTGCTTCAAGACATTGCAGACTTGAACACTAAAATTATCACCGAGACCCAAGAGGCGCACGGCCAATTCTGCACAAAGACCCGGTACGCTGTTTCAGTGAATGACATAAATGCACGCCAGCGTATCCAAGCCGACCTTGACCATGGTGTTGGTCTTTTTTGCGTGGCTCAAGTCATGGCGATATTTGAGAAATCTCTACCAAGCATTCATTGGGATGACATTTTTGAGGCTGACGACCTTCAACTATTGAAGGCTCTCCGGCATATCCGACGTTGCGCCGCTAACGGCTTCACGGGTGATAGGGTTCAGGATGATTCAACGGAATTTGATGCGGTAATGGCATCAAGTCAGCCACTAAGCGGTGTATTGAGTTTTGACAAGGCTCAGATACGACTTTCTGAACGAATAGGAATCGATGTGCTACCTAAACTTCAGGCGCTTGCCAATAAGGCATTGATCAAGGTTCATAAAACAATATGAGTGATAAAACCTTTGTCGGATTTTGGCCAACACGCGAGGAATTTGGCGAGATCGGCCCGATTACATTGGATTCTTGTAGCCTCCCTGATACCGAAACTCAAGCACGGTGCGCATCTACTCTGTTCGATTTCTCTGGACCAGGGTGGGAGATCAAGGTGTGCGCAGACTACCTTTTACTTCTCCATATTACGGACCTAGAACCGTCATTAACAACCGAACGCAATCAATCAAAAAGCAACTTCAACTTTTCCATAAATGCTACTCAAAAGGCTTGGCCTCGCTATGTAGAGGCACTTAATGCGCTGTATTTTCTCTTATTCGCATCCTGCTTCACAGGAAGGGGTAACTACATACTCCATGATTTCTCGGAGTTGAGCTTTTGGCATTGCGCAAATATTCTTTACGGAGAAGACGGGAAGCCGATTAAGCACTCGAACTATGGGCGATCATCTGGCTCCTATCTACGGCGGTTTGGCGAGAGAAAATGCAATACAATACCTTCGTCATTGAACCTTGAACATGAAATTTTCAAAGACATGGCGTTTTACTGGAGGATCATCTGGGATATTAATCTTGTGCCATTGACGGCAACCGCTACTAAGGTAATTTCAAATCATCGTCTTGGAAACTATCGGTCGTCAATCGTCCTGACGTGGTTCGAGGTAGAAAATTGGATAATTGAGACGGCGAACGGATTGGGAATACAAACTACGCGTGTCGCAAAAAAGACAGGAGACGTACTAACTCGCCATATAAGCCAAATCATAAAAGACCTACCGGAAGGTACTCTACTGTCAAGATTAATTTCACTGATATCGATGATCTACGGGAAACACGAAATAAAATTGCACACGCGAATTACAAGCCTGTTCAAAAAGATGCTGAACTGGCTATTCGTAACCTCATGTATGTAATCAAGATGAAGTCAGGGCTGAGTCTCAATGTAGATAAGGGGGGGCCACCGACTATCGGACTGTAATTATTAATCGGAGTTTCCTCCTTTAACCTACCTTTTTTGAATAGACCCAGTTTTTGGGTTCGAGTGCATTTGCTAAGGACGGATTTCCCGCTCTTCCCTCCCATACCCACTCGTGCTAACCCTATCCTGTGCAACACCGCCGGGCAAAAACGGAGTTTCATCTCCATCATTCGCACAGGTGCCGATCCAACAAGTCTCTTGATTACAGGGAGATAATCACGTCGCTGGCAGTGTCGGGGTCAGGGGTTCGATCCCCCTCATCGCCACCAACCGGAAGGGGAGGGGCTGGGAAATTCCTAACCCAGGTGCCACACTTTTCAACCGCCACCCTCCGCACTATTCGACAGCCCTTTACACTCGCGAATTTCATCATAAAATGGGGTATTATATTTACTTCGAAAGGAAATTCTGCTACGATGGCGCAGGATTTGAATTCAGAACCAGGAGATGGAGTTGTTTTTTTGAGCAAATCCGGCGTCCGAACCGGATTCGGAGCCGATTGTTTGCCCGATACTTTCAAAAATTCTGGGAGCAAATCCATGCGTTACCCTTGGCTGGCCCTTGCGGCCCTGATGACGTTCACCAGTCTTGCCCACGCGCAGATCGCCGCGCCACGCCTGAATCCTTTGGTGTTGGAATCCTTCAATCCGTTCAACCCGGCGGTGCTGCCCTGGGGCGGCCCTTCCCGCATCGGGGCCGGGGTAGTGGACGTGGAAGCGAAAGAGACCATAAGCGGAGTGACCTCCACGACCTTCAGCGGAGACGGCCTCATGGCGAAGGCGCATCTGGTGGGGGAAACCTTCGCCTTCGGAGCGGAAATCGTGAAATTGGACATCGAGGATGCGAGTGGGGTCAAGGCAGATGCGGAATTAGTGCTGGCCGGGCTGGCCGCCCAATTCGGGGACACCTTCTCGCTCGGCGTTGGCAAGCAAGGTGACAGTTTTAAAATCCAGGGCTTCGAGGAAAATTTCGACTTGACGGTTTTCGGAGGCACGCTGCGCCTGGGCGAGGTGTTCTACATTGGCGTCGCGACCGGGACGGAGAACGTGGAATTTTCCTTTGGCGGCGTGTCCGTGGATGAGGACCGCACCGTAACCCGGGCCGGAGTGGCCTACCACACCCGCAACACTTCCGGCGGACTGCACCTGGAAGCGTACAAGGAAACGGTCGACCCCATCACCACTCCCTTCAGCGAGGACGAGGAGGATACCACCGGAATCGCGTTGGAGGTGGTATTTTCCGGCATCCTGATCGTAATCGAAGCCATCAACACGGAATTCATCGACAGCCTCGGAGACGTCGTCGGGGAGGAGGATGAGACGATCGTCAGCCTGGGCTGGGTGCCGGAGTCGGGGTTGAATGTCGTGGTCTCGGCAATGGAATCCGAGGATACGGAAACCGCGACCGGCGACACGGAAGTCGTCGATTTGCTGACCGTCGCCGTGGGATGGAGTTTTTAACAGGTCAGCGGCTTCCATAGGTCAATGTCCTCCGACGCAGGTCAGCTTCCGAATCTTACCTAGTTGTATCGTTTCGTGAACTCATCAAACCGTGAATTGCACGTAAGATAAGGTAGATGGGGTGCAACAGCCACATACTGGCCAGAACCCACCATATACATTAACTTATCAATTACAGACGGTGGGTATTCCGGCCCCGCTTGCTCGTGTAACATCCAAACAGCCCGCTGGATTGTTGCTCCGGGAGCATCCTCGGTAGCCTCCCCAATATGGGCTACGAATCGTCGTACCCAGCGATCGGGCTTGGCGAGCTGGGTGACTCCTATTTCCTTCAGAAAGTCGGCTGCAAGAGCGTCTCCCATCCCATAAATCATTCCCCCTAAATGAACCGGGAGCATGTGAGCAATCTCAGGTGCCTTTAACCATAAAGACAGGAACTCGGATAATTGTTCAACAGACTCGAATCGGGAGAAGTATTCCGCACCGTCCAACACGCCACGGGAATATGATTTCAGTATATTGGATAGTTTTGGTGAGGCGGTCTTTTCATCAGATAATAACGCAATCCGTATCGGCCTAAGCTCTTCGCCAAGGGAATCATAATCCTTGTCATAAGTTTCTTTGATGCGGTTCGGATGAAATCCACATAGAGGTTCTTTAAACTGGTCAAGAGTACTCTCAATTTGATCACGTCCACCAAGAATAGCTCCTTGTCTAAACCCGGAATTGCCTAATGATGTGCAGAACCGGCGAAAAATAGTGGTCATGTCGAGATCGGTTACTTTGAGATTGCGAAAGTAATCCAACTCACCCATCACTCGTTTATTAGCATCGTCTTGGGACCAGCCTAGATCTTCCACGATGGCACTACATGCTAAGGATCCCAAAAAAAACACAACTCGCTTTCCAACTGATCCAGCCATTCCTCAACCTCCCTTGTGTGTATTAAAGAAATATATGTTGTGCCCACTAATCACTCAGGTCGTATCAATGAGGTTGGAAGCCCTTCGATACTTGCAGTAGTCACACTCCCCGCTGGGGTCCGGACTCCTGTCGTTTATGAGGCAGTCGTCTATATTAGTAACGATCTAATTTACCCAGGGTTCATTTCCATCGTAGGGAATTACGTTGATCTTGAAGTCGATCCTGGCCTCGAATGCTTCCCGGCTGGTGTCTCCGTTGCAGTAGACGAAGTAGCCGGTGTTGCTGACCTGGAATCCGTTCCTCCTGAAAAGCCACTGATAGACCTCGATCTGCCGCTTGTAGGAAATCTGCCAGGGGGCATCGATCCCCACCTCCCCGTTCTTGGCCGTGGCTTTGTAGTCCACTACGAGCAGGTTCTCATCCTGGTCGATCCAGACGTCATCAATGCCGCCCGTCATCATGAGGTTGGTAACAGCCTCGTGATATTCCACTCCGGCATGTAGGGCGTCCCGCCAGCGATCGAGTTTGGGATGATCGAATGGGATCGCATCGACGCCGTTCTGCTCCATGAGAGGATGAGGTTGCCGGAGCTTTCGGTAGTGGTCGAACTCCCGCTTGAGGAGAGTGTCCACAATGGAGTTCAGGTTGAATGGGAAACCGGCAGGCCGCCCCACACCGAGACGGCGATCCAGGTAGAAGCAGCGGGGGCACTCCATATACAGGTCGATCTTCGAGCGGCTGATCCTGAAGGGCTTCGAGGAGGGCCGGATCGTACAGGTTGCGGGTGCGTACCTTGTATCCCCAATCGGCCATGCAGGTTATCCCTTAATCTGGTAATTGTAATTAGACGAACCTATCACACTTCGACAGGGGGCAGATCATGATTCGGATGTTCATCATTATTGCTCTGATCCTACCCTCCCATATTGTCTTAGGGCAGGTTCTCAAGCTGGATTACGAGGGCTTCACGGTCTGGGTGGACTGCTCAAAAAGAGGGGCAGTCATGTTCCAGTACACAACGGATAAGGACGGCGGCTCTTTCAAACGCAAGTCGAGTTTCACCCTCGATCCGGGTGTGCCTGCCCATTGCCAGCAGAGAAGTGGCAAGACCTACAAGCACAGCGGTGTCCGGTATGACCGAGGGCATCTTGTGCCAGCAAATCACTTCGATCACTCGAAGACCGCCATCGCTCAAACCAACTTCATGACAAACATCCTTCCGCAGGCAGCCAACATGAACCGGGGGGCCTGGCTTCTGACGGAGGAGATCGTCGAGTGCTACCGGGACATCGAGCCGCTGAAGGTGATCGGGGGTGTGATATGGGGCAATGATCCGAGCGATGACTTTTGGTTGAACTCGCACGGGGTTGCAACACCGGATGCGTACTGGAAGGTAGTGATTGCCGGAGAGAGAGTGATTGCCTGGATCGTCCCAAACAGCCCGGATGCCAAGAGTGTTAGCGGTCGGTTAAAACCGGCCACTTAGGGTCGCATCAAACCCAGCCATTTTGAGAAACTGTTCACTTCCATCACATGGAGGTGAGCATGGCGAATGTACTCAAAATGGCAAAAAGGCACGCAATTGTAGGGCTATTGGAGCTGAAGTGGTCGTACCGGCGGATTGCCAGGGAATTGGGCGTCAATCGTGGGACGGTATCCCGATATGCCCGGCTGTTGGAGGAGCGCAATTCAAAACCAGCCATTCCGACCCCCGGGTCTGCCCCGTCTGCCGATTCAAAACCGGCCATTCCGACCCCCGGGCCGATCCCGCCTGGTGATTCAAAACCGGCCATTCCGGCCTCCGGGTTCGGGGAGTCATCCCTGTCGGATTTGGTTTTTCCGGTTGTCGGCCGTCCACCGGGCAGAGCCAGCCAGTGTGAGCCGCTGCGGGAGATCATCAAGGCCAAGCTTGAGCAGGGTCTCTCAGCCCAGCGGATTTATCAGGATATTTCAACAGAACATGATTTTGGGGGTTCCTATTCCTCTGTCAAATGCTTTGTGCGCAGGCTGGGCACAGCCACCCCACTGCCTTTTCGCCGTATGGAATCCGAGCCCGGCCTGGAAGCCCAGGTTGATTTCGGCACGGGGGCGCCGGTTATGCAGGACGGTAAAAGACGCCGGACACACGTCCTTCGCGTGATCCTCTCCCACTCCCGCAATAGTTACAGCGAGCCTGTCTTCAGGCAAACCACGGAGAATTTCATCCGCGTTCTTGAGAATGCCTTCCGGCATTTTTGCGGGGTGCCCAAGACCTTGGTCATCGACAATCTGAAAGCTGCGGTAACAAAGGCCGATTGGTTCGATCCTGATTTGAATCCCAAAGTCGTGATGTTTGCCAGGCATTACGGCACCGTCATCCTGCCCACGAAGCCCTACACACCACACCACAAGGGAAAGATCGAGAGTGGAATCAAGTATGTGAAGGATAATGCGCTCAAAGGCCGCAGCTTCTCCTCCCTGGAAGAGCAGAAACGTTTCCTCCTCGAATGGGAGACGGATGTGGCAGATACCCGTATCCATGGCACTGCCAAAAAACAGGTGCGCCGCATGTTCGAGACCGAGCGGGCCGCCTTGCAGGCCTTGCCGCTGGAGTCCTTTCCCTTTTATCACGAGGGCCGCCGCAAGGTGCATCGCGACGGTCACATCGAGGTGGCCAAAGGCTATTACTCCGTCCCCCCGGAGTACCTGGCCCGTGAGGTCTGGGTGCGTTGGAACAGCCGTATGCTGCGGGTGTTCAACATGAACCACCAGCAGATCGCCGTGCATGTCCTGGTTCCCCCGGGGCGCTTCAATACCATCAGGGCTCATATCGCCGGCGAGAAAATATCCGGCGTGGAGCGTGGTGCCGAATACCTCCTGTCCAAGGCTGTGCACATCGGCAAGGACGCTACCGAATGGGCCGTGGCCATGCTGGAATCACGGGGCATCGAAGGCATACGGGTCTTGCAGGGCTTTATCTCCCTGTCAAAAAAGCACCCGGCCCATGCCATTAACCAAGCCAGCCGGAGCGCATTGGAGGCAAATCTGTTCCGGCTCCGGCCACTGCGTGTGCTGGTCAAACGCTACGAGGAAAAAACGGATTATCAGTTTGCCCAAGAGCACGAGATCATCCGCCCCTTGGCAAATTACCAGCGCTTCCTGACCGTCTCGCTCAAACCCCAGGATGAAAGGATCGACGATGAACCCACAACTGCAATCCGCTCTGAAACGCCTCCGGCTCTCCGGACTGCTTTCCACCTTGGAGATGCGGCTACAGGAAGCGGCGGGCAATCAACTCGCCCACGCGGAGTTTCTGGAACTGATCGTGGGAGATGAAATCGCCATCCGGGATGACAGAGCCATTGAACGCAGAATCAAAGCCGCCAAGTTCCGCGAACTGAAATCCATCGAGGACTTCGACTTCTCTTTCAACCCCTCCATCAAGCGCCGCCAGATCATGGAACTTGCCACCTGCCGCTTCGTCCGGGAACGGCGGGACATACTCTTCACCGGCCCCCCCGGCGTCGGCAAATCGCATCTGGCCCAGGCCATCGGACATCAGGCGGCACGCATGGGGTTTGCTGTCATGTACCGATCCATCTTCGATGCCGTAGGCGATTTGAACCAGGGCGAGGTGTTGAACGAGAGTGCCAAGGTCTTGAGGAAATATCTCAAGCCCGACCTGCTCATCATCGATGACATGGGACTCAAAAAGCTGCCCGAAAACTCCGGGGAATATCTCTTCGAGATCATCATGCGACGCTACGAGCTGCGCTCTACCATCATGACCTCAAACCGCCCGCTGGAAGACTGGGGGAAACTCATCGGCGATGTCCCCACTGCGGGGGCCATCCTTGATCGTTTCCTAAGCCGGGCAGAAGTGATCCAGATCGTTGGCAAAAGCTACCGGCTGGCAAACAGGGCTTGCGAACAAAAAAGTGAAGATGGTAAACAAAACAACCAATAAAACTGGCTGGTTTTGAAGTGACCCTCCCTGGCTGGTTTTAATCCGACCGATGACACAACGTCAGACAACATAAAGCGCCCTATCAAACGGTATTGTGTCTCCTGTCACGCACGGAACGAAACCCGCCGACGCCAACGTTTATGAAATCTTTGCCACCGAGCTTACGCTGACCGGAGGAACGCTGTATCGAGCAACCATCTGTAATCTAGCTTTCGATTGCAATTATCAGGAGTTCACTCCCCCCTGACACGCAGTCGGCTTGGTGCTTTGAGAAGTTGGGGGACAGGCTGGGGGGGTTAATAGTTTTGGCAGAGAGGGAAATTGAAAAGGTTGGCGATGTGTGGTGGGAGTGACCTCGCTAAGGAAAGAGAAGGTAATGAGAAACCCCGGTTGGCTTCACGGCTGCCCGGGGTTTTCTATTTCGTACTGGAAAGCCTAAGCAGCCAGACCTGCGTGAAATAAAGGGGGAGAATTCAGCACCGGAATGACGGCTTAAGAAGAAAACCCTTTAATACTAAAATCCCAGCGACTTCAACAATTCGTCCGCCTCATCCTGGGATTTTCTTACCTCCGATTTCTGCGATTGGGGGCCTTCCAGCACCGGCTGACTGGTATTATCCTTTTGCGTGTGGGTTGTTCCGAAAGCCTTCACCAACTCCAGCAGTTCTTCCTCCAGCTGCTCTAAAAGGGCTACAATCTTTTGTATAACTTGACCTGTCAAGTCTTGATATCCCTGTGCCATTAGGATTTCGGTCAGTTTTTGTTGGTACTCCCTCTCCCTGGCGGCATTGCTCCTAAGGGCGTCAGCGGCTTCCCTTAGGATTTTTTCCGTCTGTGGCTGCAGCTCCCCCGCACCAAGTGATTGATCAAGCCTCTCAAGAATGACGTCATTGGCGGTTTGCTGCTCCGTTAAGACCTGCATCATCTCCTCCGACAGGTTCATGGTAGTGTTCGCCGCCTCTTCTGTCATTTCAACAATGTGCTCGAGTCTTTGAGTCGCGCTGACCATATCGTGTTCCGCTATCTCGCCCAGCCGAAGGGCAACATCGGAACTTACCATTTTGATTTGGGTGTGAAATTTCCTAACCAGATTTCCAAGCCCTTGAAGAAGGGGTTGTTCCGACAGATCGAAATTCGCCAGCATGCGGTCTAGTTCTTGAGAATTGGCTTCCTGCATAATTTGAAAAAATTCCTCCATTTTTTCCAACATGCTGGATGTGGCCTGATACTCCCGACTTCCCTTTGGTAACTGCTCTAAAATTCTGGAAATTTGTCTCACGACCCCCGGCTCCTGCGAAACCTCTCCCTCCTGTTCTATCCCTGAACCAGAATCAATCTTGGGCTGGACACTTCTCCTATCGTTTACCTTGGTCTTCATAACCCCTCTTGAGCGTGATCTGAGCTTGAGATATCTTTAACCGACATTTCCCAGTTGAGCCGCCAATACGGCCAAACGATATGATGCTTGTAAAACGAATGAAATCCAAAAAAGTTTTCAAACATGTGGTGGAACTGCCGCCCGTGGTTGGAGGGCCGATACGAGAGTCTGTGAGCGAATCTGACGGGCTTTTTTTAGCCAGAATTGCCAATATCCAGGGGGCATGATCCAGAATTCGCGGGACAATTTCGGGACACTTCGCCACAAATAACGGCGATAATCAGCAAAATACCACCACAAGGCAATTCGCTTAACCGCCTGATTTGATTGTTGTGATTAATTGTATATTGTTGTAGTTATTGGCATTTACCGGGTTGCGATCCCGCTATTCTGGGTTCGAGTCCTGGCGGGAGCACTCTTTCGTGGGGGGGAATCTCTCCGGCCTCATTCTCCTCATTAAGACAGCGGTTCGGCCCACCAAATACCCCCAATCACTTTAATGTTGAAGTATTTGGCGGGCCGTGCAACATTTGGGGTTGAAATGGATTTGTTTGAGCGGTAGCAGGCGGGTTTTTGCACAATATTTTTCACCGCTTTTTGCATCGGTCAGGAGTCTGGGCTTTTTACTCCCACATAGTGTGGCGGGCTGCTCGGCTAGATGGAAATAATGAGATTATCGAGCCCGGGGGGGCACCGAGGCACAATACAGGGAGACGCATCATGAAACTTTCCAAAATCGATCACGTGGCCTACATCACGCCGGATATGATTGGAACGATCCGGTTTTATCGGGACCTTCTGGGAATGCGGCTGGTGGCTGGCGTCGGGCACGAGGGATTCCGGCACTATTTCTTTCAGACGGGGGACAGCTTGATCGCCTTCTTCCACTATGAGGAGGCGCAGCCTATGGAATACGACAAATTCCATGGCTCGCCCACCAGCAAGCCCCTCGGCTTCGACCACATCTCCTTTACAGTGGACAGCAAGGAGGATTTGTTCGAGATGAAGGACCGGCTGGAGGCGGCGGGAATCGAGGTACACGGCGCCGTGGATCACGGCCTCTTCTGGTCCATCTATATATTCGATCCGGTCAACAACATTCCCCTTGAGTTTTCCTGGTGGTTCTTCGAGATCACCGATACTCCGGCCATGTATGAGGTGGAGCCGCTGGACATCGTCGATGAGGGAGCGGACCACCAACCCGGCCACTGGCCGGAGGTGACCCACCCAACGTCTCCCGGGAAGATGACGGCCACGCCCGGCAACGGCCTGTTGATGCGCCCGACCTTTCTGGATCAGGGCAAGGGCCACATCACCGCACAGGGCCAGGCGGCGGGCATCCAGCGCTAGGCCGGGGAATTCCAAGAAGGAGAAAATGGAGCCCAAACGAGGGAATAGCCCGGGTTTCGGCTCCCCTGATTCCCCACGCGGATAGAGAAGGCGGGCTGTCTAATTTTCCCGTTATGTACATAGAGGCTCCCGCCACCTCCACCATTTTCTCTCCTCCCCCTCCGTTGTGATACCTTCGGTCTCGTACGTGGCGAGTGAAGGCCGCGCAGTAACCCTTTGCGGAGGTGTATCACCATGGCCATACGATCCATCGCCAGTACGTTGCGCCAAGACTGAACGACGCATGAGCGAGCGGTCACGCTTTGTCCTGGCAGGGGCGCGTGGACTTTCTGGACTATCTAGGAGGCTGATATGCCGAAATCATTTGACCTGATCGTAATCGGTACCGGTGCGGCAGCCTCCGGTGTAGCCAGCCGTTGCCAAAATGCCGGCTGGCAGGTGGCTATTGTTGATGCGCTCCCCTATGGAGGAACCTGCCAGTTGCGGGGATGCGATCCAAAAAAGGTGCTGGTGGGTGCCGCCGAGGCGATGGACTGGTTGCGGCGTCTAAAGGGAAAAGGGATAGAGGCTGGCAGCGCGCGAATCGACTGGCCAACCCTAATGCGGTTCAAGCAAAGTTTTGTCGAATCCGCCCCCGAAGGAAATGAAAGTTGGCTTTCTGGTTTGGGAGTTGAAACCCTCCACGGGCATGCACGCTTTATCTCACCGACCACCGTTGATGTTGAGGGCCATCTTTTGGAGGCGAAACATGTGCACATTGCCACGGGAGCTGTTCCGGCAGACCTGAAAATCCGGGGGCAAGAGCATCTGACGACGAGTACGGACTTTTTGAACTTGGAATCCCTTCCTCCTAAAATTGTTTTCGTCGGCGGTGGATTCATTTCTTTCGAATTTGCCCACGTCTCCGTGCGCGCGGGCGCAGAGGTAACCATCCTTCACCGCAGCGATACACCCCTAAAAGGATTTGATCCTGATTTAGTCGCCATGCTGGTTGAAAAGAGCCGGAGCCTGGGAATTGAGATACATCTTGAAGCCGAGGTTCGTGAGATCAAGAAAACCGATAATGGGTATGGAGTTGTTGTCGCCACTCCGGAAGGGGAGAAACGGTATGAGGCTGACTTGGTCGTTCATGGTGCTGGACGCACTCCGAATATTGAAGACTTGAGGCTCGATGAGGCAGGTGTTGCACATGGGCCGAGGGGGGTTGAGGTAAACGAGTATTTGCAGAGTGTTTCCAATCCGGCTGTGTATGCCGCTGGCGATTGTGCGAATACCGTGGGTTTGCCCTTGACGCCGGTAGGTGCGTATGAGGGTGGGATCGCAACTCAAAACCTGCTTGAAGGAAATCGTCACCCAGTATCCCACCCACCCATGCCAAGCACGGTTTTCGCTATCCCTCCGCTTGCCACCGTGGGTCTTCAGGAATCCGAAGCCAAGACGCAGGGGCTGCGGTTTGAAACTCAATTTGGAAAGACCGATTCTTGGTATTCCTCGAAGCGGATCGGAGAAGATTGCTCGGCCTACAAAGTTCTGGTGGAGGAAGAAAGCGGAAAAATTCTAGGTGCGCACATCCTTGGACCCAACGCGGAAGAACTTATCAATCTCTTCACAATGGCAATCAATGGGTCTATGGAGGCAAAGGCCATTAAGGATATAATTTTTGCTTACCCTACCTATGCTTCAGACATGGGATACATGGTCTGAAGGAGTCTGGCGAAAAGTAGTCCCGGCCACCTCCATGTACTCGTAACTGAACTCAAAGCCTTCCTCTGTCCCACCCCACGTCACACAAACCCGTGCAATAGTGGGGCAGTGCGTGGAGTGTGACTGTGGCCCGCCCCACAACCACGTTTCACTCCCATATTGTTCCCCCGTCCCAATATTGTTCTCCCTAGTTAATTCAAATCGCATACCCCATTTGGGGGATTGCCAAAACCGTCCACTTATTGTATTATTTGTGAAATAAATAAAATCATTTTTATGAAAAATCCATTCTCACTGGCAATTCAGAGAAGGAGCGCACTGCCAAATTCGAAATGATGGCGAGTGGAACTCAACGTCCACACAAGCTTCTTTCTCGACTGGACCCAAGGGGGATACAGTGGAATGAGCCTGAAATTTCTCGTTTTCATCGGACTGTTAGCGTTTTTAACGGTGGGATTTCCAACTGGGCTAACCGCTCAGGAAATCCTGATTTTCAGACCGCTCGATCAATCCCAACGATCCGTTGAGACAGCGGATTATAATTTTCATGTCACCGTCAGTTCTTTTTCACCCCTGATTCAAATTCGCGTGAACGGCCAGCCGGTACCCCTGGATTCCGGCTTGACTTGGATTGACTTCCAATGGCCCATACAGCTGCATCCGGGTCCCAACCGGATCGTGGTGGATGCGAAAACCGAGATCGAAACTGCGCAGCAAGTATTTGTGATCCACCTCAAATTTCCCCATGAGAAAGGTAAGGAGAAGGGCGAGCCCGAAACCGCTGATGAACCGGATGCTCTTCAAATCGTGACCCTGCTGGGGATGCAAACCCTCAGCAACCCGGCCCGCGCCCCAGATCTCCAACAACCGGTATCGGGCACCCGCACATTTCTGGTGCTCGTGCCCCGCTACGACTTCCGGCTGGGGGAGGATTCCACCCTGAGGGTGCAGGGCATTCTCGCGCGCGATATTTACCAGGAAGAGGAAAATGCGATATTGGAAATTGGATTTTCCCAGTTGATCACCACTTGGTTCCTAGGCAAACCGGAATCCGGGGAATGGAGTTTCGGGGCTGGAATCAACATTATCGATCAGGAATTCGACACGCTTATCCAGGGCGTTACTCGGGGAGAGGAAGACCAGTTCCTCAACTTTGGATACCGCGGCGGCATGGGGGAGAATTCTTTCTTTGCCGCCAGGCTGGAATTGAAAAATCAGGACCTGATCCTGGACACGCCGGACGCGGACCGTGATGGAGACGCCACCGTGGTCACAATGGAGGGCCAACTGGAGGCCGATCTGCTGGGAGGGCACGGCAAAAGCACCGTGCGCTGGATCGAAAATCAGGCTGTTGGCCGCTATATGCGGTTTTCCGCCATCCAGCTTACCCTGGAACAATCCTACGCCTTCGAATACCTGATTCCAGTCATCGCCCTCCGCATCAAGAATCAATCCTATGCGGAAAGCGATCCGACCTATGGGACGACCCCCACGACAACCACCACCACCATTTCCACCACATTTAACATTCCCCTGACCTCGGCCCTGATCCTGATGGCCGAAGCATTGATGGAATCCCGCACCAGCAATGTGGACCCCCTGGCCTACGACAATACCTCCCTGAGCCTGGCCTTGGTGTACGTGTATTGAGAGAGGAGTTGGAATGCATTATCACAACCGAATCCTGAAATCGGCCCTCCTGGCATGTCTGATATTGCTGGTCTTCAGCTCCGTAGGCTTCGGGGCGGAGGCGGTCGGGGTGCTGGCAGTGGAAACGGGTGTCGTCAAGTTGCGCCGGCTGGGGACGCAACGCCTCATCCGCAATGAGGACGGGTTGGTGCCGCTGGAAGCCGGGGACAACCTGCATTCCGGACCGAAGACCCGCGCCAAAGTGTTCATCGATGAAGAAAATCAACGCGTGGAGCTCTATCCGGGAACCGTGCTCACCCTGCGGGAAGTATCCAAGCGGGGAACGTTTTTCGGCATGCAGATTGGCAAGGCGCTGTTCGGCCTGGTGAAGAAGCTCGCCGACCGGCGATTCCAGGTGCAGACGCCCATGGCTGTAATCGGAGTGAAGGGAACCGAATTCATCCTGGGAACCGACGGTGTCAGCAAAACGCTGCTGCTCACCCTGGAAGGCACCGTGGGGATGGTGAACCTGGAATTCCCCAGCCTGGAAGTGCTGGTGCGGCCCGACCAGGCCTCCGTCACCGTATCTGGCGCCCCGCCCACGCCTCCCATCGAAGTCCCGCCCGATGTCCGTGATTCCATCATTCAGGACGAGGGTCTGGAAACCTTCGAACAGGTCGAGGTGGAGGCGGAGGCGGCGGCCTCCGACCAGGAAGAGTCGCAAGCGGAGGAGGAAGAGCAGGATGAGGAGCAGGGCGAGGAGCAGGGTGAAGAGGAACCCGCAACTGACGAAAGTTCGGAAACAACATCCGAACCTTCCGACGAGGAAAGTAGCGATCTGACGGGCGATACGGCCACCGAAACACCGGCGGAGGATCTGACCGAGGTGGTAACGACCGTCCAGGAAGTGCGGGAAGTTGTGAAAACCGCCACGGAAACACTTCAGGAAAATTGCCCCAGCCCAGACGGGTGTGGGCGACTTGGCTTCGGTTGGTAGGCGAATTAATGGCGCTGTGCCGAGGGTAAACTTCAAGGGGTAGCACAATGATGCTTCTTTCCACCGATAGCAAAGGGCTGTTCGCAAGTGCCGGCAAATTCCTGGCCGTCACCTCGCTCGCGGGATTTTTGACCCTGGGCATATTCGCCTGCAAACCTTACGAGGAAAAATCGGGAACCGGCCGCGTGATCATGCGGATTGCCTGGCCGGAAACGCCATCCTCGCTCCTGGCGGCGGGGATGATTTCCCCCCAATCCCACCCCTCCTCGGTGGTCACCATTCGGGCCACCGTCAGCGGGACGGACATGGCCATAATCGTACAGGACTATCCCGCCAGCGCCGAGTATGGCGAAATGGCCTCCATTCCCATTGGGGATGACCGGGCATTGCTCGTCCAGGCCCTGAACAACTCCGGCACCACGCTCTACGAAGCGGAAAAGACCGGGCTGACCATCGTGCTGGGAGAATTGACCGATGCCGGCACCCTGGTGCTGATCGCAGTGACCACAGCGGCGCCCGCCATCCCCGTCCTGGACCCCCAGACCGATCCGACGAATCTGTCCTCGGTGACCTTGACCGGCAGCAAGGAAGGCAACACGGCCCTCTGGCTCTCCTTCAACACCGCGGCGGAATATGAAGCCGTTCCCAGAGACGCCGCATTCACCTGGAGCGTGGGGCCGTTCACCTTGGTGGAAGGCGACAATTCGTTCATTCTGATCATCGAGGATGGGTGGGGGAACCGCTCCCAGCCCCTTAACGCCGGCATCGTGCTGGATACGGTCGTGCCCGCCGCCCCCACGGTCGATCCGGTGACGACGCCCACCAACGTTTCCAGCCAGACGCTTTCGGGCAGCAAGGAAATCGATACCGCCATCTGGATCAACGGGGCCGAGATGGTTCCGCTGGATGCGCTCCCCAGCTGGAGCTATTCGGTGAGTTTGGCGGAGGGTTCCAACAGCTTCTCCGTCACCTCACGGGATGCCGTGGGAAACGAGTCCACGGCCACCACGGTTACCATCGAACTGGACACCGGCGTTCCGTTACCGCCCACGGTCACAGGAACAAGCCCGGCCGATGGAGCCACGGATATTGCGATAACCTCGACGGCCTCGCTCACGTTTTCCGAAGGAATGGACACCACATCCACCGAGGGCGCATTCAGCATCGTCCCGTCGGTTGCAGGCACCTTTGGTTGGAATACTGGTAATACCGTTTTGACCTTCACCCCATCGTCCGATCTTGCCTACAGCACCACCTACACCGTCACTGTAGGCACTGGCGCTCAGGATGCGGCAGGCAACCCCCTGGCCTCGGCCGCGTCCTTCGGCTTCACGACGGCTGCCGCTCCAGACATCCTGGCGCCAACGGTCACCGGAACAAGCCCAATCGATGGCGCCACTGGAGTGGCTACCACCGCTTCCGTCTCGGTCACGTTTTCCGAAGAAATGAACACCACATCCACCGAGGGCGCATTCAGCATCTCCCCATCGGTCTCGGGCACCTTTGGCTGGAATTCCGGTTCCACGGTGTTGACCTTTACACCTTCGGACAATCTTGCCGACGCGACTACCTACACAGTCACCGTCGATACCGGCGCACAGGATGTGGCAGGCAATTCCTTGGCCTCCACCACATCCTTCAATTTTACCACAGGAACACCTCCTGGCGCCCCCAGCGGCTTGATCGCTACCGGTGGCGATACAGTGATCGATCTGATCTGGCAGGCCCCGGCGAGCGGAGGGACCCCCACCAGCTATCAGCTCTACCGCGGCGCTTCCTCTCCCGTGGATACCAGTGGATCGCCGGTGGCCACCATCGCTGCCCCCATCGCCTCCTACCAGGATGTCGGGTTGACCAACCTGACCACCTATTACTATCGCGTGGTGGCCAGCAATGCCGGTGGCAGCAGCCCCGACAGCAATGAAAATTCCGCCGCCCCCCATCTGCCCGATGGGGGAAGCTGGCAGGCCAGGGCCAGTATGCCCACCGCGCGATGTTGTCTCACCAGCAGCGCCGTCAACGGCATCATTTACGCCATCGGGGGGGATATAGGAGGCGCCGGCTCTACCGCCACAGAAGCGTACGATCCGGCCACGAACACCTGGGCGGTCAAATCTACTTTCGCAACCGGGAGAGGTTATCTGACCAGCAATGTTGTCAACGGAATTATTTATGCGATTGGAGGATGGACCTGCGTTGGCGGTTGCAGTCTTCATAAAACCGTGGAGGCGTACGATCCAGCCACCGATACTTGGTGCACCAAAACCTCCATGCCAACAGCACGAAGTGTCCACACCGGCAGCGTGGTCAACGGGATCATCTATGCGATCGGTGGGGCGCTTGTAGGCGGAAGCCCGCTCGCCACAGTGGAGGTGTATGATCCTGCAACCGATACCTGGAGTACCAAGACCCCCATGCCCACCCCACGGGGCGAGGCCACCGCCAGTGTGGTCAACGGCATCATCTACGTCATCGGGGGCAGGGACGTCGCAGGCGGAGACGGCGTGAGTACGGTGGAGGCGTACGATCCGGCCAGCGACACCTGGAGCACCAAGACCTCCATGCCTACCGCGCGGCGGGGCCCTACCAGCAGCGTGGTCAACGGCATCATCTACGTCATTGGGGGAGTGTCTGTACCCGGTGATGAGGGTCTGGATACAGTAGAAGCGTACGACCCGGCCACCGACACCTGGACCACAATGACCCCCATGTCAACCGGACGTTGGATGCCTGCAAGCAGCGTGGTCAACGGAGTGATTTACGCCATGGGGGGTGGGGGTGGTGGCATTCTTAACTCGATGGAGGCATATACGCCGCCCGCCCTGCAACCGGAGGACAGTTGGGCCACTAAGGCGCCAATGCCCACCGGGCGATGTTGTCTTACCAGCAGTGTGGTGAATGGTATCGTCTACGCCATCGGGGGGGATTTGGGTGGTTCTGGCAGCACCGATATGGAGGCATACGATCCGGCCACCAACACCTGGAGCGTAAAATCCACCTTCTCCACGGGCCGGTGTTGCACTACCAGCAATGTGGTCAATGGAATAATCTATGTCATTGGGGGATGGACCTGCGTTGGTGGTTGCAGTCAACATAATACGGTGGAGGCCTACGACCCGGCCACCGACACCTGGAGCACAAAGACCCCCATGCCAGCGGCTCGACACGACCTCGCCAGCGGCGTGGTCAACGGCATAATCTACGCCATCGGGGGGCGCCTCGTGGATGGAACCCCATTGAACACCGTTGAGGCGTACAATCCGGCCACTGACACCTGGAGCACCAAATCACCCATGCCCACTGCCCGTGGGAGGGTAACGGGCCAAACGGTCAACGGAATCATTTACGTTATCGGGGGCTGCGATAGTTGTAATCCTTCAAATTCCGTAAACACAGTAGAGGCATATAATCCAATAACGGACACCTGGAGCACAAAATCTTCCATGCCGACGACGCGATCCAGCCCCTCCAGCAGCGTGGTCAACGGCATCATCTACGTCATTGGGGGAAGTGACGATGTCAACGCCCTGGATACTGTAGAAGCGTACGACCCGGCCAGCGATACCTGGAGTACCATGAATCCCATGTCAACCGGACGCTGGTATCCCTCCAGCAGCGTGGTCAACGGAATCATCTACACCATGGGGGGTGGGAACAGCGACGGAATCCTGAAGTCGGTGGAGGCGTACACGCCGCCTGGCTCATTTCCGGTTACTTTCAACGACTTCACCGATTCCTTGAACTGGTCCGCGTTTGACGCTGGCGCGAATGGCGTTGCAACCGTACCGAACGGATACGCGGGAGGCGTTTTCGACGGGCGATATATCTACTTCGCTCCGCACCACGACGGCACCACTCATCAGGGCGAGGTGCTGCGCTACGACACCCAGGGCGATTTCGGCACGAATGCTGCCTGGAGCGCCTTCGACCCCGGCGCCAACGGCGTGGGTACCAATCCCGTCGGCTATATCGGCGGGATTTTTGACGGCCGCTATGTATATTTCGCACCGTGGCAAACCAGTCCCGGTGTAACTCACGGTGAAGTACTGCGCTACGATACTGTAGGGGCTTTCGATGCAGTAGGAAGCTGGAGCGCCTTCGACGCCGGGGCCAACGGAGTCGGCGCAATTGCCGATGGCTTCTTCGGTGGTGTTTTCGACGGGCGCTACGTCTATTTTGTTCCAAAAGCCAAGAATTTTTCTCAACAGGGCGAAGTGCTGCGCTACGATACCCAGGGGGCGTTTGCCACTGCGGGGTCCTGGGCTGCATTCGATCCGGGTGCCGCCGGAGTGGGAATTGACGCGGACGCCTTTACCGGCGGGGTGTTCGACGGCCGTTACGTATATTTCGTTCCCGGCGGATACGTTAGTTGCTGCCCCGGCGAGGTTTTGCGCTTCGACACGCTGGGGGCATTCGATTCAGCGGGGTCCTGGGCCGCCTATGACGCCGGGGCAAACGGGGTAGGCGCCGACCCGGACGGATACGCGGGAGGCGTCTTCGACGGGCGCTACCTCTACTTCGTTACGAACAACAATGGAACCGAATCCCACGGCGAGGTGTTGCGTTACGATACTTTGGGGGCATTCGCTTCCACGGGAAGCTGGTCCACATTTGACCCGGGCGCCAATGGCGTTGGAACCACGCCGGACGGTTACGCCGGCGGGGTCTTTGACGGGCGCTACGTCTACTTCGTTCCGAACTACAAGGGGGCCGATTCCCACGGTGAAGTGCTGCGATACGACACCCAGGGGGCCTTCGTTTCCACGGGGTCTTGGGCAACCTACGACCCCGGCGCCAATGGGGTGGGTACCGATGCAAACGGATTTTTTGGAGGCGTGTTCGATGGGCGTTTCGTCTATTTCGTTCCCGCTAACAAAGGCACTGTAAGACCCGTCGAAATCCTCCGCTTCGACGCCAAGTCCCCTCCTTCTATCCCAAGCACTGTGTATGGGGGATCTTTCTTTTAACAAGCAATGCGGCCCCCTCGCCACGATGGAGGTTAGTGTTGTGACACCAAATTATTGGACAGATTCGAGGACGGCCCTTGCTCGCGCCACTTTTTCAAGTATTGCCTTGGCAGTTGCTGTCCAGATGAACGGTTTGGGGTTCTCATTTCGATGTTCCAAATAACGTTCGATTGCGGCTATCAACTCGGATACAGATCGAAATACTCCGCGTCGAACGGCTTTATCGGTCAGTTCACGAAACACCCGCTCCACCAGATTGAGCCAGGAGGACGATGTGGGAATGAAGTGCAGGTGAAAGCGGGGGTGTTTTTTGAGCCATTGCTTAACCTTGGAATGCTTGTGGGTCTGGTAGTTGTCCAGGATCAGGTGCAAATCGAGCTTTGGCGGTGTTTGCTTGTCAACTTGGCGCAAGAAGGCCAGCCATTCCTGGTAACGGTGTCGGGGTCAGGGGTTCGATCCCCCTCATCTCCATTTGAAGCATAGGGAGACTGCGCGGATGCGTGGCTTCCTTTTTCGTTGGTGGGAAATAATACCAGATACTCATACCGTATCTTCAACAACTGTGATTGGACGCTACCACCCCAACCGGCAAGGCCATTTTTCAGATGTGTGGAGTGTTTGCGGGGAGTGAACAGACAACGGATTCAGTACGGACGCGAACGCCCCTGGACTCACAGCGACGTTGAGCAACCATACCAAGCAGAGAAGTCATGCGCTTTTTCGTCTAGACCAGCGTGTATACAGCACAATTGATATACCAACCCTAGAAGCCGAGCGGTGACTAGATGCGAAACCCACTCAACGGGTTATTGGCGTGCGCAGAAGACGATGATGCTCGCTCCAGCTACGCCCGCAATCTGATACAAACTCCCCAAAATTCGCCGACGCCATGGTCAGGCGCCGGCGACACCATACCAAAAGTGATTATCCAGTTTTGGGACAATTTGAGTCGACTACCCAAAGACGTGCAAGAGTGCCTTGACACTTGGAGGCCACTGGTCTCGGATGGATTTTCCAGGCTAATATTCGATGACCAAACAGCCAGGCGCTTCATTATTGCTGAGTTCGGCCCTGCCCACGCAAAAGCATTCGACCTTTGTTATCACCCGGCAATGCGATGCGATTATTTTCGACTTTGCTATATTCTGTCGCAAGGAGGGTTCTACGTCGACGCAGATGAACTTTATCGAGGAGCAGACTGCAATCATTTGTTCATTGATCACAGACTAAAGATACAACCACTTTGCTACGACACTGAAACGGGCCAAATGGTCCAGCCGGACATGTTCCTAACGAATCGGCAGTTTTCGCCCAAATGGATATTCTATTTTAACAACAATCCAATAATCTCTCCGGCAGGGCACCCCGTAATTCGAATTGCACTCCAAAGGGCAACGCGTATCCTGCTCGCCTCCGAAAAACTGCCTGACATCCAATCCACCACTGGGCCGGGAAACCTTACCGCTAGCGTAGTGAGGTATGCTGTTTCCCAGGAATTTGACAATAAACCGCTCGACTTTCTTATCCTGCCTAATTGGGAAGCCATATCAGTCAGTCATTGGCCTTTGAGTTATCGAGATGACGTAAGGAACTGGAGGCTTTCAATTAGAAAGAAATTCCTTAACCTCGGATAGTTTTTTCCCTCTTATCCAATGAGCGGAGCAAGGAGCCTGCCGCGTATGAACCATTTCACTTACCCTGGGCTATTTTTGCGGATAGCGTTCCGCCTAGCGCTCAGGGGCCGATGGGTAGGAAGAAAACCCGTCTGCTATTCGTTTGGGCGTACGGCCACCCAACCATCTGAGAACATTGAAAAAATATATGTAATCAACCTAGATCGACAAACGCTGAGATGGACCCGCGTGCAGCGCGAACTGCGACAAATTTACGATCGCTTTCGGCAGCCTCTTATTGAATTGACGACGCGCATTCCAGCGATTGACGCGAGGACGCATGCAGCGTCATTTAGCGACGGGGTAATCGAGCCGCACTACACACTTGCTGATCAGCTCTATGTGGAACCGCAACCAGCTTTATCGATGGGGCGGATCAACTTTCACCAGCCTATTAAAATGACACGGCAGGAGATAGCCGTTGCGCTTTCCCATGTTGAGGCATGGAAACGGATTGCGAAAAACAAGGAAGACTACACGTTAGTGCTTGAGGAGAGTTATAGTCAAATGTTGTGTTTTGAGGTTTTCAGGCGGCGATTTTTTCAAC
>CAZOXD010000069.1:0-9368 GCA_964583525.1 uncultured Pseudomonadota bacterium
CGCCGCATTTTAAACCGAGCCGCACCCCTGCCCCGCAAAATCCTTTTCTTGCCAGCCCGCCGGATTTTCGTCTACTATTGGAAGTTAAGGAGTTATACAAGCTGGGTGCCCGGGTTTACGCGGGCATACGGTGCGGCGTAGACGCATGGCAAGCTCCATGACCGAAAACGAAGGATTGGAACGGGAACCGGAAGAAACCGCCGCCCGGGTGGAGGAGGTGCTCGCGGAACCGATCCGCCTGGCGGGATATCGCCTGCTGGATGTCCAGTTCCGCAGCGAGGGAGGCTGGGTGCTCCGGTTGACGGTGGACAGCGAGCAGGGAATCACCCTGGACGGCCTGAGCGAAGTGAGCGAATTGGCGGGCCGGGTACTGGACGTGGAAGACCCGATTACACAATCGTACTCGCTGGAAGCGACGTCTCCCGGGTTGTTCCGTCGCTTGCGGAAGCGCAAGCACTATGAGCAGTCCATCGGAAAGGAAGCCCGGCTGACGCTGGCGCCCGGGTATTGTGAAGATCGCAAGCAACGCACCCTGCGGGGTGTTATCACCGCCGTGGAAGATCAAACGGTGCGGCTGGAGGTGGAGGGTGAATCCCTTGATTTCCCGCTGGAAGGAATCCGCTCCGCCCGGTTGGACCCCAAGCTGTAAAAACGCGGGGCGCACTCCATGGAGCCCGGGAATCGATCCGCGGACGGAAACTTGCCGGCGGAAACACGCCAGCGGAAAAACTGAAACGAACAGGATACGCACAGGAAAGGTCACGCAAAGGAAGATATGGCCAGGGAAAATATCATGGAAGCCATTGGCGACATCGCCCGGGAGAAGGGGATCGATCAGGAACGATTGGTCTCCGTGATCCAAGAGGCGGTGACCCAGGCGGCCAAACGAAAGTTCAAGCAATTCGAGGATATCGAAGCGCGCATCAACATGAATTCTGGCGAATTGGAGGTGTATCGCTACAAGACCGTTGCGGAAAATGCGGACGATCCGGACAACCAGATTCCCCTCGATGAAGCCCGCAAAATGGACTCTCTCGCAGAGCCGGGAGACGAGGTGGAGTACGAGATCGACAACAAGGAGTTGAGCCGGGTCATCGCCCAGACGGCGCGGCAGTTGATCTTCCAAAAAATCCGCGAGGCCGAGCGGGAAACCATCTACGAAAATTTCAAGGATCGCGTGGGCGAGGTGCTCAACGGGGTGGTCAGCCGCACCGAACGGGGCCGTACTTTCGTGACGATCAACCAGACCGAGGCCATCCTGTACCGCAGGGAGCAAATTCCCCACGAGCGGTATTCCAACGGGGATCATATCCGGCTGATCCTGCTGGACGTGCTCAACGATCCCAAGGAGCCCTCCCTGTTGGTGATCTCCAGAGCGCACCCGGAACTGCTGATCAAGCTCTTTGAGATGGAAGTGCCGGAAGTCTACGATGGAATCGTGGAGATCGTGGACGCAGCCCGGGAACCCGGACGCCGGGCCAAGATCGCCGTGCGCTCCCACGATCCGGACGTGGACCCGGTCGGAGCCTGTGTGGGCCTGCGGGGATCGCGGGTGCAATCCATCATCGCGGAACTGCGCGGAGAAAAGATCGACATCATACATTATACCGAGGACTTCCCGACCTACGTCGCCAATGCCCTGGCGCCGGCGGAACTTTCACGGATCAAGATCGACGAGGAGGAGGGCAAGATCGACGTGGAGGTGGATTCGGATCAGCTTTCCCTGGCCATCGGCCGCTATGGACAAAACGTGCGGCTGGCTTCGAAACTGGTGGGTTACAAGATCGACGTGATGAGCCCGCAGGAGGCGGCGCCATCCCTGGAAGAGCAGATTCGCCAATCCCTGCTCGCTTCCCAGGCTCAATTGGAGACCGCTGAAGATTCCGGCGCGGAAAAGCAAGCGGCGCCCGGCGAGGAAGGCTCCCCCGAGGGCGAGCCTGCTTCCGAAGGAAAGGCCACCGCTGGAGAAACTCCCGAGGGGGATGCCGCCCCGCCGGAAGAAGCTGGAGAAGGCGCAGGGGAAGGGGTGTCTATGGATTCTGTGGAATCCGCAGAATCGATGGCGCCTTCACCCGAGACCGCACCGGTAGAGGAGAAAGCGGCGGAAGGAACTCCGGCTGAAGCGGAACCGGTGGAAGCGGAACCGGTGGAAAAGTCTGGTGAGATAGCGGTGGAAAAGACGGTGGAAGCAACGGTGGATACAACTGCGGCCGAAGCGGAACCGGAGGATGCTACCCGGGCATCCCAGCAGGAACCTTCTCACGCGGAAGAGCCCAAGGCCGCACCTGAGCCCGAGGCCGCATCCGAGCCCGCACCTGAAGCCGCCCCTGAGCCCGAGGCCGCATCCGAGCCCGCACCCGAAGCCGCCCCTGAGCCCGAGGCCGCGCCCGAGGTAGTGGCGGAAACCGCCGCTGGGGCAGGAGAAGACGCCGCCGAGCCTCCGGAAGAAGACACCGCAGAAAAAAACACCGCAGAAGAAAACACCGCAGAAGAAAACACCGCGGAAGAGAAAGCGGATGCGGAACCCACGGAAGCTACGGAAGCCACTGAAGCCACGGAATCCACGGAAGAAAACCCCGCGGCCAGCGAAAAAGAGAACGCATCCTGAAAGCCGGCCACGGAACGCATGCATCCGAGGCATTCCGGTGATATGGTAAAGCATGAATTGCAGTTCAATTATTCCCGATTGGGAGAGCAACGCTGGTTGATGGCTGTCTATGAGAGTATTTGAATTAGCCCGAGAACTGAATATTCCAGGCAAGGACCTGATCGAGCGGATGAAAGCGTTCGGATTCGAGGTCGAAGGGAATTTCAATAAGCTGGATGACAAGACCATCACCGAGGTGAAGAGCAAAATGCTCGAACCGGTGACCCGGGTCACGGAGGAGACCGCGCAAGCGGAGGAATCCGGCGAGGAACTTCAGGAACAACCGCGGAAACGGAGGATCATTTCCGCCAGACGCTCCGGCGAAGCCAGGAAGATCAAGAAATCCCTCGGAATCGACGGTCCACTCCCGGAAGATCAAAAGACCCGTGAGGAAGTGACCCCCGGTGCCGGGGACCCGGAATTGGCGGAACCCGTATCCAGGGTGATTGAGGACGAACCGCCCCAATCCGAAACAGACGGTGCGGAGGGGGACGAGGATTCCCGGGTGGAGGAGGATCCCGCCGCCATTGCCGCGGAAAACGCCGAATCCGCGCAGGACTCTCCCGACAACATCACTGCCGTGGGGAGGCACCAGGCGCCCAGGCCCATCGAGGGCATGCCGCTTCCCAAGCCGGTGGATGTGAGCCCGGATACGGGCAAGCCCCCCATGGAACGGGACGAATGGCGCGATATGAAGCGCCAGGGCAGGAAACGCGGCGAAGGCGGCCGCGGAGACGTCCCGGGCCGCGGCGGCCATTGGCGCGACATGAAGCGCGAAAAACGCCAGGGTGGCTGGAGCGCGGGGGAGGACGAATGGGGCCGCCCACGGCGCGGCAGGGACCGCAAAAGTAAAAAAGGCCCACGTACCGGCAAAGAGGAATCGAAACACACGTTCAATCCCAGGCAGAAGGCGGTGCGGATCGGGGACCAAATCCGGGTGTCGGAATTCGCAGGCGCTATCGGGATCAAGGCCTCGGAAATCATTGCGAAACTGATCGCCCTGGGCGTCATGGCGACGGTCAACGACAACATCGACGGCGCCACCGCGGAATTGATCGCCTCGGAATTCAACGTGGAACTGGATGTAGCGTCTTCCGATGTGGAAGCGTTGCTGGAGGAGGAATCCATCGATCCGGCGCAACTGGTATCTCGTCCTCCCATCGTCACCATCATGGGCCATGTGGACCATGGCAAGACGACCCTGCTCGACTTTATTCGCTCCAGCCGCATCACCTCCGGAGAAGCCGGGGGTATCACCCAGCATATCGGGGCCTACCATGTCCCCTCCAAGAACGGGGATATCGTCTTCCTGGATACGCCGGGCCACGAAGCCTTCACAGCCCTGCGGCAGCGGGGGGCCACCGTAACCGATATCGTGGTGTTGATCATCGCGGCGGACGATGGGGTGATGCCACAGACCGTGGAAGCCATCGACCACGCCCGGGCGGCGGAAGTGCCCATCATCGTGGCCATGAACAAGATCGACCGCCCCAATGCCGATCCGGACAAGATCAAGCGCCAGTTGATGGAAAACAATCTGGTGCCCGAGGAGCTCGGCGGCGACGTCGTGGTGGTTCCCGTTTCCGCTCTTTCCGGCGAGGGTGTGCCCAACCTGTTGGAAATCATTCATCTCCAGGCGGAAATGCTGGAATTGAAATCCACCGAGGAAGGCTTGCCCCGGGGACGAGTGATCGAATCCCAGGTGGACCGCAGAAAAGGGCCGGTGGCCACCATCATCGTGGAGCGGGGCACCCTCAAGGTGGGAGACCACTTTGTCGCAGGGGCCACCTACGGCCGGATTCGCGCCATGCAAAACGACCGGGACGAGGGGGTGGATTCGGTGACGCCTTCCATCCCGGTGGAAGTCCTCGGCTTCAACGACGTGCCCGATCCCGGAGACCTGTTCGCGGTATTGGAAGACGAGAAAACCGCCCGTGAGGTGGCGGAAACGAGGCTGGAAAAGCGGCGCGAAGAAGAAACCCAAGGCCGCCGCCTGGTGCATCTGGAGGACTTCCTGCAGCAATCCCAGGGCGAAGAGAACCTGGAGGAATTGGTGCTCAACATCGTTCTCAAGGCGGATACCCAGGGATCGCTGGAAGCCATCCGCACCAGCCTGGAACGCGAAGGAGACGAGCGCATCAAGGTGCACTTCATCCGTGCCGGCGTAGGCGGGATTACCGAAACGGACGTCTCCCTGGCCACCACATCCAACGCAGTGGTGATCGGATTCAACGTGCGCCCGGAAACCAAGGCCGATCTCCAGGGGCGGGCGGAAGGGGTCGATATCAAGACCTACACCGTCATTTACGAGTTGGTGGACGATGTCCATGCGGCGCTGCAGGGATTGCTCCGGCCCGTGATGCGCGAAGAGATTGCCGGGCATCTGGAAGTGCGGGACGTGTTCACCAACACCAAGGAGGGCAAGATCGCCGGCGGACACGTCAACGACGGCAAATTAGAGCGCAACAGCTCGGTGCGGGTCTATCGCGATGACGTGCTCATTCACACCGGACAGCTCAACTCCCTGCGCCGCTTCAAGGATGATGTTTCCAGCGTCCAATCCGGATACGAATGCGGGTTCCGCATCGCCAACTTCAACGACTTGCGCGAAGGCGACCTGATCGAAGCCTTCACCCGCGTGGAGGAAGCGGCCAAGCTGGAACGGGCCGGAAGGGTCTAACCGGAACTAGGTATGGCGGGCCGAAAACTGGAGCATCTGAACGAGTCGATCCGGCAAAAATTGGGACAGCTTCTCTACAAGGAAGCCAACGATCCCAGGTTTCATGCCGTCACCATCACGTCGGTCAAGCTTTCCAAGGACCTCTCCCAGGCGCGGGTGGAATTTTCCATTTTCCAGAAGGATCACAAGCCGGAGGATGTGGCCAATTCCCTCAACCACGCCGCCGGATTTTTCAGCCACGCCCTGGGCCGCACGCTCTCCGCGCGGCGCACTCCCAGGCTCACCTTTCACTACGACCCGGGCTTCGATCACGCCCAGGACATGGATTTGATCCTCAAGCAATTGAAAACAACGGATGGGTGAAGAAGTTACGCCAAATGGTGTGATCATATTGGACAAGGCAGCCGGCCTTCCCTCCAACAAGGTGATGGAACGTCTCAAACGGATGCTCGGGCTGAGCGGCCGGGGCAAGGCGGGCTTCCTGGGCACCCTCGATCCTCTGGCCACCGGCGTATTGCCGGTCTTTTTCGGCAAGTCCACCAAGCTGATTTCCGCCTTCGAGGGGATGGAAAAGTCCTACCGGGTCACCCTGCGCCTGGGGCAATCCACCGATACCTTCGATGCGGAGGGGGAGGTCGTCGCGGAAGCGGACCCAACTTCCCTCACCGAAGAGGAAATCCGAACGGCGATTCTTTCCTTCCAGGGCGAATTGCAGCAGGTAGTGCCCCGGTTTTCGGCCGTGAAGATCGGAGGCGTTCCCGCCTACAAATTGGCCAGAAAGGGGGAGCCTGTGCCGGAAAAGGTGCGGAACGTGAATCTCAGCGGGATGGAGATCGAGCGAATCGAACGACCGGAAGCGACCTTCCGGGTCACCTGTTCCGCGGGAGCCTACATGCGGGCCCTGGCCAACGACATCGGGGAAACATTGGGCGTCGGGGCGCACGTTACCGGATTGCGGCGGCTGGCATGTGGAAGCTTGTTTACTTTGGGAAAATCCATTACTCTGGAACGGATCGAGGAAAGCCTCGATCGGGGCATCCGGGATTTTCTTTTGAACCCGGCGCTGTTTTTGCCCGATTACCTTCCGGTAACCGTGGAGGATGCCACGGAAAGGCGGTTGCGGGATGGACAGACCATTCCGTTGGATAGAGAATTGAGTAAGGAAGCAGTCCGCCTGCATCCTTCGGCCAAGGTCAAGGCACTGCGTCCCTGCGGAACCCTCGTCGCCATCGGCGAGGTTGTGTGGATGCGGAGCAACTCCCTGGGCTTTCAACCCAACAAGGTGCTGGTCTGATCCCGCATCGATCCCCTTCCAGCAACACGGATTAGAGGAGGGCGGAGCGTGCCGGCTGAACCGGACGACAAACACGGCGGCGCGGAAAACGCCATCATTTATTTAGGGAATACGCACGATGCTGTCGTTGGAACAAAAGCAGGAAATCATTGGAAATTACAAAAGAGGGGCAGAAGATACCGGATCTCCGGAGGTGCAGGTCGCCCTGTTGTCAGAAAAAATCAAGTACCTCACCGAGCATTTCAAGGAACACAAGAAGGATCACCATTCACGCCGGGGCCTGTTGCAGATGGTCAGCCGGCGCAGAAGGCTGCTGGATTACCTGAACCGCAAGGACAATCAACGGTATCGGGACCTGATCCAGAAGCTGAATATTCGGCGTTAAGCCGTACCAGGGTCCGAATGAATCGGATCCTGATTTCGAGGTGGACGTCCTCGCAGAACGCCACTTGGGATGCAAATGGGGATTCAGGCTCCACGGGAAAAATTCTCCCGGCCTGAATTTCGATCTGGATCCCAATGGGTATCGCATTCGCGCAGACGCCTCCCTCCTACCCCTGCAATCAGAAAAAACGGAGTTGTTTCATGATCGCTTTTACCGAAAAAGTGGGAGGCCGCACCATATCCATCGAGACCGGCCACATGGCCAAACAGGCGTCAGGCTCGGCCCTGGTGACCTATGGGGACACCGTCGTGCTGGTCACGGCCACGTCGGACAAGAAGGAACAGCCCGACAGGGGTTTTTTGCCCCTGGCCGTGCACTATGTCGAGAAAATGTATGCCGCGGGGCGAATACCCGGCGGCTTCCTGAAACGCGAAGGCAGGCTTTCGGACCGGGAAACCCTGACCTCGCGCTTCATCGACCGCCCCATCCGCCCTCTCTTCCCCGACAATTACCTCTTCGAAACCCAGATCATCGCCACGGTGCTCAGCACCGATCACGAGAACGAGCCCGCCGTGGCCGCCATGTTGGGCGCATCGGCCGCGCTGCAGGTTTCCGATATCCCCTTTGCCGGCCCCATCGCCGGAGTTCGCGTGGGACGGGTGGACGAGGAATTCGTCATCAATCCCACACCCGGGCAGTTGGAAACCAGCGAGATGGACTTCTTCGTGGTGGGGTCCAAGGACGCCATCCTGATGGTGGAGGGCGAAGCCCACGAGGTGTCCGAAGCGGTGGCGCTGGAAGCCATCCTGCTGGCCCACGAAACCATCCAGCCGTTGCTGGCCATGCAGAACAAGTTGCAGAAAAAAGCCGGCAAGCCCAAACGCAAGATCGCCGAAAAACAGGTCGATAAAAAACTTGCCTCCGCAGTCGGGAAATTCTGTAACAGCAAGCTGACCAAGGCTTTGGCGGTCAAGGACAAGATCGAACGCTACGACGCCCTGGATGCCGTGAAAGGCGAAGTGGTGGAGAAGTTCTACAATCCGGATAAGGACGAGGACTCGGTCAAGAAGGAAGTCGGGAAGATCTTTTCGGAATTGAAGAAAAACCAGATGCGGGAAGCCATCGCCAGCAAGGGCACCCGGGTGGATGGACGATCCACCAAGGATGTCCGGGAAATCACCTGTGAGGTCGGCATCCTCCCCCGCACCCATGGCTCGGCCCTGTTTACCCGGGGGGAAACCCAGGCCCTGGTCACCGTCACCCTGGGCGCACGGGAAGATGAGCAGTTGATCGACTCGCTGAGCGGGGTATCCTTCAAGGGCTTCCTCTTCCACTATAATTTTCCTCCGTTCTCGGTGGGGGAAACCTCCTTCCTGCGCGCCCCCGGGCGGCGCGAGATCGGTCACGGGTTCCTGGCGGAAAAAGCCGTGACGGCCCTGCTGCCGGAGCGGGAGCAATTTCCTTACTCCATGCGCATCGTATCCGAAATTCTCGAATCCAACGGGTCTTCCTCCATGGCCTCGGTTTGCGGGGCCTCCCTGGCCATGATGGACGCCGGAGTGCCCATTCGGGAGCATGTGGCCGGAATCGCCATGGGCTTGATC
Source organism: uncultured Pseudomonadota bacterium (assembly GCA_964583525.1). Classification (GTDB taxonomy): domain Bacteria; phylum SAR324; class SAR324; order SAR324; family JACQKK01; genus CAZOXD01. The sequence goes on from CAZOXD010000069.1 coordinate 8,611, forward strand.
CAGGAAAAGAACAAGACCGTGATCCTCTCCGATATCCTGGGGGACGAGGATCATCTGGGTGACATGGATTTCAAGGTGGCCGGCACCCGGCAGGGAATCACCGCCCTCCAGATGGACATCAAGATTTCCGGCATCGACAGGAAAGTGCTGGAAGCGGCCCTGGAGCAGGCGTATGAAGGACGAATGCACATCCTGGATAAGATGGAACAGGCGCTGCCCGCTCCACGCGAGGGGTTGTCCCAATTCGCTCCGCGCTTCGTGGCCTACAAGATCAACCCCTCGAAAATCCGCGACGTAATCGGGCCGGGCGGAAAGGTCATCCGCGGCATCACGGAAAAGACCGGCGTGAAAATGGACGTCAACGACGACGGCGTGGTTTCCATCACGGGACGGGACCACGTAGCGGTCGACCAAGCTCTGCAAATGGTGAAGGACCTCACCGCCGAGATCGAAATCGGCACCGTGTATCATGGGCCGGTCAAGAAGATCATGGATTTCGGCGCCTTCGTGGAACTGGTTCCCGGAACCGACGGACTGGTGCACATCTCCCAAATGGCGGAAGAGCGCGTGGAAAGCGTGGAGGATGTCGTCAAGGAGGGCGAAATGGTGACCGTAAAAGTGATCGGATTCGACCGGCGGGGCAAACTCAAGCTCTCCATGCTGAATATCGACGCGTAATGGACCCCGGCCCCGTCCCATCGGGCCGGCGCTGTATCACATCAAAAACGGAATAGCGGGGCCGTCCCCCGGCGCCCCCG
>CAZOXD010000069.1:9468-21297 GCA_964583525.1 uncultured Pseudomonadota bacterium
CCGGCGCTGTATCACATCAAAAACGGAATAGCGGGGCCGTCCCCCGGCGCCCCCGCAGCCGTTCCTGCCGCCGTTCCCACCGCTACTCCCCGATTCAGGTGAAGACGGCTGGAATCCTCCCTGGATTCTCTCGCAATGCCGCCCCTGGGGGCATTTTTCCCTATTCCATCGATCCAGATTTTCGGCAGTGCCGACCCGGGGGAGGACCTTTCCGGGTTTCGTGAATGGCCGGGCGGCAGTGTCATCCCACGCCCGGGCATGCGGGGAATCCATCCATGGAATTTTCACATTTTTCCATTTCTCTATTCGGGGGGATCTTACTAGGATATCCGGGTTGATGCTTGGCACGCGGTGAAGGAATGTCACTGGAATTTTCATGTTGCCTCATGGGATGTGAGTTCATTGAATGGGATCGTCCTTCCCATCCGCTCCAATTGGCCTGGAACTCCTCATATCCCGATTAACAGCCCGCCGGAATGAATACGGAAAAAGAAATCCTGTTGGTCGAGGACGAACCCATGCTTCGAAACGTGTGGGAAAAGCATCTCACTCGCTGGGGATACCGGTTCGATATGGCCGAAATCGGGGAAAATGGGTTGCGCCAAGCCCGGAAGAACCGGTATCGCGTGGTTTTGACCGATTTGATTCTGCCTCACTTGTCCGGGCACGACCTCATCCAGACCCTGAAAAAGGAGCAGCCCGAACTGGAAATCATCATCGTCACCGGCAAGGCCACCGTGGAAATGGCGGTGGAAATCATGAAGGCGGGCGCCTATGATTTCATCACCAAGCCGATCGATTTCATCCATGCGGAAATGCTCCTGAAAAACTGCATGGAACAACGGATGGTGCAGGAGGATTCCCGGAGGCTCCGCCAACGAACCGAAGACCTGGAATCCCTTAAAGAACTCAAGGAAAAATTTATCGCCATTACCAGCCACGAGTTGCGCACACCCGTGGGGGTGCTCAACAACGTGGTGGAGATCCTGCAAAAGGAGATCCCGTCCGGAGAGTTGGGGAGGCTGGTATCCATGCTCTCCCGGTCCACTTCGCAGTTGGTGGAAATCGTCGGGAAAATGCATGAACTCTCCCAGGAAAAATCCGACAAATTGGCCCTCAATCTCCGCTCCATCCCGCTTCTCGGCCTCTGCCGGGAAGTGATGGAGGAATTCCTGCTGTATCTGAACGGGCGGGGGCTCCGGTGCGATTTGCATGTGCCGGGGGATTTGGTGATCGTTGCGGATCGTGCTAAATTCAGGCGTGTTATTCGGGAATTGGTGCAAAACGCAATTCGGTTTACTCCTGACGAAGGTTCCATTTCCGTCCACGCGGAAAAGGCGCCCGATGGAAAACTGACCTTGACCATTGCGGATTCGGGCATCGGTATTGCCCGTCAGCATCACAAACGGGTTTTTGAGCGCTTTTATGAGGTCGGCGCACTCACCCACCACCAATCCCCGCCGGAATCTTTTTTGGGCAGTGGGATGGGAGTGGGTCTATCCATCGTGAACGATATTGTCGCTGCGCATGACGGTTCCGTTCGATTGGAAAGCGAAATCGGCAATGGCTCCAGATTCACGGTAATCCTCCCCCAGGAGGTTCCCCGCTGCCTGGAGCCCGGTTTGCCACAAACATATCCTCGGAATTTTCATGGAACTCGAGGCGGTCGAGCCCCTTTGTCTCAGGATTGAATACGAGTTCCGCGACCCGGAAATTCTTAAGGTCGCCCTGACCCACACGTCCTATTCCAACGAACACCCCAGGAATTCACCCAAACACAACGAGCGCCTGGAGTTTTTGGGTGACGCGGTGCTCGACTTCGTTATCAGCGATATGTTGATCTCCCGATTTCCCCTCCTCCCGGAAGGAGCGCTTTCCAAGATGCGCGCATCCCTGGTCAGCGAAGGCGCCCTGTCGTCCATCGCAAGGGACCTGGATCTGGGTTATTATCTGCGCATGGGCCGGGGTGAACGCATGTCGGGCGGCCATGATAAGGACTCTATCCTCTCCGACGCCCTGGAAGCATTGCTGGCCGCCGTCTATCTGGACAGCGCAAGGTCCAGCGGCGCCGAGGAAGTCCGCAAGCTGGTGGAGCGGCTCTTTTCCGCAAAGCTCGATCAGGCGAGCGTGGATCCCGGCAACGGGGATTTCAAAACCGAATTGCAGGAATTGATTCAAAGCCTCCACAAGGACACGGTGCAATACCAAATCCTGGAAGAGGAAGGCCCGGACCACGAGAAACAATTCAAGATCGCGGTCATGTTCCAGGGACAGGAATTGGGCCGGGGGATCGGCCGTTCGAAAAAACAAGCCGAACAGGAAGCAGCCCGGCAGGCATTGGGAGATCTGCGGGCGAATCCCCAACGAAGGTAGGTGATTCCCATGCGCGAAATCCGCCTCAACAAAGCCATCGCCATGGCGGGCGTGGCCTCCCGGCGGGAGGCGGACCGCCTCATCCAGCGGGGAGAGGTGTTCCTCAACGGGCAGGCGGTCACCAAGCCAGGCGCCAGCATGGTTCCCGGCCGGGATCGCCTGGAGGTATCGGGCCGCACGGTGAAAATCGCCTCCAGACCGAAAACCGTGGTCTGGGCCTTGTACAAGCCGAAGCGCTGCGTTTCCACCCTCAAGGACCCCCAGGGGAGGTCCAGCCTGGCGGATTTCCTCCCGCTCTCACGACACCGCCTTTTTCCCGTTGGCCGTCTCGACTATGATGCGGAGGGTCTGATATTGTTGACGAATGATGGCGAATTGGCGCACAAGGTGGCCCACCCTTCCTTCGAGGTCGAGAAGGTTTACCTGGTCAAGGTCAAGGGCGTGCCCCCTGCGTCGAAATTAAGCGGATTGCAGCAGGGTCCGGAGTTGGAAGGACGGCGCAGGGCGCCGGTCAAAGTTCGCCTGCTCCATACCGTCAACGACAAATGCTGGTTGGAAGTCCGGCTGCGGGAAGGGATCCAGCATCACATCAAAAAAATGTTCGCCGGCATCGGCCATCGGGTGCTGAAAATCAAACGCTATCAGGTAGGTACGGTGGAATTGGGCGACCTCAAACCGGGCGAGGTGCGAAAATTGGATGGGGATGAAATCAAATGGATGCTCGATCACCCGCACGGGGATTCACCGGAAAATCACTCTGGACGCGCCAGGCGCCACCGTAAAAAAAATAGTTAAATAGTCTACAGCTAAACAGCCCAAAAGCTACTGGGATGATTTTCAGGGAAGAGTGCAAGGGATAGCAGGAGCGGTGTCGAAATTTTCCGGCAACAAACCCACTCACTGACAGGGGCGGATTCCGTGGAAAATCAAAGACATTTCGAATTGAAATTCGAGGGAAAGCAGGTGATGTTGCTGGTTCACCCGCCCGAAGGAGGCATGCGCGCCAATCTGAAGGATATTCAAAAATACCTGCGGCGGCAGGAGATCGCCTACCGCCATGAGACCCTCTTCGATATTTACCAGCGGGCCAGCGGCGAATTCGAGCTTCTCGCCAACCAGGAGGTGCGGAATTACCAGTTGAAGGTGGAAGTTTCCGAAGATGAACAGGAGGCTTGGTTATCCGTGGTCGCTCCCGATACGGGAGACGAGAAAATCGATCCGGCTGCCGTCAAAAAGGCGTTGGAAGAAGCCAAGGTGGAAAAAGGGATTCTCTACCCGGAAATCAAACGCATCCTGGCCAGCGGCGAAAGCCAGGAGAGAGTGCTCATCGCCAGGGGGATGATGAACAAGCACGGGGAGAATGGGCACATCGAATTCGTCGAAAATCCCAACAATAAATTCGAACTGGGGGACAACACCGCGGATTTCAAGGAATTGGGATTGTTCGACAACGTATTCGAAGACGACCTGATCGCCAAGATCACCAGACCCACCGAGGGTGGGGACGGTTACAACGTCCGGGCAAAGATCCTGCGGGGACGCCCCGGTAAAAAGGCCAGGTACATGCTGGGGAAAAACGTGCGGCTCGACGAGGATGAAACGGAACTGTTCGCGGCCAAGGACGGCTATGTGGTGCGCACGGGGCGGAAGATCTCCGTGGAAAACATCCTGGATGTGAACAATGTGGACTCGGAAACCGGCAATATCCGGTTTCACGGCGTGGTGCGGGTGCGCGGGCAGGTGGAGGACGGGTTCGCCGTGGAAGCGGAAAAGGGGATCGAGGTGATGGGAACCGTCGGCAAGGCCGCCCTGAAAACCAAGGGGGATATTCAGATCGAGGGGGGTGTGTTTGGCGCTACCCTGGAATCCGGTGGAAACATCAGTGCGCGCTTTCTCTCCGAGGCGAAGGTCAAGGCCGGCCTCAACGTCTACGTCAGGGCGTATATTCTCCACTCGGAGGTCACCGCGAAACGGGCGGTGAAAGTGGAGGAGGAGGAGGAGGGATTCATCAAGGGTGGCCGCGTCCGGGCGGGAACGGAGATCTGGTCCTCCATCGTTGGTTCCGACGTCAGCGAGGAGCCCACGGCCTTGGAAGTAGGGGGGAGCGTAAATATCCGCAAACGCTTCGATCAACTGGAAGAACGCATCGAGGCCAACTTGGAAGGGTTCGATAAAATCCGCAAGAACCTCCAGTATCTGGTCAAGCAAAGGGAAACGGAAGGATTGACCACCGATGAGCGGAAGAAGGCGTTGATCTCCGACGCCACCAAATCCGGGCTGAAAATGACCCGCGACATGCTCCAACAGGGCAAGCTCCACCACGAATTGCTCAAGCAAATGAGGAATACCCAGGAGTCCAACGCGATGGTGATGGTGCTGAAAAAAGCCAACCCCGGCACTACCGTGCAGATCCAGACCAGCCGGGTACAACTCAAGGACCCCTTGGAAACCATCGCTTTTGCCATCATGGGCGGGAGCCTCAAGGCCATCCCCTACACCACGGCGTTAAACCTGCATAAACAACAAAAAATGAAGAAGTTGACCACCTGAACCCATCGTATCGACCCATCGTTTTCCCAACCGAAACGTGCCATGGCGCAAATGACCAAAGACGAGGTGCTGACCGCCGTTCGCGCCAACCAAACCCTGAAAGGCAGGGACTTGCGCGGAATCAAGCTCCAGGGGGAGAATCTGCAAGGGGCGGTGTTGGAGCGTTGCGATCTCTCCGATGCCCGCCTGGAGGAAATCAAGCTGGACGGGGCGAGTCTGGTCGGGTGTACCTTCCGGAATACCGTGCTGGAAGGGGCCAGCCTCCAGGAATCGCTGATCAAAGGGAGCGTTCTGGAAAATTGCGACCTGAGCGACTGTGTGCTGGTGGAGGCCACCCTTTCCAACATCGATCTGCAGAAATGCCTGTTTCGCGATGCCGATCTGTATTCCGCCTTCCTGACGGAAGTCCATGCATCCCTGTGCGATTTCACCGGAGCCAACCTGGAGCGGGCCATGCTCGCCGCTTGCACCTTGCTCCTCTGCCACATGGACGACTGCAACGCGGGGTCTCTTCAGGCGCCGAAAACGGATTTTTCCGGTTCCTCCCTGACGGGGGCTCATTTCGACCGGTCCGTGCTGCTGGGCGCCAATTTTTCCCTGGCGAAACTCGGTGGGGCTTCCCTGCGGGGTTGCCCGATGAACAAGGCGAATTTTTTCTCTTCGGACCTCAGCGCCACCCAGTTTACCAAATCCAACATGGAGGAGTGCCACCTGGAATCGGTGCAGGCGGAAGGAGCGGAGATGGACGGGGTCAATCTGCGCAGGGCTTATCTGGTGGAGGGCAATTTCACCGGCGTGAATTTCGATGGTTCCCACATGGTCGATGCGGTCACCGACGACGCGATATTCGAGGGAGCCAGCTTCGTGGGAGCGGAGCGATGAGGCTGCCGAGAACATTGTGGCTGGCGGGGTTGCTCTGCGTGATGGTCTTCGCGCTCCAGGTGCAGCCGGCGCGGGGAGAATACCGCGCCTATGAGCTGGAAGTGGTGGACTTGTACGATTGCAAGCTCAATAAACGCAAAACCTGCCTTTCCAGCAAGGTTCTCACGGCGATGGACGTGAACACCTATACCGGCACCCATGGCGGGCGATATCATATCGGCGTCCTGATGATGGCGACCTGGATGTGCTACGGCGACACTTCGTTTTACCGTCCGGTCTGTCCCCGCCCCGTGGCCAGAAAGGCCAAGTTCACCGTGGGAGACCCCGTGAAAATCGCTCTGGAAAAGCACATCACCGAAGGTTGGGTGGGGAATGTCGAGGTGGCCTACTACCAGGCTTCGGTACGCTCCAACGTGTACGGCGTGCGGTTCCCCAACCGCCGCAACGTCTTTGCCCGCTATTTCGAGAAGGATTTGAAAAATTCCGCCGCACAGCCTTCTCCAGCAGCGTCCTCTCCAGCAGCATCCACTCCTGCAGCGCCCTCCACTCCAGCAGGGTCCAATCCTGCAGCGCCGGCACAATGACCCAAACCACGGCCATCCTGGGGAAAGGGGGCGTCGGAAAGACCTTCGTCGCCGTCCATATCGCCATGTCCTTGGGATACATGGGGATGAAGACCCTGTTGGTGGGATGCGATCAGAAATGCGACACGCTGCGGGCCGTTTCCGGTGAGCAAAGGCCCTCGCTGATGTTGGCGCTGGAATCGGTGGGTTTCGCCTACGACGAACTCTCCATGTCGGACGTGACGGTGCAGGTGACCGATTATGTGGATGCCATGGATCTGGGAAGCTCCCAGTTGCTGGTGGGCCATTATGGAAACGTGCTGGACGAGGCATTCCACACCTTCGATATTCACCAGGTGTGGGAGCGCTATACCCACATGATCTTCGACGTGACCGAGGAGCGCTTCGACGCCAACTACGCCCTGCTCTTCCGCAAGGTGCAGGGGGCCATCGCCGTGACCACGGAGAAGGTGGAATCCCTGTTCGTGCTCAACCGCCTATTGCGGGCCATCCTGATCGGAAACAACGAGTACGGGACTTTGATGAAACCCCTGGGACTGATCAACAACCGCTCCAACAATCCGGCCGCTTTCGACCGGTTCACGGAGAGCACGCGGGCGTTTCCCCTCATGACGGTGCCGGATCTGGAGGACCTGGCCGCCTTGCGCCGCTTTCACCGCACCCTGCTCAGCCTGGATCGCGAGCCGCCGCACCTCAAGCCGGTGATGGACGGTTTCATCCGCATCGCCGACATGCTGCGGGTCGATCCCTACGTGCTTTACGCGATCACCCCCATGCCGGACGAGGAAATCTGGAAGCTGGAACCCCCCGTGAGCCTGCCCAGTTGAGGGGGTGTAACAGCCCGGCGGATACCATCCCCGTGGGGGGTGGCACACCCCGCTCATTCCTCGACGGGCACGGTGACGAAGGTTTCCCTGCTTTCATCGAAACAGGCCAGAATCGCGCCGTCCGGCTCACTGTCCTTGATGCCGCAGACCAGGTAGGCGATTCCCGGCAGCACCGGACGCCCCGCCCACAGGGCCCGGGTAATATCTTCTTCGGAAAAATAGGCGCCCACGTCCACGTGGGTATGGAAGATCACCTTGATCTTGTGCCCCCGCGCGGCAAGCTCCTTTTCCAGGCGCATCATTTTCCCCGGTTCGATCAGGTATCCGTTGGCGGCGGTGCGCGGGTAGCGCTCCGGCTCTTCCGTGTGCATGCGGTTGAGGATATTGTCGATAGGATGCCATCCGTCCAGATCCGCCCCGCCATTATCCGGGCCGCTGAGCACGCCGCATCCTTCCTCGGGGTAGGTTTCCCGGCCATGGGCGTAGCAACGGCCCAGGATATCGCTGGGAATGTCGAATTCTTGCATGGATATATCCTTGGGATTGTCAGCCTGGAAAAAAGGGAGAGATGCCCCCGGGCAGCAAAAGGTTGAAATTGTGACCGGAATCCTGCCGCATCTGGCTCCGATTTTGCTTTTCAATAGAAGAGAGCACTGGGAGAGCATGCATTTTCCTGCTGGATGGGTGGGATGCCTTGTCATGGGCCGCCCAGCCGGCATGTTGCAGAGAGTCTACCGAATCCAATGAAGCAATTTTCAGGTCCTCAAAAACTCCCCGTTGGGGCGAATTCGAACCGGCGGTTCGAACGATGGGTCCTCCCCTTCCTGGTAGTGGCCATTTTCGCATTGGCCCTGGGAGGGGTCAATCCCGGCCGTGCCTTCGCTCAAAACGAGGAAACAGCCACGGAAGATGGCACGGGGGAAGGCCAAGAGGAAGATCAGGAGAGCAGCCCCTTCGCAGCGAGCCTCTTTTCCGGCGTAGGCGAATTGTTCACCGAGGACGGAAAGATCAAGCTGCTGGTGTTGGGATTGAATCCCTTCGGGATCAGTGAAGGGCCGGCCCGCTCCATCGGAAAAGTGCTGCAAAAGAACCTGGCGAATACCGGACACTTCCAGGTGGTCGGGCCCGAGGAAACCGAAGCGATCGTCGAGCAGGACCTGAAGGACGAGGTCGATTGCCGGGATATGGCCTGCGGAGTGCTCATCGGCAAGCATATCGGCGCGGATTTCGTCCTGGTGGGCCTGCTGCGGTATCAGGATCCCCTCTTCACCTTGCAGTTGCGGATGATCGACATCTCCAACAATCTCACCGATTACGAGGAGGAAATCCGGTATACCGACGAAACCATGGGGGAAGACCTGTTCCGCCTTTCCAACAACATCTCGCGAAACTCCCTTTTGGAAGGCAGGGTTCTCAACACCTCCATCCGGGGCATCGTCATTTCCCTGGGCCGGGTGCATGGGATCAAGATCGGGGACAACATGGTGATTTACAAGCAGGATGTTCCCATCACCAGCCTGGAAGGCGAAAAGATCGACACACAGCGGAAAAACGTCGCGGTGGTCAACGTGCTCAACGTCAACCGGAATTCCTCCGAAGCGATCATCATCCACAAGACCGAGGATCCGAAAGTCGGATATTTCGTACACACCTATCTGGACCCCCAACGCCAGATCAAGCTGACTGAAAACACCCGCCGGGAGTTGGACACCGGCATCCGGCTCGCCAATCGCATCCGTCCCATCGAGCTGGCCCCGGTGCTGGTGGCCGACGTGGCCAGGAATGAATGGGAAGCCGAAATTGTGGAGGCCGAAAAAGAGCAAAAGTTCTGGTTGTACGTGGGGATCGGCGGGGCCAGTTTCACCGTGTACACGTTGTTCAACTACAGCAATACCACCAGCAGCCAGATTCAACTCCTCGCCGCGGGTGGTGTGACGGGGTATGCCGCCTGGAAATGGTTCGCCGAGCGGCAAAAAGTCGACGATCTCCGCCTGGAAGGCCGGGCCCGGGGATTCGTCAATCTGGACGTGGAACCGATCTTTTCGCCGGAAATGGCTGGATTGCGGATTTCCTATCGATTTTAGCTCCTTCCCGGCCACCCCCGGGTGTTTTCCACGCTGATCTCCAATCCCCGGATTGCAGCCTGCCTTCCGCCTAATTATTTGGCAATTTCCTACCTATGTGCATGATTTTTAGGCATATCGGGAGGCTGGGCACGTCCAGGCATTCAAATTATTCCTATCAAAACAACAATCTACCATGCGTACAAAGGTTGGTACGAAACGTGAAGAATACGGAGGAAGAGAACGCCATCAACACCCTGTTTCAGAGTGAATCATTGTCCCGGTAATCTCTGTCCCTGAGAAAGCGAGCTCAAGGTGGCGGGTGTTGATGGCGGGATCCTTCCCGCCGGTTTCTGTCAGCAATTTCCCATCCCGATTTCTTCAAATCTGCGGTGCGCTTTCGCTTCCGCGGTCCCTCAACCTCCCGCGACGGCCCCGGAGGAACGGCCCACCACCTCAATATAATTGGAGAGTATGGCCATGGCTTCCTGGAGGGTGAAATCCTTTCTCTCCGGCGCATCCTCCCGCGCTACATCCCCACGCGGGCCCTTGGCCTTTGCATCGGAATCATTGGAGTTGCGCTGACTATCCCTGATTTCCGCCGTTAACTGATTGAGTGTGATCGAAGTGCGGTTCTTCCGATGCCGGAGGTATTCGTCCACATCCTTTTTGATCCGGGAGAAGTGTTCGGAAGAGGAGACCCTCTGGCGTGATTTTTCCCGGAGCACCGGCATGATCTCGTCCAATTCTCCCCAGGGACGAAAAGCAATCTTGGGCACGGTATCCCAGGGCAGGGCGTTTTTCTGGAAAGACTCCCCGATTTCCAGGTGGTTGTTCATGGAGGGCAGGACGATGTCGGCTTCGACCCCTTTGTTTTGGGTGGAACTGCTTCCCGGGCGGTAGAATTTGGCGATGGTCGTTTTCAAGGCCCCCAGCCTGCGGCTCAGCTGATGGATATTCTGCACCGTCCCCTTGCCGAATGTGGCCCGGTCTCCCACCAGGATGGCGCGGCCATAATCCTGCAGCGCTCCGGCGACGATCTCCGACGCGGAAGCGCTCCTGCGGTTGATCAGCACCACCAACGGCCCGCGGAAGATGGGCCTGCTGCTCCGGTTTTCATGGGTGTAAATGCTCCCCCGGGTGTCCTTCACCAATACCACCGGTCCTTTGTTGATGAAAAGCCCGGTTACCTTGACCGCCTCATCCAATCCCCCGCCCCCATTGTTCCTCAGGTCCAGGATGATGCCGTCGACGTTCTTGGCGAGAAATTTCACCAGCAATTTTCTCACATCCCGGGATGCGCTTTTATAGTCGGAGCGGTCGGAATTGCGCTGGGAAAAATCCACGTAAAACGAGGGCAGCTTGATGACACCGAATCGCAGCGGATGTTTACCCCCAGCCTGGGAGAACTCCTTGATTTCCCCGGAAGCTTCACCCTCCTTGAGAACGATTTTGTCCCGGACGATGGAGACCTCGTGCCGTTTTTCCACCAACCCCTTATCGCGGCGGGTGAAGGCCAGCCGGACGACCGTGCCGCGATGGCCCCGGATCAATTTCACCACGTCGATCAGCCTGCGGTTGGTGACATCCTGCATGGCGCCGTTTTTTCCCTCGCCAACGGAGATAATTTTATCCTCCGGTTGCAGGGATCCCTCCCGGAAGGCGGCCCCGCCGGCAATAATGGAGGAAATAACCGTATATCCATCCTCCCAACGCAGGGTGGCTCCAATTCCTTCCAGGGAAAGCCGCATGGAGATATTGAAATTCTCCAACTCGTCCGGGGAAAGATAGGTGGAATGAGGATCGTAGGAAGATGTGAAGGCCTTCAGGAAGGCAGCCACTACATCGTTCTGGCCGAATTGTTCATACTGGAAATGGATGGACCGGTACCTTTTGCGCAGGGATTCCCTGGCCTCCTCTTCGGATTGTCCCCGCAGGGTTAATTCCAACATCTCCAGTTTGAGCTTTTTGCGGAAAAGGAATTTCGCATCGGCATTGTCCTTGGGATAGGGGGCATCCTTTCGCGACACCTGGAACGTTTCGTTGCGGGTGAGATCGAAGCCGATTTTCAGGGTTTTGGCGATAAATTCCCTGCGTTCCTTCAGGCGCTGAATAAAGCGGTTGTAGATATTGAAGGCGATATCGATATTGCCCCTCCAGATGGCGTCATTCAACCGGGACCCCTGCTTGCGGAACTCGTCAATGTCGCTTTGCAGAAAGTAGTACCGGCCCGGATCGAAGCGATTCAAATACAGCCTCAGCATTTCCTTCGAATGCGCGTCGTCGAACTTCGACCTGCTGTAGTGATTCCGCAGGAAGGTGCGGGCGATCTGGGTGACGTGATCACCGGTCAGTTCCATATTCGACTGCGCCCTGGGCTGGGAACAGGAAGAAATCAGAACGAACAGCAGCAGAACCGGAAGTATTCGAATGAGGCGTGGCATATGGGTGTGGGAATGAAGTGGATTTGATTCGGACGATGACTCGTGTCCTGGTATCCTTTCAGACTACCAATCTGCTTGAATTCCCTCGGAATGGCAACCTGTGCGA
>CAZOXD010000069.1:21397-22491 GCA_964583525.1 uncultured Pseudomonadota bacterium
ATCCTGAACGCAGGGAAGGATCTTCCGCGTAAAACCATGAGATGCTTCGCTTGGCTCAGCATGACATGTGTATTTTTCAACAGGAAATTGAAACTGACAAGCTAGCGAATCTCCGCACTCCGGTTCATGGCCCGGGAAAGGTCATTTGCGTATCCAGGCGAAAAGTATGGTACGATTTGCCTGTTTCCCCGGGGGAGGGAAAGGATCCTCCCTCGGAATTCTCCTGTAATGGAGCGGGTGCGCATGCCAATGGTTCACCGGTTTTCCGCAGCCGATATGCGGGGCCGATATACGGGGCCGATACGAAAGCTGCGCCGGAGTGCCCGCGGATGGAAAACCCGATGAGAGAAAGTGTCCATGGCTGAGGGAGTGGAAAAGCTCGTGGAACTGGTTCGCGGCGCGCAACGAATCGTCGTGTTCAGCGGCGCCGGAATCAGCACGGAATCGGGAATCCCCGACTTCCGGGGTCCGGGCGGCGTTTGGGAGAAATTCGATCCCAGCGATTTTCATATCGACCGCTTTCTGGCCACCGAAGAATCCCGGCGCCGCTATTGGCAGCGCAGCACGGCCATGTACAACCAGATTCTGATGGCCCGCCCCAACGAGGCCCACCAGGCCGTGGTGACCCTGGAAAAGATGGGCAAGCTGGGCGCGGTCATCACCCAGAATGTGGACGGATTGCACCAGGCCGCCGGCACCTCGCCGGAAAAGGTAATCGAATTGCACGGAACCACCATGTTCGTCTCCTGCCTGTCCTGTGGGCACCGGGTGGACCGCACGGCTTTCCAGCCCCTGGTTTCCGGGGAGGGGGATGCGCCCCCCTGCCCTGAGTGTGGGGGATTGATGAAGCCGGCCACCATCTCCTTCGGGCAGATGCTCACGCCGGAAAGCCTGGAGCGGGCGGCCGAAGAGACCGGGAAATGCGACCTGTTCCTGGTGATCGGTTCCTCCCTGGTGGTCTACCCGGCGGCGGAGTTCCCCCTGCGCGCGATCCAGGGCGGTGCGCCCCTGGTGATCCTCAACCGGCAGGATACACCCCACGACGCCCATGCCACCCTGGTGCTGAACGACTCCGCGGGTGAAGTGATGCGCGG
>CAZOXD010000070.1:0-10510 GCA_964583525.1 uncultured Pseudomonadota bacterium
CGGAGCAAGGCGTCTCGAAGGGCGATACGCATGTTTTTATGACGCTATGTATAGTGAATGGCTAGGCCCTGCCGCGCTTCGCGGTGGCCCTGGTTCCGCGTCCACTGCGGGATTTGCTTCTTTTTTTTCCGCCCCTGGAATATCCGGAAATATTCCACTCCGAGCCGAGGAAGGCGCGGAAGCCGTCCTCGGCGCCTGGGATCAGCGGCTCCAGGTGAGGCAATTCCTCCGGGGAGACCCAACGCGCCTCCGCGGCCTCGTCGGGGTTGGGGGCGAGAGTGGAATAGTTCTCCACGTCCACTTCCACCCAGAATAATTCGTAGGCCTTGTTCATGCTGGGCCGGGTGCCGAGCAGTCCCAGGGCGTTGCCTTCCAGGTTCAACTCTTCCCGCAACTCCCGTTCCGCGCCGGCCTCGGGATTTTCCCCTTTTTCCAGCACTCCGCCGGGAAGCCCCCAGAATCCGGGGGCACGGTCGATATGCTCGGCCCGGCGGATCATCAACACCCTGCCGTTGTTCCGCACGACCGCCAGGGTTCCCTTGGGATTCTGGAGTTGCTGTCCCAGGCGGTATTTCCTGCGTTTGCGGTCCCAGATCTGGATGGAGGAGAGCAAGCGGTACCGCCTTCTCAGCCGGTCGCCTTCCAGATGCCGGTCCGGCAGTTCGGGAAGTGGGGGCAGCTCGAATTGCTCGAAGGTCTCCCTGGAAATGGCATGATACAAAGCCTGTTTCAGTTTTTTACCAAAGCCGGCAAGGCCGGGCCTGAAGGAGGAGGGAAATCTGGAGGAGGGCGCCAGGGAAAGCTTTTGGCAGTGCTTGATCAGGCCCGCCACCCGATTCAGGTACTCGTATTCCGTCAGGTAGTGGCCGGAAAGAGCCTCGTCGTTCCAGCGGTTGAGAATCACCAACAGGTGGTGAATATCGTCTTCCAGGTATTCGTAGATTCTCTCCGGTATTTCCTTCCCGCGTTCCCCGGGCGTGAGAACGTCGGTCAGCATGAAGCTCACCTTGCGCGAAGATAGGGAGGATGCGCGCTGGATGCCGAAGAGTTCCTCCAGCTTTTTCAGGGAGATTTTATCGTTCTGGGTGCTCTTGTGGAATTCCACCCTCAGGTCCAGGTTCTCGAAACGATCCATCACACCCGCCTGCAGCGGGCTTATTTCAAAGCGGGTAATTCGTTCCCGCACCCAGGGAATATCGTTGTCGCTGCCGGAAAATGTGGCCATTTTGGGCCGGGAATGCTTTTTTTCGAACGTGATCAGATGGTCCAGAAACCAGGCGATCAGCTCGGGTTCCTCTTCCCGGAGGGTGATGGAGGCAATGGTAACGACACAGCGGGAGTGGCCGGATTCGTAATGTTCCGTGCCGATCATGCAGATTACCGGGGAAGCATCCCGGAATGAATTGGCCATCTCCAGATCGAAGCCCAGAATGTCGTCGGATAAGTTGGGCAGTTCGGCGGGGCGGGTGTACTGACGTATTTCCATGCATCCTTTCGGGGCGGGTTTGGCAGCCCCCTTTCAACCGGCCCCCCGCCGGTCCCGTGCCAAGGCCATCAATTTGCTTGCTCCATTACCGCAGCAACTTCCAGGGGGATTCTCCAGCCCCCCTGGAAATCGTAACCACTCTTACCATGGGGTGAAAATACGGGCAAACTCTCGTGCATCATCCTTCACTCACCCGGCCTTGCGGAACGCCCATCCGGGACGTACACTAGGAAATACAACCGTAATCAACGGTTTCAGTCTGGCCGAACTCCGATCCGCGTGTCCCTAACGCGAAGGTTCCCCCCGTGGGCGCCTGTCATGGGAATGCGGACGATAGGGTCTGGAGGGAAACCTCCCGGCCTCCCGGTGGAAAGGAGCGGCGGGTGCGGTCCTCGCAGGGTTGGAAGCACATTCCAATTCGCTGTATCCCCGTTTTACCAATCCCCATGATTCCATTCGAATCCGGATCGATTCCGGATTGAATTCGCATCACATGATTATGCAATAGACCATGATCCAGGACACCTACCAGCGCCCCTTCCGCGATCTCCGCCTTTCCGTGACGGACAAATGTAATTTCCGCTGTCCGTATTGCATGCCGGTGGAGGTGTATGGGGACGATTATCAGTTTTCCCCCAAGTCCGAGATCCTCACCTTCGAGGAAATCCTGCGTCTGGTGCGGTTGTTCGTCCAGGCGGGGGCGGTCAAGCTGCGGATCACGGGAGGGGAGCCCCTGATCCGCAAGAACCTTCACGGCCTGATCAACGGCCTGGCCGGCCTGGAGGGGTTGAAGAACCTGACCCTTACCACCAACGGCTGGTTCCTGGCCGAACAGGCCCGGGCCCTCAAGGAGGCTGGCCTGGACCGGGTCACCGTCAGCCTGGATGCACTGGACGAACAGGTTTTTCAGCGGATGAACGGGCGGGGGTATGGGGTGCAGCGTGTGCTGGAAGGGATCGAGGAGGCCCTCGCCGTGGGATTGACCCCCCTCAAGGTGAATGCGGTGGTCAAACGCAGCGAGAACCGGGAGGCCATCGTGGATCTGGCGCGGCACTTCCGGGGCACCGCTGTGATCGTGCGCTACATCGAGTACATGGACGTGGGCAACCTGAACGGATGGCGCATGGAGGAGGTGGTGCCTTCGGCGGAAGTTGTCCAAACCATTGCCCGGGAATGGCCCCTGGAGCCCCTGGATCCGCAATATTCCGGGGAGGTGGCTTCGCGATACCGCTACCAGGACGGCCTGGGCGAGATCGGGGTGATCTCTTCCATTACCCAGCCTTTTTGCGGAGATTGTACACGGGGGCGGCTTGCCACCAATGGATCCTTCGTGACCTGCCTGTTTGCGGAAACAGGGATCAACCTTCGGGACCCCATGCGCGCGGGCGCCAGCGACGAAGAATTGTCCGCATTGATCCGGTCCAGCTGGGGAAGCCGGACGGACCGTTATTCCGAGGAGCGCACCGCCGAAACCTCCTCCCAGAATCGCCGCAAAGTGGAAATGTACCAGATCGGCGGTTAAGCTTTCATTCTCGGCTCATCCTCGGCCGGGCGGAGACACTGGCCCTTCCTCCTATTTCCCCAACTCACGGTCTTTGAGAATATCCCCCGCCGCCTCCAGCAACTCCTGATACCGGTAGGGTTTATAGAAAACCCGCACATTGGGATCGGATTTGAGCAGGGTTTCTTCCAGGCCTATTTCTAGACCGCTTGAGAAAAAGATGGGCAGATTTTCATCCTTGTCCCGGATTTCCCGATAAATTTCGGTGCCATTGTACTTCGGCATTTTCACATCGAGAACGACCAAACCGATATCCCTGCGGTTTTTCAGGAACATCTGCAACGCTTCTTCCCCGTCGGCAGTAACAATCACGGGGTAGCCTTCCTCTGCGAGCATTTGCACCAGGAATTCCCGCACAGCGGGGTCGTCCTCTGCGACGAGCACGGATGGATGGACCTCTCCGGCATCCTCCCAGTGGAATTGCGGACTCGGATCTCCCTCGATGGTGGGGAGGTAGACGGAAAAGACGGTTCCCGCTCCCGCCTCGCTGTCCACGTCGATATGACCCTTGTGTTGCTCCACGATTCCATAAGCCATGGAGAGCCCGAGCCCGGTGCCTTTGCCCGGGTCCTTGGTGGTGAAGAAGGGATTGAAAATTTTGCCGAGGATATCCGGCGGAATTCCTGCTCCGGTGTCTGTCACGCGGATCAGGATAAAGGCGCCTTGGGAGGAATGCATCGGGGCGCCTTCCGGGGAGGATCGCGGATCGAAGAGCGCCGTGGAGAGGGTCAACTCCCCGCCATCCGGCATGGCGTCCCTGGCATTCACGCACAGGTTCATGATGACCTGCTCGATCATGACCGAATCGATTTCCACATCTGGCAGCTCCTTGGCCAGGGAAAACCGCAGGTCGATATTCACGCCGATCAGGGGGCGGAGGATCAACGACATGGAATCGACGAGTTGATTGATGTTGACCCGTTGCAGCTGCAGCGGTTTTTGCCGGGTGAAGGAAAGCAGGTGCGAAGTCAACAGGGAGGCCCGGTCCGCCGCCGAGATGATCTGCTTCATGTTCTTGTGCTGGGAATCCTCGGGGACCAGATTCCGCACCGCAAGTTCCGAATATCCCTTGATGACTTGCAGCAGATTGTTGAATTCATGAGCCACGCCTCCGGCCAGTTGTCCGATGGCCTCCATTTTTTGCGATTGCCGGAGTTGTTCCTCCAGGCTCATCCGGTCGGTGATATCGTGGTGTACCGCAATGATTTTGGTGACTTCCCCAGCGCTGTTGCGGATGGGCGAATGCACCGCGTCCACATGATATAAACTGCCGTCCTTCCTCTGGTTGATATAGCGGCCCACCCAGGAGGTCCCGGACAAGACGGTTTCCCACATGTTCTTGTAGAATTCATGACTCTGCTGTCCGCTTTTCAATATGCGGGGGGTTTGGCCCAGGGCTTCCTTGCTGGTAAATCCGGTGATTTTTTCGAAGGCGGAGTTCACGTATTCGATGACACCCTTGGCATCGGTGATCACCACCAGATCCGCGGCCTGCTGGAGCGCTTCGGCCAGCATTTCCCGGCCGGCTTCGGCCTCCTTTCGCTCGCTGATATCCAACACCGCCGCCTGAACCGCCGGCTGGCCTTCCCATTCGACCACGGTCAGGATTCGCTCCACCGGAAAGCGGGTTTGATCCTTGCGCAAGCCGATATCGTCGAGATGCGTGGGAACATTTTCTCCGGACATTCTTTTATGATACCGTTCCATCCGGCCTTCCAATACCTCCGGGGGAAACAGATGAAATGGGCTGCGTCCGACGATCTCCTCCGGAGAATCGTACCCGTACATGGCCGCCAGGGCCTGATTGGCGAAGAGCACCTCCTTCTCGGTATGCACTTCGATACCCTGGATGGAACCTTCGGCCAAAACCCGGAATTTCTCCTCGCTTTTCCGTAAAATTTCCCGGGCCATTTTTTCTTCGCTGATGTCGCGGGACATTCCCACCAGGCCGACGATTTTCCCCGATTCGTCCCGAAGGGGATATTTGACCTCTTCCTCCCAACAAACCGTTCCGTCAGGGAGGGTGTAGGGATTTTCCACCCGGATTCCCTTTCCGGTTTCCAATACCTGCCGGTCATTGGCAAGAAAGGTTTCCTTTTCCTCTCTAGTGGCTGTGGGCATATCCAGGACGTGGCTGCCGATGAGCTGCTCCTCGGTCCAGCCGTAGTGCTTCTCGTTGAATTCAACCAAGGCCCGGTTGGCCATCAGGTATCGGCTTTCCCGGTCCTTCACGTACACCCAATAGGGAACGGTATCGATCACGGTTTGCAATAGCCGCCGACTTTCCGCCAATTTCAGTTCGGATAGAAAACGCTCGGTGGTGTCTTCCGAGGTGCCCACCAACCCGATAATTTCTCCCGACTCGTCCCGTAGCGGGGCTTTGCGGATGTTCTGGAAGCGGGTTTCTCCTTTTGAGTTGGGTACCGGAACGTCAGGGTTGGAGATAGTTTCCCCGGTGGAAAGCACCCGCTGGTCGAGTTCCAGGATATAGGAGGAATTTTTTTCATCTTGCGTGGGAATTTCCTCCAGGGTCTTCCCGATGAAATATTCCACATCCAAATCAAATAACTTTGCCAATTGGGCATTGACCTTGAGGAACTTCCTTTCGCGGTCCTTCACATGAACCGGGAAGGGAATGGAATCGAAGACCGATTGCATCAGGCGGCCGCTTTCCGCCAGTTTCCGTTCCGTCTCCTTACGCTCGGTAATATCCCGGACGAACCCCTGCACCAGGCCATCCCCGCGGACATTGCCGCTGATTTCCGTTTCCAGGGCCGTACCGTCCTTTTTCACCAGCAGCCGGCCGGTGGTGATATTTTTTCCCGCATAGGCTTCCTTCAGGTTTAACGGTTTGGCCGCCAGATCCCCTGGCTCCACCAGGTCCGCGAAATTGAGTCCATCCAACTCGCCCGCTTCATAACCGAGCAAGTTGCAGAGAAACGCGTTGGCCAATAGGATTTGGGCATTCCTGTCGAGCAGGAAGATTCCCTCGGCTGCGTGATCCATCAACTGGCGGAAATTGCCCTCGCTGCCCTGCAGGGCCTCCATGAGCGGGGAAATGTCTTTCACCGTCGCCAGGATGGCTGGCCCGTCCTCCCAAGACAGGTTCCTGGTTTGAAATTCAACCCAGAGGGCTGTCTGGTCCTTTCGCCTGCCCACGAGGCGGTATTCCCCGGGCAATCCCTGTGGGATTTCCCCCACTCCCGCGGATGGCTCCGTTGCCGGTTCGGCCTCCAGGCCGATCAGCGTGAATATGTCGCCGGCGTCCAGTAATTCGGGAAAGGATCCATACCCGAACAAATCCAGCAATGCCCGGTTGGCATAGAGCGGGATGAAATCCCGGTACACCAGCACCCCTTGCGGCAGTTGTTCCAGCATTTGCTGAAACACATCGGAATCGATCGAAATATCTTTTCCGTGCTCCGGGAGCGTTTTTTCGGATTTTTTACGACCCATGGGGTGGAGTTCCGCTTTTTTCATGGTGTTATTCCCCCTCAACGAACGGTTTCCATTATATTAAATAAAAATTATTAAATGTTATATTTCAATCTATTAAAAATTTATTATATTTCCCGTACCAAAATCCCCAGATTTGGTTGGATCACTGGTTAGACGCAAAATATTGGAAAATGCTCCCCGGAGAGGGAATTAATTTTCCGGTGAGGGGGAACTGGAATACCGGTAATGGGTGCTTGAGAGGGGGCAGGATCCCGTCTGGCCTTCTGATATCGTCAAGTGATTTTGAGGGAGGTTCAGGGAGCGGAATTCGTCGTGCTTTCCGCCATCAGCTTTTCCAGGGCCTGCTTTCGGACCTCCAGGGCTTGTTTTTGCTGGACAATTGCTGCCGGTGCCGCCCGCAGCGAACATTGCGACGCGTCGAGGGAACATCGCTCGCAGGTGTCATTGACTTCAGTGGAGGGGATCGAGGGGTCGCCGCTGAACCGGACTTTTTTCTTGAAGGGTGTGTCCATGTGAAACCCCAACGTCACTCCTGTATTGGTGCCGGGCGTTAGGGCCAGCGGGCGGGCCAGGGTGATGAAGAAGTATTCCGCCCCGGTGTTGATGAAATGGGCCCGCTGGGTTGCGATGAGGGGATGCTCGGTATCACCCCGTTCCTCCAGGCCGTCCATGGAGGAAACCAGTTTCACCGCCACCCATCTGCGGCAGAAATGCTCGTTCATGCCGATTTCCGCTGGGAGGGGAAGTCCGGATATGTTCAGTTGTTTGGATATCCTGAATACGTTGGTGCCGGATCGATGGTTGACGCGGAGAAAATGCAGCCTCTTCAGATTGAAATGCCTGGGAATCACCTGGGTAAGCCTGTACATGAACATTTCAGGGGTTACCTGGTACTTGGCCATGATATCCAGGAAGGCCCGGTCGTCCCACGTTTCCCTTGCGAATAACGTTTCCAGGTCGGCCACCAGTTGCGCTTCGGGAATCAGCAGAGCCCCGGCGAAATAGGATGCCTTGAAGTCGCCCAGCACCTGGCCGAAGGATTCAACCTCCGCCCGGGACGAGGTGTTGCCTCGTTCCTTGAGTTTCATTTCCCGATATCCGATTTCCCGGCCGATCTGGAAGGCTTTCTGGCGTTCGCTCAAATTGGGATTGATCAAAAGCCGCCCCGGGGGACCTTTCACCCAGATGGAGCGGAAACCGTTCAACTCCGGATAGGTTGCGATATCGATCTCGTCCAGGTCGATGCCCAATTCACCCGTCAGCACCTCCTCCAGGCTCCATGAGGAAATGGGCGGGGCTTCCATCCATTTGCGCTGCTTTTTGAAAGCCACTACCGCCGCTTCGATTTCCTCGAAATAATTGTCGTGGGATTCCTGGTAAGAGCGCAGCATGGCGTAGAGAAAATGCTCCACCTGCATATCGTAACTGCCCGCGATTTCCACCAGCGTGCGAATCAGGGCGCTCACCTCCTTCGGGGCCCTGGAAATCAAGCCGATGATGTCCTGGGGAGAAAGCCCGAACATCTGAAGGGGGAGCGCCTGGATGATGGGGGATTGCAGAAAGGATTCGAGGGGGTCCAACTCCTTGCTCAATTTGAGCGATACCATATCGTCATAGGGTACCTGCAACGCCTCGGATAGCTGCAGAATTTTGTCCGCCTTGGGATATTTCTTTCCTTTTTCGATCTCGTTGACGTAGGAGGCGGAAATCCCAGCCAATTCGGAAAGTTCCTTCAGGCCAAGGCCCCTTTCCTCACGCAACTGGCGCAACTTCAATCCGAAAATGACCGGAACGTTTTCTCCCCGCATAGTGATTATCCTTGCGTTGATTTCCGCGGCGATATTCGGCCGTGACACAGCGTCCGATTCCCCGGTGAACTCCTTGAATTCCGCCTGTGGATTCCGCCGGTATGATCCCATTTCCTTCGACCACATACGCCGATCTTATTCAAGAACTGAATTCGCGGATAGGCCGTTTTTACCGTCCAACGAAAAAATCCCAAAAGCGTTTAATACAAATTTAGCGAATATTCGCTTGACACGCAAATTCGCTATCTGGTATAAATACTGACTGATAAAAATCCTGACATAGAGGAAACCCGGGAAACCTGTTGGGAGCACGCTCCGGTCATGCAAAAAATATTACGAATTATTGAATAATATCAGAACATTGACGATATCACGCACCAGCAGTTCCCGGAATAATCCTGGGGTCAGGGAGATCGATCATGAGTGAAGCAAATTCCATCGGCGCAGCGATTTCCGGGAATCCCCCCGCCAGCCCTGCGGAGGGTGTGTCATATTCCGGAGTTTCCTGGACCCCGGAAGGGCGGAACATCCTTTCCAGCGAAGCCTGCAACTTCGTCGCGGGCCTCCACCAGCAGTTCGAGGCGGAGCGCCGTAAATTGCTGGCCGAACGTTCCCGGCGCCAGGCTGCCTGGGATGCCGGCGAGACTCCCGGATTCGCGGACCGCAATTCTCCCGCCGCCACGGGCAACTGGAAGGTGGAACCGATCCCCAACGATTTGCAGACCCGCCGCGTGGAGATCACCGGCCCCAGCAACTCGCCCAAGATGGTGATCAACATGTTGAGCCGCGCCAACAATGGCGTGCGGGCCGACACGGCCTTGGTGGACTTCGAGGACGCCCTCAAGCCCTCCTGGCGGAATATCGTGGATGGGCTGGTCAACGTGCGGGCAGTGGCGCGGGAAGACCTGACCCATGTGGAACCGGCCCGGGGGGAGCGCCCGGAAATGGAATACCGCCTCGATCCCAACGACCGCGCGGTGATGATCATCCGCCCCCGGGGACTGCACCTGACGGAAAGTAATTTCCGGGTGGACGGCGCGCCGGTCTCGGGAGCGCTCTTCGATCTGGCGATGGGTTTCTACCACACGGCGGAACAACTGCTGGAAAACGGGAAAACGCCGGCCTTTTATATCCCCAAGTGCGAGCACTACCTGGAAGCCCGCTGGTGGAACCAGGTCTTCACGGCCATGGAGGAGAATCTGCGGCTTCCCGTGGGCACCCTCAAGGCCACCTTCCTGATCGAAACCCTGCCCGCGGCCTTCCAGATGGAGGAAATCCTCTTTGAAACCCGCGAGCATGCCGCCGGGCTGAACGTGGGCCGCTGGGACAAAATCTTCAGCGACATCAAGAGCTTGCGCAATCATTCGGACAAGGTGGTAGCCAACCGGGCCGCGATCACCATGCAACAGCCCTGGATGGCCAACTACGCCGTGCGATGCGTGCAAATCTGCCATCAGCGGGGCGCCTTCGGGATGGGCGGGATGTCGGCCTTCACCCCCGGGCGCAGCGAGGAAGTGCGGGCCGAGCAAACGGCCAAGGTGCTCGCGGACAAGCAGCACGAGGCGGCCACCGGGCACGACGGCTGCTGGGTTTCCCACCCCTATTTCATCGGTGTGGCCATGGAAGCCTTCCCGCGCATAAATCAACTGGATGTGCTGCACGAGGACAAGGACAAGTACCCAGACCTGCTGCCGCAATCCATCGGCCCCAAAACCCTGGACGGCCTGCGCACCAACGTGCGCGTCGGGATCGGATACCTGGAAGGCTGGAACCGGGATATCGGTTGCGTGGCCTGGGACAACCTGATGGAAGACCTGGCCACGCTGGAAATTTCCCGCGCCCAGACCTGGCAGTGGATCCACCATGGCGTGACCCTCGATGATGGGACCCGGGTGGACGAGAAACTGGTGCGGCAGGTATTTCGCGAAGAAATGGGCCGCATCGTCGAAGACGAATGCGGGGAGTTCGCCCAGGAAAGAGGCGTGTCCCGCGAGGCGGTGGTGGATAGCTTTACAGCCGCCGGCGTGGAAGCCGAGGAGATCTTCACGCGTAGCGAACTGACCGATTTTCTGTGCGAATCGTCGGATCTTGTCGAATAGTTACGCCGGTCCGGCCAACGGAATCGCATTGAAACCGAATCCCGTCCCAAAGACGGAACCCCATGCCTGAGGCGGAACCCCATGCCTGAGGCGGAAC
>CAZOXD010000070.1:10610-21676 GCA_964583525.1 uncultured Pseudomonadota bacterium
CGGAACCCCATGCCTGAGGCGGAACCCCATGCCTGAGGCGGAACAACGGCCGAGTGGGAACCCACGGGGCGGGGAAAAAACCAGGACGGAATCAAACGGGAAGGAGTCACTATGAAAATCCCGATGTCAGGAAACAGCATCACCACCCGGGTCGTCATTTATCCGGAATTGAGCGTGGAAAAACCTGTCCAGCAGGACATCGGGCAGGGCCGTCAACCTGAGAGGCTTGGGGAACCAACCCCGGACACGCGCCGGGCCAAAATGGAACCAGACCGGCCTGATCGCCTCCAGCGGTAATCCGCCGGAGGCAAACGGAACCCAGGCCGGTTTTAGAGAGGACACGAGCCATGGAGCAGCAACAACTGGGGGATTCCAACTCCCCCGCGCCTGAAGCCTTGCAGCCAACGCAGCCGGCCACGGCGCCCCATACGGAGCACGCGGATCGCTGGCGGAAGATTTGCGCTGGAGAGATCGCGCCCTCGGCAACCCCCGAAGAGCGGTTCCGGGAATTCCGTTTTCCCACCGAACACCCCAGCACGCAGTTGCGCAAGCAATTGAGCGAGCAACCCTTCATCTTCGCTCCGGGACTGTATAACGCGGGTGGCGTAAAACTGGCGGCCTACGCCGGCTTCAAGGCGGCCTATCTGAGTGGCTACTCCTACGCCGTGGAAGAACACGGCACGACCGACGTAGGCGCATTTTCCCGCGTCGAACTGGCCGAGCAGGCACGGCGCATGGTGCGGGCCAGCGATTACTGGGTGCGTGAACGCTACGTCACCGACTGCGAAACCGCCCAACGGCTCCCCCTCGTGGTGGATATGGAAGACGGGCACGGAGGCTTCGGGCAGGTGCAGACCCTGATGCAGGAGATGGTTCCCCATGGCGTGGCTGCGGGGCATCTGGAAGACCAGGCGGAACGGCGCTGCGGCCACCTCCCCGGCAAGATGCTGGTGACGGCGGAAAAACAGATTGAGCGCCTGCTGGCCGCCCGCAGCGAGGCCGACCAGATGGGGTATGACGACTTCATCCTCATCGCCCGCACCGATGCGGCCACGGCCCGCTTTACTCCCGAGGGAGGGAGAGGGGGGATCGACCTGGCCATTTCCCGCACTCTGGCCTATGCCCGGGCGGAAATTCACAACCGGCGGGCCATCGATCTGGCGTGGTGCGAGTTCAAGGACCAGGATTGGGACACCATCGTCCACTGGGCCCGGGCGGTGCGGGCCGAGCATCCGGACCTGGGCCTGGCCATCAATCTCTCCTCGTCCTTCGACTGGACCAACCCGGCCTTCCTGCCCGTGATCAGCATGGAGCAATTGGCCGAGGAAGGGTTCCGCTACATGTTCATGACCCTGGCGGACAACCATGCCGGACGGAACGGCAGTTGGGAATTCTTCAAAGATATCCAGCTCCGGGGAACCGAGGCCTTTCCCGATCAGCAACGCAGGGAAACGGAGTCCGGTACGCCGTCCAAAAGCCATAATCATCTGGCGGGGACAGCCGCCTACTTCGCCGGTGGCACCGTGTTTGGCTCGCAAAGCTTTTCCTCCGGCGATATCCGCAGCAGCGATGCGGAACTGTCGGAAGTCGCCCAATAGAAGGAACGGGCGTGACGTCATCCCGGAATCATTCGTAGTGTGGCTCTGCCGCACTCCGGGGAGAGCAGCCGGGGAGCTATACATAGCGTCATAAAAACATGCGTATCACCCTTCGAGACGCCTTGCTCCGCAAGGCTCCTCAGGGAGGCGGTTAAACTGGGAACTGAAACCCGCGTCCCTGAGGAGGGCTCCATGGGAGCCCGTCTCGAAGGGCGCGATCAATATCCGGAATCATAAGAATCGTCAATTGAATGCGCAATTATATAAGTCGCAGTGTTTAGTCTCCCCGGCGCACTCCAGGAAGAACTGCCGGGAACGACAATCCGGCAATGGGCAGCGATTGGGGTTTATTGCAAAGGCTGTAAAAAAAAAAGCGGCTTGGGGCAATACGGTTCACCTAAGAATGGGAGTATGAAATTCATCCATTTTTTCCGTGCCCTTCGAGACAGGCGCCTGAGGCGCCTTCCTCAGGAACACGGAAAAAAGCCGCGCTCCTGAGGAACGAGCGAAGCGAGTGTCTCGAAGGACGCGGCTTTTCCACAATTATCTCTCCTTAACTGAACAGCATTGCGGCTTGGGGCAATTTTTCACGAAGAGGGAACATCATGCGGTTTGCAATCGTCGGCGCGGGCGCCATCGGTGGATTCATAGGCGCGCGGTTGAACCTGGCGGGCGAGGACGTCTCCCTGATTGCAAGGGGAGCCCACCTGGAGGCCATGAGAATCAACGGCCTGCGGTTGATCGAGGCCAGCGGGGAAGCCAAAACGGTCCATCCCTTCTGCACGGACAATCCAGCGAATATCGGCGAGGTGGATGTCGTATTGATCACCCTCAAGGCCCATCAATTGCCGGCCATGGCAGAAAGCCTGGCTCCCCTGCTGGGCCGGGACACCATCGTCGTAACGGCCATGAACGGCCTGCCCTGGTGGTACTTCCAGCGCCATGGCGGACCCATGGATGGCACACGGCTGGAAATCCTGGATCCGAACGGCAATCTGGAGCGGATCATTGCCCCGGAGCGCATCATCGGGTGCGAGGTGCTGCCCTCGGCGGAAATCGTGGAATCCGGCGTGGTGCGCCACGGCTGGGGAAGAACCTTCCCCCTGGGTGAGTTGGACGGATCGCGTAGCGGGCGCATCGAAAATATGGCCGCGATCTTCGCCCGCGCGGGCTTCAAGGCCCCCATCTGCGAAAACATCCGCCACGACATCTGGGTCAAGCTGATGGGCAACCTGGCCTTCAATCCCATCAGCGCGCTAACCCGGGCCACCCTGGCGGAAATGGCCACCCATCACCATGTGCGCAAGCTGGTGTGGACCATCATGCAGGAAGCCCTGTTGGTCTGCCGCAAACTGGGGCTGGAAATTTCCGTCACGCCGGACCGCCGCATCGAAGGCGCCCGCAAGGTGGGCGATCACAAGACCTCCATGCTGCAGGACTTCGAGGCCGGCAAGCCCCTGGAGCTGGAATGCATCGTGGGCGCGGTGCTGGAACTGGGCGAAAAGCTGGGCATCCACATGCCCCAGACTCTGACGGTCTACGCCATGACCAAGCTGCTGGTGCAGGTACACTCCACGGAGGCAGCTTGAAAAGAAGGCGGCCTGAAGTGGAAGCGGGATGACCCCTTCCCGCGAGAGAGTGCCCCCACCCCTTCCCGGTAACTACCCCCCAAGCCTCCGGGCGGGGGTGGGCGGTGCATTCATATTACGGCGGCCTGCAATAATTCCCGCTGCTGTGACGCCCGCCCCATCTTCACCCATGTTCACCCTCCCATTCCCGCTTCAGCGAAAACCGGCCCACCCATTCCCGCTCCAACGGCTGCCGGTTCAGGATCGTTTATCCCACGATTGGGGGCATTGATTCTGAACGCATTCCTCACGGCGAAAAGGGCATGGTCCTACTGAACGTGGTGGACCATCTCACTGTGTTGCCGAAAAAAAGTAAATGCCTATTCCATTTGCACAGCAATATTGGTTGGAAATGGAAGCTGAAATGAGGCGTCTTTCACCGTTCAATCCGCGAAATCAGTGGATTAGGCAGTTCGAGGTCGTGACAACGAAACCCCACCCCTCGCCGCTTCGCGCCGTTTCCCCTCCCCGTACACGTGGAGGGGAAATTGCCCTTTCCGTTTACGGGAAAATCATGGAAAGCAGCTTCCCTCCCCGTGTACGGGGAGGGATCGAGGGAGGGGTTGCCCCGTGATCTCCGCTCTCCCGGATAATTTTTTGAAATCATTTGCCATATGCCTTTTGCAACTGAGCTAATGGAATAGGCATAAAAAAGTATTTCGCCCGGTAAAAATTGACTGTTGCATTGCAAACGGACCCACCTCCCGATTCCGCTTGACCTTGTCCCATACCTTTGGGACAGATAGGAAAAACACGGCCCCATGGCCAGTCTCCCTCCTCCATGCGTGGGAACGTGATGCCCGGCGAAAAGATCACATTGGATCAGTTCCCCGACGGGACCAGCCCCTATACCCTCGCCATCGCCAAATATCTGGAAAACCTTCCCGCCGACCCGGATTACCTCCCGGAGCGGGGAACCATTCACGCCCTGATGAATTTGGTGCAGGGGAGAATGCTCGAATATTTGGCCGACCGCATCTGCAGGGAATTCGACATCCGCGACTCCGTCCTCCGCAAGCGCATCGTGACGGTGTTGCTGGGAATTTTCAGCGATGAGTTTTTCGCGCTCTTCCGGGGCAAGATCGATTTAAGCCCGGTGCTGGTGGTGCAGATCGCCCGGAGAATTGTCCGCAAGGAATCCGGCGAACAACGCTTCAATCCATCTTCACCGACCAAACAACCTTCGGACAGGCTGTATCCGGCCATCTTCCGCAAGTATTTCGAATATGGCGATTTGGATGCCCTGCTGGTGATGATCGAGTCCGACCTGGAAATCCAGAAAATCATCCTGGGCCGATTGCTGATGACCCGGATGGAAGAATCGCAGGTGCGGCGCGACATTCTGCAATTGCTGGAGGCAGACCAGGAAGGTGTGACTCCCAGTCTGTTTATGGGATATATCAAGAGTGAAGGAATCCGCACCCTGGTGAAAAAAGTGCAATCGGGCGCCTGGGAATCGGAGATGGAGTCCCTGAAGACCCGCCTGCATCACATGCGTGGAAATTGAGGGCCGATCGGCCCGATTCGGGAAAAACAGGATCCGGGGCGGACGCTACCGAAGGAAATGACGGCGGAATCAATGGATAACAAAATCTTCACCTATGATGAAGCCAGCGGAAGCCTGGAGGAAGTGCGGGAAATCACGGCATCGGCCCATAATCGCCTGCAGGAATACCGGGATCAGATCGAAGAAGCAGCCCCCGGTTCCAAGCGGGCGAAAAAGTTGAGCGAATGGGTCAATACCGTGATCCACCAATGGGCGGAGGAAATCATGGCCATTGGCGCCGTCCCCAAGGGATTATGGACCGTCGATTTCGATTCAGGGAAAGGGTACTACTTTTGCTGGACCCTCAATGAAAAACGCCTCTCCTACTTTCACAATTACGAAGAGGGGTTCATGGGCCGAAAGCCGCTCTCGGAAATTCCTGGCGGGCCCACTCAACCCCACCTGCTGAACTGATTGCGTTGCGTTGTTCCCATTCTCTGCTGGAACACCATCGCTGGAACACCATCGCCTGAATTTCGCGGCAGGAGTGCCCGGGTGCGCCCTGGAGCGCCCGGGAGCACCTTCCGGCGGGAACGGTCATTCCGCCCGGGGCCGGCTTCCCGCCCCCACGGGACGCAAGGGTCCCGGAACAAGATCCGGGTGAGATGGTTGATGGTGGAGCGGGGGAACGGTGGAGCGGAGGAAAGAAGGAAAATTTGGCGGGGAACGGATGGCGGGGGGATCAGGCCTTGGCCGTGGAACAGTAGTAAGGAGTATTGTTGAATCCCAACTCCTCCATGACCTTTTCCCAGCGCGTATCGCAGGTGTGACGCATTACGTCCAAGGGATTCAATTCCGCCATCCACCAGGCTTCCTCTTCGATTTCCCGGTCCAACTGACCCGGGCCCCAACCTGCGTATCCCACGCCCAGCATGTATTCGTTGGGGGTCAGCCCTTCGGTGATGCTGGTCAGCACCTCCTGCGCCGCGCTCAGGGAAAGGGTTTCCCCCAGGGAAGTCGTGGAGCGTCCCTGGTAATCCGGCGTGTGTACGACCCAGCACAATTCCGGTTGCACGGGCCCGCCAATCATGATCGGTTTGTGGCCATTGGGCTTGGAGGTCAGACCCAATTCGCGCAGCAGATCTTCGATGGAGGTAGTGGAGGGAGAATTGATCACGAATCCCATGGCCCCGGATTTATTGTACTCGCACAGGAGAATCACACTGTGGTCGAAATAACCATCCTTTAGCGAAGGCATTGCCACCAGAATTCGTGGCTTGAAGGTTCCCTCGGTCATCTTGGACTCAGCCTCGCCCATCGTTCCGTGAATGAATACAACACGGACAGGTGAAGTGAGAAGCGGATTGCTTCTTGATTACATGCACGAGTATCCCCTTCGACATGAACCGGGATTCCTGGAAAATCCGTATCGGATGATGGTTCTTCCCCAATCAGAACCTGCGAAAAGCCGGGGGTTCCCATAATAACCCCTCAGGCTTCGATGGGCATCCATTGAAGACTGCCATGGCAGGATTGCAGGCTTGGTTATCGCTACCGCGTTTTCTGACAACCGCCGTCAAGCCTCTTTCCAACACGCACTTATAGTATCATCGGGCAGGAATGTCAGCAAGCCCGAGAACGGAGGGCAGGCGGATGGAGCCGTCGGCCTGCTGGCCGTTTTCCAGCAGGGCGATGGCGGCCCTGGACATGGCGATGGCCGTCCCGTTGAGCATATGCACCAGTTCGGTGCCCTTGCGCCCTTTTTCCTTGAAGCGGATGTCCAGGCGGCGCGCCTGATAATCGGTGCAGTTGGAGGTGGAGGTGATTTCCCCCCATAGGTTGCGTCCCGGCATCCACGCCTCCAGGTCGTACTTGCGGTAGGCCGGCCCCCCCAGATCGCCCGTGCAGATGTCCACCACGCGGTAGGGAATTTCCAGGGCCTGGTAGATTTTCTCCTCGATTCCCACGAACCGCTCGTGAATCGCCTCGGAATCTTCCGGGCGGGTAAATGCGAACATTTCCACCTTGCTGAACTGGTGCACCCGGTATAGGCCCCGGGATTCCCGCCCCGCCGAACCGGCCTCGGTGCGGAAGCAGTGGGAGATCCCCGCCCAGAGAATCGGCAGTTGCCCGGCTTCCAGCACTTCTCCCGAGAGCAGGCCCCCCAGGGTGATTTCAGCGG
Source organism: uncultured Pseudomonadota bacterium (assembly GCA_964583525.1). Lineage (GTDB taxonomy): Bacteria > SAR324 > SAR324 > SAR324 > JACQKK01 > CAZOXD01. The sequence continues at coordinate 17,505 of CAZOXD010000070.1, forward strand.
TGGCGATCAGGCTCAGGTCGGAATTTTCCACGTTGTAGATCTGAGTGGACTCCCCCCTGGGATTGAACCCGATGCCGTCCAGGATTTTCTGGCGGGCCAGGTCCGGAGTGATGAACATGGTAAATCCTTCTTCCTGCAGAATCCGGGTGGCGAAATTGATCAGGGCCAATTCCAGCAACACGGCCTGGTTTTTCAGGAAATAGAACTTCTGCCCGGTTACCTTGGCCCCCCCTTCGAAATCCACCAGATCCAGGGCTTCCATCAGTTCCACATGGTCCTTGGGCTCGAATTCGAACACCGGCGGTTCCCCATGCTGCCGGATCGGTTTGTTGTCGTGGTCGTCCTTGCCAATGGGCGAATCGGGATGGGTGAAGTTGGGCACCAGGGATTGCAGGTCACGGCGTTTGGCGTCGGCTTCGGTGTAGGCCTTGTCCAATTCGGCTTCCTGGTCCTTCAGGTTCCGCCCCTCCTCCACCAGGGGCGCCCGTTCCTCCTGGGTCATTTCCCCCTGCATCTGCTTGCTGATTTGGTTGCGGCGCTGGCGGACGGCTTCCAGATCGCTGCGGAATTTCCTGGCTTGTTGGTCGGCCTCCAGCAGGGCTTCCAGGTCCAGCTCGATGTTGCGGTTCTTGAGATTTTCGGCGACTTCCGCCTGGCGTTCCCTGATTTCGCGCATGTCCAGCATGTTGAATTCGCTCCAATGGTCCCTTGGGTCATCCCCCTCGCCGCCCGCGGGAAAGAGAGGGGCCGTGATGAAACGCCCCTTCCTGTTCCCGGCGGGCGCTTCCCGCGTAATACGATCCGGTGATTCAACTGCGGTAGTTCAACTCCGGTTTATCAACTCGGCCAGGGAACTTCAAACCACAGTGGTTCAACTGCGATGGCGGGAATGCCATTTCCGGATGGGGTTATAGCGGGCATAACAGGGCACCCCACCGGGTGAAGGGGCCATGGAAGCGGCGTTCGGCGGATCAGGCGATCTTCTTGCGGCGCCGGGAGAGATAATCCACCAGCAGATAGCGGCCCAGGTTGTCCGGGAGGCTGTAGAAGGCCCGGCCCCGGTTGATGCGCACCATCTCCTCCACGAATCGGGTCAGCACCGGGTTGTCGTCCAGCATGAATACGTTGATGACCACCTTCTCCCGGGTGCAGTTGTCCACCTCGCGCAGGGTTTCACGATAGATGTCCGGCGGAATGGACCCCATGAAGCCGGGCCATTGGGCGTTGGTGTACCCGTCGATATGGGTGGCGGTGGGCTGCCCATCGGTGATTACGATCACCTGCCGGTTGGCCGCCCGGTGCCGCCGGAAGATCTGGCGGGCCATCAGCAGCCCTTCCTGGATATTGGTGAACGGGTCGCTGGGGTCCCAGGTGGCCTCGGTCAACTGCTCGGGATTCAACTCGCGCGCCCGGGTGGAAAAACCGATGGTGTGGTAAATATCCCGCGGATAAGTTATGCGGATCAGGTGGTCCAACGCCAGGGCCACCCGCTTGGCCGCCGGAAACCGCCCGTCGCGGGACATGGACCAACTCATGTCCAGCATCAGCACCGTGGCCGAGCGTGTCTCGTGAACTTCTTCATACACCTCAAAGTCTTCCACCTTGAGCCGGAGCGGTCCGGGGTGGTATTCGCGCTTGATGGTATTTTTAAGCGTATTGGCCAGATGGACGTTGAAGGGTTTGCCGAAGGAGTAGGGCACCGTATCGTCCGGATTGATTACCGAGGCGCCTTTCACGGGGTGTTCGTGCAGGCCCAGGGCATCCTTTCCCAGGTCACGGAAGATTTCGTTGAGAGCATTTTGGCCGATTTTTCGGAATCCCTTGGGCGTGAGACGGATGCCGTCCTCCCCCTGCCGGATATAGCCCGTCTCCTCCATCCGGGAAGCGAAACGCGCCAGAATCAGCAACGATTGCGCGGCTTCCTCGCCCAGGTGCTCCTTCAACTCCTCCAGGGAAATTTCCTGAAAGCGCCCGGAACGCAAGGCTTCCGCGATTCCCGCCATCTGCTTGAAGCGGGCCATCATTTTCGCTGCTTCCTGGAAGTCCAATCCCTGGGGCCCCTGGAATTGCCGCCCATAGCGCAGGATGAACTGTTCCAGATCCGACACGGTTTCGGCCTGTTGCAGCAATTCCTCGCAGAGGCGCTTGGCTTCCTCGTCCAGGAATTCCGGATCCTGGTAGTATTCTCCCAGCTTTTCGATGGCCTCGCTGGCTTTGAGGGGAAGGCCCCGCAGGAACTCCTCACGGCGGTGCAGCTGCGGGTGGATGCTGCCCAACTCCGCGCGGGCGGTAAATAATTCCCGCGATACGATCTCGTCGATTTTTTTGCGGATGTCGTCGAGGGCATTGTTGAAATTGAATTGCTGAAATGCCGATTGACGCTGCTTTCGCAGTTCGGAGAGCAGGTCGTCGGTGCCCATCACGCGCAGGTTGAACTCATCGAATTGGATGCCCTGGCGCATCAGCCACTCCATCGCCTCCTGCGCGGAGAGGGACCAGTTCATGTAATGGCTCAATTCCTCGAAGATGCGCTCGGCGAGCGCATCGTCTTCCAGGTCAAGCCATTTCTGGGTTCCGTCCCACTGGCTGTATCTTGCTCGCTTCATTGTAGACGGTTCCGCCCTCGACGAGGTCCTTGTTGAGCTTGTTGTGCAGGTGCAACCCCTCCAGGATGAATTCGATGGCCGCGGCCATTTCCCCGGGGGATTCTCCGATATTCAACTTTTCGATGCCCTGTTTCATGCCCCGCAATTGGGTGAGGTGGTTGATGTATTCCGCGGGGGGCATGGAGTCGGAGACTTCCACCCACCACCCCTCGGAAAAGCTGGACACCAGCATTTCCAGATCGTCCACCTGGATGTATTCGTCGAACACGGCCAGCATGGCCTTTTTCACCAGCGATTCGACGACCTGCTCCTGGGATTTCTCCCCGGCGCCGTACTCCATTTCCAGCTTGCCGTCGGTGGTGGCCAGGATGGCCGCCAGATCTGACAGGCGGGGCACGATCACCGGCTCCGAGAGGCGGATGGCCCGTTTTTCCGCGTTGCTGACCAGGCTTTCCATGTTGTTGATGGACATCCGCACGGATACTCCGGAGACCTGGTTCACGTCCGGGGAGTGGCGGGCCTGAAAGGTGATTTCAGCCACCACCTGCTCGAGAAAGGGCGGAAGCACCACCGGCCGCTCATTGCGCTGCCGGCTGGAGGCCTCCTGGCGGATGATGGCGATTTCCAACTCGCGTTTCAGGGGGTAGTGGGTGCGGATGTGGGCGGAATAGCGATCCTTGAGGGGGGTGATGATCCGGCCGCGGGAAGTGTAATCCTCCGGATTGGCGGTCGCCACCACCAGCACGTCCAGGGGCAGGCGGATCTTGTATCCCTTGATCTGGACGTCGCGTTCCTCGAGAATGTTGAACAGGCTCACCTGCACTTTTTCGGCCAGGTCCGGCAATTCGTTGATGGCGAAAATGCCCCGGTTGGCCCTGGGTATCAGCCCGTAATGGATGGTCAACTCGTCGCTCAGGTAGCGCCCTTCGGCCACCTTGATGGGGTCGATCTCGCCGATCAGTTCCGCGGCGGTGGTATCCGGAGTGGCCAACTTTTCCGCGTAGCGGTTGCCGCGCGCAATCCATTCGATCTCGGTGGCATCCATGTGATCCGCCAGCATCTGGCGGGCGTACCGGCTGATGGGGGCGAAGGGGTTGTCGTGCACCTCGCTCCCCTTGACGATGGGGATGTACTCGTCGAGCAGATTGATCAGGGTGCGGATGATGCGGGTTTTCCCCTGGCCCCGCTCCCCCAGGTAGATCATGTCGTGCCCGGAGAGGATCGCGTTCTCGATCTGGGGCAGCACACTGTCCTCATACCCGATGATGCCGGGGAAAAGCTCCACTCCGCCCTCCATGGCCGCGGTGAGGTTGCGGCGCATTTCCTCGCGCACCGTTCCGTGGGCATAGCCGGCGGATTTCAGGTCGCCCAGGGTGCCGGGAGTGGGGAGGTCTTTCGCCATGGTTGCCTTGAATGCCTGATTTCCTGTTGGGAAGAGTTCCGGATCACCGGCCACGTTACCCCCGCACCAGGATGTCAGCGATTTCCGGGACAGGGCAATGGTACACCAATTATTGGAAAATCGCAGACGGTGGAATCCCCACCCTTCCTGCCCCATATTTCCTG
>CAZOXD010000071.1:0-16575 GCA_964583525.1 uncultured Pseudomonadota bacterium
CACCGAAACCCGCCGGAGGGCGTCCCTACAAATGGAAGTGCTCGCCCAGGTAGATCTTGCGGGCGGTTTCGTGATGCACCAACTCGTCCGGGTTGCCGTGCACCAGCAACTCCCCCTGGTTGATGATATAGGCCCGGTCTGTGATGCCCAGGGTTTCGCGCACGTTGTGGTCGGTGATGAGGATACCGATTCCCCGCTTGCGGATCTGGGTGATCACATCCTGAATGTCCAGCACGGCGATCGGATCCACGCCCGCGAACGGCTCGTCCAGGAGGATGAAGGCGGGACGCAACACCAGGGCGCGTGCGATTTCCAACCGCCGCGCCTCGCCCCCGGACAATTGATAGCCAAGGGATTTCCGGATTTGGGTCAGGTTCAGGTCTTCCAGGCCCTGTTCGGAACGCTCTTTGCGTTCGTTCGCGGGGAGGGAGGTCTGTTCCAGCACGGCCAACAGGTTCTGCTCCACGGTGAGCCGCCGGAACACCGATCGTTCCTGGGGCAGATAGCCCAGCCCCCGCCGTGCCCGCAGATGGATGGGGAGGTGGGTGATGCGTTGGCCGGCCATGTGAACCGTTCCCCGGTCGGGACGCACCACGCCGGCGATCATGTAGAAGATGGTGGTCTTTCCGGCTCCATTGGGGCCCAGCAGCCCCACGACTTCCCCGGGAGCCACGGCCAGAGAGACTTGGTTGACCACGGTGCGCCTGGCATAGCGCTTCACAAGGCGTTCCGCCGCCAGTACGTCCTCCGTGAGCGGAATTCCAAAGTCGGGCAGCCCCGCGGCGGCGGATTCTTCCATAGCGCCCGTATCGGCGGATTCTTCCATAGCGCCCGTATCGGGCGACAGACCGGGGCCGGGAGCAGCCGAGTCCTCCCCTTCCGTCTTGCCCCCCCCGGGCTTCTTTTTGGATTTGGCCATGTAGGTTCTGATTTGGCGAATTCCCGCGATTACAAGGCTGCCGCCTTGGCGACGGTTTCCAGGTAGGCCTCGGACTCCTCCGGGGTAATCCGGTCTTCCACCGCTTCCATGAGCGACGCGCGGGACTCGAACCTGCGGTTCAGGATGGGCGCCAGTTTTTCCAGCAGCGAGGCGGGCAATCCCTGGTCGGCCAGGGAGATCATCCCCTCCCGCTTCAACTGGTATGGTTTCCCCGCATCCAAATCGAGGGTGAGAGTGATCGGCTTTTTCTCGTCCGAACTTTTCAGCACTCCTTTTCCCACATCCGTATAGACCTCCATCCGTTCGGATTGGAAGTCGAAGGCTCCCTTCTGCCTCACGGAAGCATTCCCGATCAGCAGGATGGTGCGCAGGGCATTCCTGGATTCCGCGCGATCGGCGGTAATGATGCGGCCCGGTTGAGCGATCTCGATGTTTCCCTCCATCTTGAAGGCCTGCAAAGCCGATGTTTCATCCAGGGAGAGTACAATGGATTGACCCATCATGCGCAATTTTCCATTCCCCTGTTCAATCCGCACATTGCCGGACAATTTCATCTGACCGGTGTTCATGGACAATTCCGCTCTTTGGGCCAGCAGCATGGTGCCTTCCCTGGCAGGCGTCCGGGAATTCCCGGACGCCTGCTCCCCGGTTTCCTGATCCGAAACCAATTTTTTCTTCAGGGTGAGGCGCACATCTTTTTCCAGCACCAGCCGCTCCCAGGTGTGTTTTCCCTTGCGGAAGGCCTTGAGCACCTGCCCGCTGAAAGTGAGACCCCGGGAGCGAATGAACCCCACCACGTTCCCCTCCAGATGGATAACGCCGGTTTTCAGATCGATTCCACCCGTGCGCTCCGCGCGCACGCAAAACTCCTTATCCGGCGGGCAATCGGGAGGCGGCCCCACCAGCTGGATAGGGGAGGGCTGGAGGGAGGAGGGCTGGGAGCCCCCGGTTTGCGCGGGAAGGGCGGTGGGGGAAAGGGCCATGGTGATGAATACCATGTTGATGAATACCGCCACCCCGGCCGCGGCGCCCACCCATCGGAAATATGGCAGGAATCGGCGGACGGCGGCGGCTCCCCCTTCACCGGTGTGAAATCCCGGTGCGATTCCCCGGGAACCATGGGAGGAGCGGTTGAGGTCAGGCAGTTTCCCGCTTGAGAGGAGAGTCCTGTTCATATCGCTTGGATTGCTCAATGGCCGCCTTGATGAAGGATTTGAACAGGGGATGAGGCGCGAAGGGCTTGGACTTGAACTCGGGATGGAACTGGCAGGCGACGAACCAGGGATGATCGTCCAATTCGATCGTTTCCACCAACCTCCCATCGGGAGAGGTCCCGGAGATGACCAAACCGCATTTCTTCAGGGTTGGAACGAAGGCGTTGTTGACCTCGTACCGGTGGCGGTGGCGCTCGCTGATGGAGTCCTTGCCGTATATCTTCGCAATGAGGGTGCCTTCTCCCAATGAAGCCGGATAGGCGCCCAACCGCATCGTTCCTCCCTTGTCCGTGACGTCCTTTTGATCGGGCATCAAATCGATGACGTTGTACGAATTCGACGGGTCGAATTCCCCGGAATTGGCCTGACGGATTCCGGCTACGTTGCGGGCGAATTCGATGACCGCGGTCTGCAATCCCAAGCATATACCGAAGAAGGGTATCTTGTTTTCCCGGGCATGGCGGATGGCTTCGATTTTTCCCTCGCTTCCCCTGACCCCGAACCCATAGGGAACCAGCACCGCGTCGCATCCCTTGATATGGGCTTCGGCCGCATCCTGTTCGATGGCTTCCGCATTGACAAGGACCAGATCCAGCTTGACCTGGTTGGATATGGCCCCATGGATCAAGGCCTCATGGATGCTTTCATAGGATTCCTTGTTGTCCACATACTTTCCGATTATGGCAACGCGCACCGTTCTCCCCGGATGGTTGTAGCGATCTGAAATATCTTCCCAGGGTTTCAGATTGGGCCGCCCCGTCCACATTTCCAGGCGTTCCACGATCTGATCGTCCAGCCCTTCCTGGTGCAGGCTCAAGGGGGCCAGGTACACGCTGGGAAGGTCCATCCCCTGGATCACGCATTCCAAGTCCACGTTGGTGAACATGGAGATTTTGCGGCGGATCTCATCTCCCAGGGGACGGCTGGTGCGGCAGATGAGGATATCGGGCTGAATCCCGATTTCCCGCAGTTTGTTGACGCTGTGCTGAGTGGGTTTGGTTTTCAGTTCCCCGGCGGATTCGATATGGGGCACCAGCACCAGGTGAATGTAAAGAATGTCGGTGCGCTTGAAGTCGAATCGGAACTGGCGAATCGCTTCCAGGAAGGGCAACGATTCGATATCCCCCACCGTTCCCCCGATTTCCACCAGGGCGATATCCACCCCCTCGGCGGCCTTGAGGATCTTCGATTTGATTTCGTCGGTGATATGGGGAATCACCTGCACGGTCGCGCCAAGAAAATCGCCCCGGCGTTCTTTTTGAATGATGGTGTCGTAGATCTGCCCGGTGGTGAAGTTGTTGTTCCGGCTGAAGTGGGCATGGGTGAACCGCTCGTAATGACCCAGGTCCAGGTCGGTTTCGGCCCCGTCGTCGGTTACGAACACCTCTCCATGCTGGAATGGGCTCATGGTGCCGGGATCGACATTGATATAGGGATCGAGTTTGGTGATGGAGATGCTCAGTCCACGGCTTTCCAGCAAAGCTCCGACCGAGGAGGTGACGATTCCCTTGCCCAGCCCCGAAACAACACCTCCGGTGACGAATATGAACTTGGTGCGCATGGGATCGGATGACATGGCGCTTCCATGGAAGAAAGGGTTGAACCACGCCGGCGCGAAACCACCGGTGATCGTGGCGCCGTGAGAAATATCCCGGCCATGACACCCAGAAAAGGTACCGGGACTTCCCTGGATATGTCAATTGCCCCTGCTGCCGGAAATGGCGGAATTGGAAATTTTTTACAGGATAAATGGAGAGTTTTTCGCCAATCACGCCCTCGTGCAATTCCCCGCAAATTAGTGTGATTCCAGGGTGCGTGAAAATGGAGGCGCTTCCTGCGATCCGAGGAAGATGATCCGTAATTTTCGGGAGGGAATGGGCGCCGCCGTCATTCAAAAAGGTGGCGGGTTCCATACTGAAGGGCCGTCTGGTGCTTCGCGTCAGAAGTTCGAGCAATTAGAGCTGATATTCATGTTAAATAACAAGAAGATAGCTCGATAACTGCTGACGGGAAGTTCTGCCATTCAGCACAAGCTCATCCCAGGGAAATCAATTCCCGCTCCAGCAGGCTGGGGTCGCCAAAATTGAGCTCCAGCAATCTTCTCAGGTGGATTATGCTTTCCACGTCGATGGAGAAGCATCGCAGCCCCAGCCGTACAATTCCCTCCTTGGCGGTGGCATAAACCACCTCGCAATTCATCTCAATGATGAATTCGGAGTCGCCCAGATGAATTTCCAGACCTGCTTTCGCACCGTTGACCGGGAGATCTCCCCCGGGCGCCTCGATCAGCGCCCCCTTGAGGGAAATGTCGATCAATCGGGTTTCCACCTGTTCTTCGCTTCCCTCGATTTGGAGAAGCGTGAGAGCCTGAAAGGGGAGTCTGGAAAATTTTCTCTGCTGTTGCATTGCCAATTGCCCTTTTTCCGGGCGTATAATGAAGGAAGTCGCGGCGCAACGCCTCCTACCTTGAGGGGGAGGAATCACCCTGGCGCAAGGAAAAATTCCCTCTCTTGCGATGATACCATTATTTGGGCGGCAAAAGGAAAATTCGCCGCTGGGCGCCTCTTTCACCGCAAGGTTTTGGTTTTACGGTTGAGCGGTCTGTTAGTTGCATCTTTCCAGGTAGATTTCCCCTTGCGCTTGCGGGCCGGAAATTCTCCCCGGGCGGTACGGGGACACTCCGGTTTGGATGAGATCGGCGAAACGCAATCACCAAAGGCATGGATGCCGCTGAACCTTCGTCCGGCAGCCTGAACACTCACAACGTCAGGAAATTTCCCTTCTCCCCCATGGCCTCCCTGAAAATCGATTTGGACCGCATTTGGGTCATTCCAGCCTGGGTGCTGGGCGGAACACTCGCCCTGGCGTTGGGAGTGGTGGTGGGATTTCAGATCTATGCTCCCCAGGTCGTGAAGCAGTTCCGGGGGGTGGTGATGGATACCTCCAACAACACCCTCATTTACGATGACAATGACAATCTGATCGCCAATATCGAGGGTACGGAAGATCGCCACTCCATCCCTATCACCCGCATCCACCCCTACCTGCAAAAAGCCGTCGTCGCCATCGAGGACCGCCGGTTTTTCGCGCACCGCGGGATGGACCCCGTCCGCCTGCTGGGAGCCCTGTGGGCCGACATCAAGGCCATGGGATACAAGCAGGGCGCCAGCACCATCACCCAACAACTGGTCAAGCTGAGCCTGCTGTCTTCCGAAAAGAAAATTTCCCGCAAAATCAGGGAAATTTTCATGGCGATCGCCCTGGAGCAGAAATTTCCCAAGCTCAAACTGCTCGAACTCTACCTGAACCGGGTATACCTGGGGAATGGGGTGTATGGCGTGGAAAAAGCCTCCAAGGCCTACTTCGGAAAATCCGCATCCGATCTCACCCTCAACGAAGCCGCATTTCTCGCAGCTTTGATCAGAAAACCCGAGGGCTACCTGATTTTTCCCGACCATGAGCGGTATCAATCCGAACCGGAGTATCCCCTGCATCTGATGACCGCCCTCATGAAACGCCAGCGCCTCGTGTTGAGAACCCTGGCCGAATTGGGGTGGATTTCCAGGGAGGAGTTGGAAGAAGGGCTGGCCCAGGGTCTGGCGGTCAAACGGCCCAAGTCCGACATCCGGACAGCGCCCTACTTCGTGCAACAGGTCATGAAGGAATTGCGGGAAAATCTGGGGATTCAACGGGTTTCGGGGCGTGGTTACAGAGTCTATACCACCCTGGACATGCACATGCAGGAGGTGGCCGAACGCAAGCTGGTGACGATCCGGAAAAATGAAGAAGGGACACGGCATGCCTCCCTGATCGCCATGGACCCCTTTACAGGGTATGTGCGGGCCTTGGTGGGGGGAGTGAGTTTTTCCGAATCCGAGTTCAACCGGGCCACCCAGGCCAACCGGCAGCCGGGTTCGGCCATCAAGCCGATCCTCTATGCAGGCGCATTGGAGCGGGGGATACGGCCGCATGAGGTATTTGTCGACGAGCCCGTAAGTTATTCCTGGGATGAAATGGGCAATTACCTCCGGCTCTATGAAAGGGACCAAACGGCCGATCTGGCGCTGGGTCTCGATGTGGCCGACCCTGATTCCTTCTACACGCCGCGCAATTACAACGATCGATATGGTCTGCTCCGTTTCAGCGGGGGTGGGGCACCGGTTTCCGATGACCGTAGAATGACCCTGGCCCGGGCGTTCGAGCTATCCAGCAACGTGATCGCCGTCCAGTTGCTGGACAGGTTGGGCATGGAGAAATTCGTCGAAACCTCCAACCGGTGGAATATCCCCCTGCGGGTCGAAAACGGACTCTGCGTCGCCCTGGGATGTTCGGAAGTCACCCTGGCCGAATTGACCACCGCCTATGCAGCCTTCGCCAACGGGGGCCTGCGCATCCGCCCCGTGTATATCCGCAAGGTGACCAACAGCGATGAAGACCTGCTCTTCGAGCACCTCCCGGAACCCCCGGTGGAAGTGATCTCTCCCTGGACCGCCTTCCAGCTCCGCCATCTCCTCGCCGGTGTGGTGCAACGGGGAACAGGCCGCAGAGCCCGCATCAACCGCCCCATGGGAGGGAAGACCGGCACCAATGACGGACCACGGGATACCTGGTTCATTGGCTTCACGCCCAATCTGGTCACCGGGACCTGGATGGGCCATGACGACAACGAGGAGATGCCCGGAGAGGCCGGGGGCCTCACCACCGCGGCCCTTTGGCGTGATTTCATGGAAGAAGCCCTGCCCCCCTACAACGGGGAGGCGTTTCCCGAACCACCGGACGAATACGTGGGGGTGCGCATTTGCAACCTGGACGGACAATTGGAATACGAAGGATGCCCGGACGTCAGCCTGCACTATTTCCGCGAAGCCGAATTTACCCAGGATCTTTTCGCCCAGAATATCTCGGGCATCATTTCCGCCCCATCCCGCGATTCGGTGCGTCCCCTGCCAGGCCAGGTAACCCAGGCCCCCGCGAATCAAGGTGCGCCAACGCTTTTTTCACGAAGTTTGAGGGACTCATTCCGTCCTCTCCCCCTGCCGGATGATACGGCTCCGGATCGGGAATCCTCCCTGGGAATCACCCCCTGACCGCTCGTTCGCAAGCAATAAATACCCGCCAGTGCGAGGACGGGAATCGCCAAACCCCGGCTCCGGTGGCGGAACTGCAGTCGGACATCCGCCAGAGGGATGTGCGGGCGATCCGTCAATATTGGGGTGGAGGGAGAGGTGGTTGGGTGGATTTCAATCCGCTCAGGTTGCGTCAACCCGGTGCTTGAGGCGGTCCCGCTGCTCGTTGGAAATCACTTCATCCATTTTGATGAGAATCGAGCGGGGCAGTTTCATTTCCGGCACCAGACGCCCCAGCTTGAGGTTGTTCAAATGCTGGGTGAGCTGTTTCACGCATTTATCCTGGCGCAGATATTCCTCATAAAATTGAAAACGCTGGCCCATGGCCTTGTTGATATTTTCCCAATTTTGCAGGGTGCGGCGCAGGGCATATTGCAGTACCTGAACCTGGGTGGTCACCAGGCGCACCGCACTGCCGTTCCTTGGGTTGAAATACAGCGCCTCGGTGTTGAGATCGATCGATTGTTCCAGGTTGGCGTAATCGATCATAATCTCATTCCCGTCCCGTCCGGAATTCAGGGAAAGCGAACTATAGGCATGGGAAATATAAAACAGGATCGCAGAGTGCAACTGGTTGTCTTCCAGATCCTGAATGAACTCCTCATCCTTCATGCGGAACCCGGTGCGGTAGGTCTCCAGATAGGATGCAGAGAATTGGTGGGCGTTGAGGATGTAAAGGGTTTTCAACTCCTGGAGCATCTTCTTGGCTTTTGTGAACTCTCCGCCGGTCGAAAACTGCGCCAGGAGCATCCATTTCACGATTTCAGAGTTCAACTCCTCGGCGTTTCTTTGATATTCCAAGAACGCGAGATTGCTGAACGCCAGGCCGCTCAGTTGAGAAATATCGTTATCGAAATTCTTCAGGTAAAGCCCGAATAATGTGTCCTGCTCCTCCATATCCTCCTGAATCCGCAACGCGGTGATCAGGTTTACGTAGGCTTGGTGATACCGGTTTTGCAGCAGGATGGCCCGCATCAGGCTGGTGATGCAGTTCTTCAGCAGAACGGGATCGAGACTTATCTGCTGGGGATCGGGAATCATTCCACGAAGGTAGGAGGTTCCCACCATGAAAGGGATATCGGGAAATTGTTCATGCTTGTATTGCCGCAACTTCCTGTCCTGGGGGTCCCCCCTGGCGCTGGCCTTCAAGGTACGCACCAACGCGCTCACGGCTTCTTCCGGGTCTCCCTGGAGAAAGTGGAGAATGCCCATCTGCAGTAGATGTCCGGTGTATTTGCGGATGTCCTTTCCCCGGTGCGCCATATCAATTTGCGCCTCGACGTTCCGGGTGGCTGTCTCCAGTTGGGATGGAGAGATTCCCCGGGGCACCGTGATGTCCGTCGCCAGGTGAATTCCCAGGGGTATGGCAGCCTCGATAAACCGCCCCACCACAAGCACATGCGAATGAAGAAACCGCGCCACACGGTCCTGCGCGGTCACCATGATTCCCCGCTCCGCGAAGAATTGTTTGGTTTTAAGAATTCCAGCGGCCACCACCATCTCGTGCCGGATCTTTGGCAGCACCAAGGATAGCTGGGCGGCCCGATTATCCTGGTCCCGGTTTTTATAGAATTGCACCATTTCTTCCCGGTAATTCGGGAAGAGAGGAACCACCCCGCTGTACCAGGAATTGGGAAGAGGATCGAAAGTGGGAGGAAAATACTTCAACAACGATTCACAAATCGCCAGGGCGCGGGTATCCTCCTCGTTGAATATGAATTCCGGTTTTTTCGCGGAGGGGGCGTCCTGATAGTTCAGTGTGGACAGGTGCATCAGCAGATCCACCTCCAGTTTCAAGGCGAATGTAAAATACACCCGGTCCTCCCGGAATCGCTTCACCTCATTGAGAATGCTCATCCCCTGGCGAATGATCCTTCTTAAATCGATGTTTTGGCCTTCAGAGGAATTGTAGTAGGCAAATGCGGCCTGCGTGAGGAGAATCAGGTACCGGTCCCGGGATCGAGGCCGGGCCTCCTCGGCCATTTCCTGCAGTTTTTGTTGAGAGCGGCGATCGAAGATGAACAAGGTTTGGGCATCTTCAATCGCCCGTTCGAATTCCATCATGCCGCTGCCCGCCTCAAAAGGGGATTCCAAGCTGATTTCATGAATTCCAAATCCCCATGTTCCAAAAAAAGCATCCTTCGGCTAACAGGATCTTCACCCGCAGAACTCCGGCGCCCGGTCATTCCGCCATTGCAAATTTCCTGGGCTTGCCGAATGCGCCCCATGCCACGAACCATGCAAAGAATGCCCCCTGGAAAAGCAACGTGTAAAAAGCGGTTCGCCTGCGATATTTTACTACGATATTTTACTACGGCACACACCAAGAGAAAACAACCGCGGTCATTCGGTAGTGTTTCACTTTGAATTTTCCTGGATGCTTGCAATATAAAAACAATTGTCATGCCGAGTGCAGCGAAGCATCTGCTTGGATTTGGAAAAGTCATCGCACCCACAGGATTCTTCGCTGCGCTCGGCAATGATATTTCATTTTTCAAACATGAGACACTACCGGTCTTTCCGCTGACTGGTTTTGTTTTTTTCTGGATACACCCGATTCACCATCCCTACGGGGTGTACTATAGAGGGAATCATGGAAAGAATCTCCTTCCTTCATTGGACAAGATTGAACGCCATGGGTAACACCCCGAACCTGGAAAACCCAACTGGAGATCCAACACCCCCGCTACGGGTCAGGGCCGGTTTCATGCGGGTGGGAAGGGTCTGGCTGCTCCTGCCTTTTCTGCTGCTGGCCGTCACTGCCGCCCGGATCGACCCCCCTTATTTTCCATTGCGGGGCCTCGGAGAAGCGGCCGCCCAAACGCCAGGCAGCCGGGAGGAAATCGGTTCCCTGTTGGAGATGCTGAAAAATGGATCCCCGCTGAATCGCCGCCAGGCCATGATCGAAATGGCGGAAGTGGGGGATTTCCAGACCGTCCCCGTGATCGTGAAGCTGCTTGGCGATGACGACCCGTTGCTGCGCGCATTGACGGAAAGCGCTCTTTGGACAATCTGGAGCCGCTCGGGCAACACGATCGCGGACTCCCTCCTCCGCCATGGCGCCGGGCTGTTGGCGACTGGGCAGCCGGCCCGCTCCCTGGCCGTGTTCGATGACGTCATTTCCATGGCGCCAAATTTCGCCGAAGGATACAACAAGCGCGCCACGGCATTTTATCAACTGGGCCGATATCAAAAATCCCTGGCCGATATCGAGAAAACCCTGCGCCGAAACCCCTACCATTTCGGGGCATTGAGCGGGGCGGGGCTCTGCATGATTGGCCTGGAACGCCATAGCGAAGCCCTGGAATATTTCCAGCGGGCCCTGGCAATCAATCCGAATCTCACCGGAATTTTGCAACTGAAAAAGAAGCTGGAAAAGAAAGCGGGCCGTCAGGCGGCGTAAGATATGTCCTTATCGGTGGAACTTCGCCTCAGAATGCCAACCTGTGGGACGCGCGCTCATCGAGGCGCACCAGGCCTTCCATCCGCGCGATACGGAGCGCCTCCTGGAATTCTCCCGGGTTCAATCCTCCGCGCAATTCCGGATATTCCCCGGCTTTATGGGCGGGACGGTACTGATCCATCAGATTGACATAGGTGCGGGGCGAGATGGCGGAGGCCAGCCAGCGCAGAATGGACCGGGTGTCTTCCAGGGCCCCCGGCATCACCAGATGGCGCACCAGCAAGCCCCGCCGGGCCAGCCCGGAACTCCCGATCTGCAAATCCCCTACCTGGCGATGCATTTCCCCGATCGCCGCGCGGGCGGCTTGCGGATAATCCCGGGCTCTCAAAAACCGCCTGGAGGACGCCTCGTCCCAGTATTTGAAATCCGGCATGTAGATATCGACCAGCCCCTCCATCAGGGAAAGGCTGCTCAATGCGTCGTAGGCGCTGGTGTTGTACACGATGGGCAGGCGCAGCCCGCCGGCGATGGCCTCGGGCAGCGCTTCCACGATCTGGGGCGCCACGTGCTCCGGGGTGACCAGATTGATGTTATGGCAACCCTGCGCCTGAAGGCGCAGCATGATGGCCGCCAACTGCGTGGAGGTCACTTCCTGGCCCGCCGTCTTGTTCTGGCTGATGTCCCAGTTTTGGCAAAATACGCAACGCAGGTTGCAGCGGGCAAAGAATATCGTTCCCGATCCCCCCCAGCCGCGCAGGGGGTGCTCCTCGCCATGATGGGGGAAAAAACTGCTCACGGCCGCATGGCGCCCCGTATAACAGGCCGCTGTCCGCCCGGCCATGCGGTCGATGCCGCAATTGCGGGGGCAGGCCCTGCATTCGGCCAACTCCTCCCTGGCGCGGGCCACGATTTCCTCCAGCCGGCCCGAGCGCCAGGTTTCCAGGTAAATGGGTTCGAAAGGCAGCGCTTCGGCGGGCATGACGCCTCCCTGCCGGCATTCCGGCATACCGGCATCGCAGGATGGGCACGGCAACCCTCACCCGATGGGCGGCAGCTCGCTCAACGCTTTTTCCACCGCTTCCGCCGGATACTCGTAATCCTCAAGTTTGCTGGCGGAATAGTCCTCGTAGGCTGCCATGTCGAAGTGCCCATGGCCGGAGAAATTGAAGCAGATCACCTTCTTCTCTCCGCTTTCCTTGCACTTGAGGGCCTCGTCCACGGCGGCCTTGATGGCGTGGGCCGTCTCCGGGGCCGGGATGATCCCTTCAGCCCGGGCGAAGGTGACCGCCGCCTCGAACACCGGGTTTTGGTGGTAGGCCACCGCCTCGATCAGCTTGAGGTCGAACAGATGACAGATGATGGGTGCCATGCCGTGATAGCGCAGTCCACCCGCGTGAATCGGCGCGGGGATGAAGGAATGGCCCAGGGTGTACATCTTCATCAGGGGCGTTGTGCCCGCAGTATCCCCGAAGTCGTAGACATACTTCCCGCGGGTGAGGCTGGGAGAGGCCATCGGCTCCACCGCCACGATGCGGGCGTTCTTCCCGCCGGTGAGGTTTTCCCGCATGAAGGGCAGGGCGAACCCGGCGAAGTTGGAGCCCCCGCCGGCGCACCCGATCAACACGTCCGGGTATTCCCCGGCCATCTCCATCTGCTTGAGTACTTCCTCTCCGACCACCGTCTGATGCATCAGCACGTGATTGAGCACGGAGCCGAGGCTGTATTTCTTCGCGCCCCCGCTGGTTGCCACGGCTTCCACCGCTTCCGAAATGGCAATGCCCAGGGAACCGGTGGAATCGGGGTCTTTTGCCAGGATATCCCTGCCCGCCTGCGTGGCCTCCGATGGGCTGGGTGTCACTTCAGCGCCAAATAATTCCATCATGTTTCGCCGGTAGGGTTTCTGCTGATAGGACACCTTGACCATGTACACCTCGCATTTCAACCCGAAGTGGTCGGTGGCCATGGCCAGCGCGCTGCCCCACTGCCCCGCGCCGGTTTCCGTGACCAGGGCGCCGACGCCCTCCTCCTTGTTGTAGAAGGCCTGGGCCAGCGCGGTATTGAGCTTGTGGGATCCGGCGGGAGAGACCGACTCGTTCTTGTAATAGATGTGGGCGGGCGTATCCAGCGCCTTCTCCAGCCCCCGCGCCCTGTGCAGGGGTGTGGGCCGCCAAAGCCGGTAGGCTTCCCGCACCGGTTCGGGAATCTCCACGTGGCGTTCCTGGCTCACTTCCTGGCCGATCAACCCCATGGGAAAGAGGGGCGCCAGATCGTCCGGCCCGATGGGCTGGTGTGTGCCGGGATGAATCACCGGGGGCAACGGTTCCGGCAAATCGGCCTGGATGTTGTACCAATGCCGGGGTATGTCGTCTTCGCTAAGCGTATATTTCAAGCGCTGGCTCATTGGAAACTCCTCCGCTGTTTGTAGTAATTATCCCTTGATGTCCGGTTTACGGTTCGGGAAGCATCATTCATCCGACGAACTGCTTGAAATTGCAAGGAGAGAAGGAAAAGCACGGACGGAATATTGCGACAATATTCCCGTCCCATGCAAAAATAGAGTGTTATTTTTGAGTCCTCTTTCTTTCCAGGGAGTAGGTTGGGAGCTCCTTTCGAATCAAATGGCCGAAAAGGAGCGGAACTCATTGGAAAAAGGTGGCGGCCTCACCCGATGGAATTCCCTGGGACAACCTCCAGGGGGAATTCCTTCCCCTTTCCCGAAGCCGATGGAATCCACCGTCAGGAGGCTGACGGCGCTTCTATCGCTTTTGACGTGCACGATCGTTCTGGCGGCAGCGGCGGCGGCACCGGCACATGGTTTTCCTCCCGAACGGCGGCGCTCCTATGAGGACAGGGCGCCCAACGAGTACCTGATTATTCCCGCCGTGGCGTCGATTCCGGGTGTGGGCGTGTTCGTGGGGGTCATCAGTTCCGCCAGCAACCTGGGCGATACGGGCATCGACTTGGCGGCCACCCTGGCGGAATCCATCGACGAGTCGGATATCGAAATTCAGGCCTTCGCCTTCCAGAACCTGCCCACGGGACTGTCCTTTCTCAAGGTGGATTACTGGTACGCCCACCTGAATATCGGAAACCTGGAGGTGTACGTTCCCGGGCGGAACTCCCCCGATTTCACCATACCCATCACCGCCGAATTCGATTATCAGTTGATCATGCCCACCCTGGAATTCTTCGAGCAGCGCCTGAACTTCGCCTACATGCTGACCTATTTCGAGGGATTCGACTTCGACGCCGACGGCAACGAGATTCCCTTTGCCCAACACGGCGCATCGTTTATCTTCTCAGCGGACTTGACCGACGATGTGATCGACCCGCGGGAAGGGCTGCGCGTCTCCTATTCCACCACCCTCCCGGCGCCCAGCAAATCGCCGTTCGGAGAGGATTCGGGAGGAAGCAGCGCCTTCGGGGGGAGCGATTCCCTGCGCATTGAGCAATTGGGAGCGACCTATTACACGCCCCTGGCGGAGCAATTATACCTGGCTTGGCAAACATCCTATTCCCGGGTCATCGGCGACACCGATGGAACTGAAATCGTTTCCGGTGGTTCACCGCCCCTGCGGGGATACCCGCAAGGCCGGTGGAGCGACCGCTTCGGATTCTTCACCGGCGTGGAGGTACGCTACGGATTTCCCATCGGGAAAATGCTGGATTTTTACCTGGTGCATGGCGTGCTGGACAGCATTCAACTGGTGGGATTCTACGAGGTGGGCCAGGTGTCCCCCAGCAACGACAGCCTGCTTTTCAAGGAAATGCACCACTCCTATGGCGGTGGCGTGCGTGCCCTCTTCGAAGCCATCGTGCTGCGGCTGGACCTCGGACTCAGCGACGAGGGAGTGCAGTCGCACCTCACCATCGGCCATGCCTTTTGAGCCTTTTGAGAATTTAAAGATCGGATCGTGAAATGAAATCCGCCACGCAAATACTCAACACCTGGAGAGCGCTGCTGCTCATCCTGGCGCTGATGCTAAGCGTCACTCTCACCGGGTGCGAGGAGGAAGAGGATGAACTGAGCGGACCTTTCGGGCCGGGAGCGGGGGATGGTCCGATTGTAACGCCGTCAGCCCTGCAGGATTTAAAGGCATCGGATGATACTACGGTCTTTGGCGCCTTCCAGTATGATGACGGGTATTGGGACGACAAATCCGCCGCTGAGAATATCACCGATCCCGAGTTGTACCTATTTTGGGACGATCCAACATTTCCGAGTCTGATCCTGAGTTTTACACGAATCTCCGGCAGGCCGGACACGCCCTGCCGTTATGAAGCAGCAATTATCGCCAGGGATTATGGTTATACAATCCTGGCCTCGGGCGACCGCACCAACAGCCAGGGCCTGGATTTCCATCAAGTGAACCTGTCCAAGGGAACCGACTACTACCATCTGTATTGTGCAACGGTCAGCGGCAATTTGGGTGTGAAAATAACTGGCATCTCCCTGGGCGCCAACAAACTTGGGAACGAACAGGTGCATTACATTCTCAATTCCGTCTCCCCCTGATCCGCGCTACGAGTCTTCGGACTTCTCCTTCATAATTCCCTTTCCGTTCCCCGCGCCATTGCCCGTGATGGCACTCGCCGGGGCGCCACCACCGTTCCCATTTCCGCCGTTTCCGCTGGTTCCGGCGAGTTCCCGGGCGGCCGCTTCCTCCCGCTCCCATTGGCGGAACTTGCGGCGGCGCACCCACCAGCGGCGCGCCCCTGCCAGCAGCACCAGGGGTACCCCCACGCCCCCCAGCAGGGAGGAAGTGGTGATCAGGGTGAAGGAGGAGAAATTCTCCCCCAGGTTATCCCTCCATTCCGCCTCGAGGGCGAAAAGATCGGCCCCATAGGTGATGCGGAAGGCGGTGGACAGGTCGGCCGGCGATGACAGAGCCCCCAGCAACCGCCGCAGGCCGCCCATGCCGTCCCGCCGCAGCAGAAAGCGTACGAAGGAGGCAGCCTGGGCATAGGCCAGCCCCCGGGCGCGATGCTCGCGGGGAAAGCGGTGAAAGAGGGATGCCAGTGGAATCAGCCGCTCCAGCACCGCCGCCATGGTCAGGTGCGCCTCGTCTAGGAACCCCAGTTCCTCGGCGATCAGGATGGCCAGCCCTTCATGCAGCCAGAGGGGCACCGGGACCGGCATTCCCATGTCCAGCACGGCGTGCACCAGTTCGTGCCGCGCCACGCCGCGCGGGTCCCACCCGCCCGCGGGATCGGTGCGGGGCGCCCGCAGGACGATCACCCCCCGCCCGAGCAGGTACACCCCCAGGGAATCCTCCGGCGTACCTTGTGGGATTTCCAGCGCGTACGCCTCCCGGGTGGGCGCGAGAATCACCCGCAACGGCTCCTGGGGAAAGAGCCTCAGCCGCTCCATCACCGCCACCCGGTCTTCCACCAGCCCGGGCCACAAGCGCGCTGCCAATACCCGGTCCCCGGGCGCGAATTCCAATTGCAATCCCGGCCCTTTGCGCTGCTGCCATTCAACCGCCGCTGCCGGTGTGGCGATGAAAACAAACAAAATCGCTGTAAGGATCAGAAACCGGCAAATCTTTCCCCCCGTGGGGGCGAACGAGGCCCGGCGCTTGACCGAAAACACGCTACTCATACCTTCTCTGGCCAGGAAGATGGACAATTTCAGATTACTTTCCTTTTTCCATTGTAGAGGGAACGCAATCGGGATGAAACAATGAAAACGAGAGTGGGGCAGGGGTTATATTACACCCTTAGGGTCGATTTAACCCTCATTTGGGGGGTGAAATAAATTACGTCCTCCCCCCATATGGGGGAAGAAATCGGCCCTTACAATGTGATATACGCTAAAAGGGGGGACGGGACTGCAACCCGCCTGATGGAAAAATCCTGCCGAATACAGCTGCGATACCCGAAATTCTGGCC
>CAZOXD010000071.1:16675-21665 GCA_964583525.1 uncultured Pseudomonadota bacterium
TAGATTCTCGCCGTACATTCTCTGTGGTGAGCCTGGATGTGGAGGGGAGGGTGGTGCGAAGACATGGGGCACGGCTTCCCGCGCCCCTTGCCTGCGCGGATCCTCTAGTTGGCGGCGGTAGCCATTCCCACCACGCCCAGATCGCGGTTGGCCTTGCGGCCGGCCGAGGATTCCGGGAAGCGCTCTGCCAGCACCTGATAGTAATACCGCGCCTTGGCGATTTGCTTGCGCTTTCGGTAGCCCTGCCCGATGCGATAGATGGCATCCGGCGTTTTGTATCCCTCCAGGGTGCTGCGGTGCTCGTAAGTGCGCAGCACCTTTCGGTAGGCGTCCTCCGCCTCTTCCGGGCGCTTGGTGCGCAGATAGGATTCCCCAATCCAGAATTGGGCATTGTCGCTGTAGATATCGTTCGGGTAGCGCTCGAGGAAATTCTGAAAGACCGTGATGGATTGATTGAATTTCCGCCGCGCAAACAATGCGAATCCCTTTTCATAGAGCGCCTTCGCCGAACGGTGGGGCACCAGCTTGATTGGAGAAACCGGAGGCGTGAGATCCGGGTCGGATACCAGCATGGCGCCGGAACGCGGCCGGTTCCCGGCAAGGGGCATTCCCAGAGAAGCCTTGACCAACGTGGGGTGGGGCATACCCGGGCGTTGATTCGATCCCGGCGCCGTCCCTGGAGCGGATTCCGCCTGGCCATTGCGTTTCAACGCCGGCGCCTGATCCGCGGAGCGGGAGGCGACACTGCCCCCTGAATGCTGATTTCCAGCCTTGGCCTTAGCCATGGGCCCAGAGCTCACCCGCTTCGACTTTGGACGCACCGGGGAGGCTGTGCTCCTTGCCGGTGCGGCGGGGTTCGCTGGCCTGGCGTTGAGGTCCGCCGTGATGGATTTGGAAAGCGTGAGGGCCACCGATTGTTCCAGCAAATCGAAATTCGTGGCCATGGATTCCCGGAAGCGGCGTTGTTCCTCCTGGGAACGCACGAGAAGGGTGCGCAAATCTTCCAGGCGCTTTTCGGTCTCGTGCTGCTGCCTGCGCAGAGCCTCGTTTTCCAGCCGCATGGACTGCAAATCCGTGGAAAGCCGGGCCTGGCTTATTTCCTCGTGAGGCGGCTTGGCCGAGCGGCGTCCCCAGGTACACCCCGCGGTCAGCAGCGCCAAGGTCAGCAGCAGAACGGCAAAACGGATCGATGTTACCTTCATGGGATCGCCTTTCCAGATCATTCGGGACGGATGAAACCTCTCTCCCAAAGGAAAAGCAATTTACAGGCCGTAGAGACAATATTCCCGGGGGAAATTCCCGGGGGCAAATTCGTGGAAATTTGGTGAAGCCATACCGGATGGTGAGAGGCTATTCGAATAACCTGGTCTGGACGTTCGCTGGTGGTAATCAGATTTCCTTGCCGGGTGCGTATCCCGCCCGCAGCAGCACTTCTTCCGTATCCGCCAGCAGTACCGCATCGCTGCCCGCCAGGGGCGCCGTGCCGGAGGGGCGGGCGGAGACCCGGTTGAAGGCGGCCAGGCAAGGAGCCGTCAGTCCTTCGGAGGTGGCGGCTTCCAGCAACAGGGCCATGGAGAATGCACGGCCGGCGGCCTCCATCCACTGCCGTCCGGCCCGTTGCCGGGAATCCGCATCCAGGGTCTGCAACTCCGCCAGGCTTTCCTGAACCAGCCGCAGATGGGCGCGGGCCTGGGTCACAGCCCGGGCGGGAATGGCCGTTGGAGCGGACGCCGCGGCAGCGAGGCCCTCGTTGACCCGGGCGAAAAAGGCCTCATGCGCCCGTTCCCGCTCCAGAGCGCGCAGGACGTCCAGGGTGAGAATATTGGTCGCCCCTTCCCAGATCGGCAGCACCTGGGTATCGCGCAGGAGCCGGGGCAGGATGCTTTCCTCGATGTAGGCGTTGCCCCCGATGGCCTCCATGGTCTCCGATACGGTAAACACTCCCTGCTTGCCGGTGAGGGCCTTGGCGATGGGGGTGAGCAGCCGGGCCAGCCCTCCCTCGGATTCGTCTCCGGTATCCGCCCGGTCCAGGGCGCGGGCGGTTTCGAAGACCAGCACGGTGGCCGCCAGGTGCTCGGCCATCAGGTCGGCCAGGGAGGCCCGCCACAACGGTTGTTCCCAAAGCCGCTTGCCGAAGGCCATCCGTTCCGACCCATGGGCCAGGGCTTCCAGCAGCCCCCGGCGCATTCCCGCGAGGCTGGCCACCGCGCTATACAGGCGGGAGAGATTGATCATCTCGGCCATTTCCTTGAAGCCTTCCCCGATTCCGGCGAGCAGGTACCCGGCCGTATCCTCCAGGGTCACCTCCCCCGTGGGCACGCAGCGCACGCCCATTTTTTCCTTGATGCGATGGATGCGGATGGTCCTGCCGTTGCCTGCCGGATCATCGCGGAGCACCAGGAACAGTCCCAACCCACGGGTGCCGGGCGGGCCGCCGGGCATGCGGGCCAACGCCAGGATGGCCTCGGCATCCACGTTGGAGCAGAACCATTTGTCCCCGGTGAGCCGCCAGGTTCCTCCATCCTCCCGGGCGGTGACGGCATTGGCGCCCACGTCCGAGCCGCCTTGTTTTTCCGTGATGAACATGGCGCCCCGCCACAACCGGGCAGGGTCCCTGGAGGCGATGTGAGCCAGGGCCTCGGCGGCCGCGGGTAGATCGGGGTGGCGTTCCAGCACCCGCCCCACGCCATCGGTCATGCAGATCGGACAGTAGAGGCCGATATCGCTCTGGGCGAAGTAATAGCCCGCCCCGAAGCCCACCTGGTGGCGAATGCTCCGCTGGGAGCCCGGGAACTCCGGGTCGTACTTGGCGGCCACGATCCCCCCGCCGTAGGCGAGGGCTTCCAGTTCCCGGTAGGCGGGGTGATAGACGATCTCGTCCACCCTTTCCCCAGAGGCATTGTGCGTAACCAGCCGTGGCCCTTGCTGGTCCGCCAGCGCCGAGAGCGGAGTGGCCTGCGCACCGGCCTCCCCCATGGCGGCGAAGTGCCCGCGCACGGCCTCCCATTGTTCCTTGCCGAGAAGATGGGGCCAGAAGGCTTCGGCCAGGGGATCGGTGTCCAGGAGGTTGTGGAAGCGTACCTGCGGAATATTGGAGGGAACGGTGTGCGCGATAGGCATGGGATCACCAGGGAGGGAAAATCCGGCATCCCTCTTCATCCCTGAAGGGGGGGAACCATTGGCGAATGGAAGAATCCAGCGCCATGACGGCACCTGTCATATTCTATCGAATTGGAGGGGTGGTTGCCAGGGGGAATCATCTGACCGCCCTTCACTTTTTTAGAGGGAAGGGAAAATCTGAATGTAAAACACCAAGAGGACAATATGCGGTGGTTCACATTGCTTTGGTTTGGGCCTCCGGCGGGGAGGGGTTCCACCCCTCCACCCCACTGGGGGGACAGTTCCCCCCAGACCCCGACTATGGCTTCGCCCTTTGTTACCACGATCTCATTTGTTTCCTAAAAATTTTTCCTCATTCCCCCATTGATTTCAATCACATTCCCCAGAAACCAAATTCTTGTGGTTTAAATTACAATTAACTCACATTTCCCAGATAGATCACGAAAATCATGGTCCGTTAGTGCTGTTCCCTTTATCATAACAGTAAGATAGGGAGGGGGCGCATCAGGCCAGGGAGAACCCGATGGGTGAAAGACGCAGGGAAGCGATTCGGGTCGGATTTGACCGTTCGGTGAGGGTCGCCTTCCGGGGTACGCAGGTCACCAGTGATGCAGGTCTGCTCGCCTTCCGGGAGATGGATGGAGCATTGGGGTTGACCGCGATGGCCGAAAGGCTGCTTGTGGACACCCGCACCGGGCAGAACACCCGCCACGGTTTGGTGGCGCAACTCCGGCAATCGGTCTACAGCCGCTTGGCCGGTTACGAGGATACCAACGACGCCGAGCAACTCTGTCACGATCCGGCGATACGCCACGTGGCCGGCGAGAAGGCCAGGGAGAGCAAGGCCGCCTCCAGCAGCCAGTTGGGCCGCTTCGAGACCGATGTCCTTGCACGACCGGGAAACCTGCGGGCGCTGATGGATCTATCCGGGAGGTGGATCGACCGGGTTAGCAAGCGAAGGCAAGCCAACAAACTGATCCTCGATCTGGATTCCTCGGTCAGCCCGACTCACGGCCACCAGGAAGGGAGTGTCTTCAACGGCCACTTCGGTTGTACCTGCTACCATCCGCTGTTCTGCTTCAATCACCATGGCGACTTGGAAAGAGCACTGCTCCGCAAGGGCAACGTCCACACCGCCGAGGACTGGCGCTCTGTTCTGAAACCGGTCATGGCCCGCTACAAGGGACGCCGGATCAAGAAGTTCTTCGGGGGCGATGCTGGATTTGCTGCCCCTGAAATCTATCGGTTACTGGAGCAGGAGGGGTACGGATACGCGATAAGGCTGAAGGGCAATCCCATCCTAGATCGGAAGATCAAGCACCTGTTGATCCGCCCGATGGGCCGGGATAACACAATGCCCGATGTGCGCTATCACGCCTTCGAGTATCAGGCGGCCAGTTGGGACAGGCCCAGGCAAGTAGTCGCCAAGGTGACCTGGTTCGCCGATCGGCTCTTTCCAGCAGTGGGGTTCATCGTGACCAATTTGAACTGGGCGCCGCGTAGGGTGACCCATTTCTACAACCAGCTGGGAACCGCAGAGCAGTGGATCAAAGAAGGCAAGTACGCCTTGAACTGGACGCGCCTGTCCTGTCACGGCCTTGCAGCGAACCAGGTGCGGTTGCAGTTATTCGCACTGGCATATAATCTGGGCAACTTCCTGCGCCGTTTGGCCCTGCCCCGGTCGATAAGCCATTGGTCAATGCGAACCTTGCAAACCAGGTTGATCAAGATTGGCGCGAAAGTCGTCAAACATGCTCGTTACACCTGTTTCCAGATGGCCGAGGTGTCGCTCCCCAGCAACCTGTTTGCTGCGATCTTGAGACGGATACGGAGGTTGATGCAGCCGGTGCCAGTGTGACCAGCATTGAGC
>CAZOXD010000072.1:0-21403 GCA_964583525.1 uncultured Pseudomonadota bacterium
AATCATAAGAATCGTCAATTGAATGCGCAATTATATAAGTCGCAGTGTTTAAAAGACTTGGCTTTGCCCAAGCACATTGCAGGCTCCTCGCTCCGAGATCTATCTGGTTACAAGGTTGGGATGCCGTTTCACCCTTGGAAAGAGCCACCTCCCCTTCACACAGTTTGGAGATGATCCGCTCTGCTGTATTCCATACTCGCGCCATGCCGTTCCTTCTTGATCGGGCTGGTCCGGACTCCAACGCGCAAATCGGATCGGCCCGGGCAGGGCACGTCACCCGCGTCGAATTCCTCTCCATCCTGTGGTAGAGTGGGCAGGCCGTTGCACCGCAATGACGCCTGAATCCGCATGGACAGAACCGGTATCCCGGCCCTGAATTCGTTGGGGGCCTTGGCAGTGCCGTGCGTTCGGGCATGCTTCATGCAGCCAGGGGTGGCCAAAAACGGCGGGCGCAGCCGCGGTCTTTTCGCGGTCCGCACCCCGTGACATCAGCCATCCCGATCCACGAGAGGTGCCATGTTCGAGCGCATATATGTACCCTTCGACAACAGCGAACTTTCCCAGCGGGCGCTGGCCCTGGGCATCGAACTGGCCGGACGGCACGAGGCCGTCCTGGTGGGGAGCCATGTCTATGCGGCCAAGATGCACGACTGGCGGTTCCGGGCCCTGGAAAGCGGGTTGCCGGAGGAGTATCAGAAGGAAAATGAACTGGAGCGCCAACGGGTCGTCCACGATTCGCTCATCACCAGCGGTCTGGAACTCATCACCGACTCTTATCTGGAAGTAATGGCGCGGGACTGCGCCTCCGCCGGTGTGCCCTTCGAGGGTGTGTCGCTGGAGGGACGCAACTGGCAGGCCCTGGTGCGCGATATCGACCAGTCCGCCTACGGCCTGGTGGTGATGGGGGCATTGGGGCTGGGACGAACGGAAAACAGCCTGGTAGGCACCGTCTGCGAACGGGTGGCGCGCCGGGCTGGCGCCGATCTGTGGGTAGTGCGCAAGCTGGAAGCCGCGCCCCCCGAAGCCCCCGTGGTGGTGGGGCTGGACGGGAGCGAGCGGGCCTGGGGCGGCTTTCGCCTGGGACTGGAACTGGCGCGGTCAACCGGGCGTCCTCTCGTATCCGTCGCCGCCTTCGATCCCTACTTTCATTACACCCTCTTCGACGCCCTCAAATCGGCCCTCACCAGCAAGGCCCAGGAGGTGTTCAAGTTCGAGCAACAGGAGCGCCTGCACGAGGAGATCATCGACTCCGGCCTGGCCAAAATTTACCAATCGCATCTGGAGGTCGCCGCGAAGCTGGCCGAAGATGAAGGCCTGACCCTGGAAACCCGGCTGCTGGACGGAAAAGCGGCAGAGAAGCTGCTGGAATTCGCCCGGCAGCGGCAACCGGCGGTGATGATCGTCGGGCGCACCGGCATTCACGGAGGAAAGGAGATCGACCTGGGCGGGGTCGCCGAGCAACTGCTGCGGCTGGCTCCCTGCGACTTGTTGTTGGTTCACCGCGAGGAAAGCGCGCCCGATGCCTACGTGGCCGAAGCTTCCATCGTGTGGAGCGAGGAAGGCCGGGCCCGGCTGGACAAGGCGCCGCCTCAGATGCGCGGTGTGGCCATGGCGGCCATTCAACGCTTCGCCATCGCCGAGGGGTTCACCATGATTACCTCCAGCGTGGTCGATCAGGCCCTGGCGGGCATTCTTCCCGAGAAGGCGCGGATCGCTATGGGGATCACACCCGCCAACGTGCACGGCGGGCAACCGGCGGGGCAGGAGGCCTCCGGAGAAGGGTTGCGCCTGTCCTACGTGTGCCCGGAATGCCATTACACGCACCGCTTCCGGCGCCCTGAAATCTGCCCGGTGTGCGGCGAACGGGGCGCGGCCTTTCGCGTCGCAACAGGAAGCGGGGAAGCGCTTTCCGCCGAAACGGTGGAGATGGAGACTTTCGATGGGGTGACGCTGGGATGGGCGCCGGAATCCCTGGCCCGTCTGGAGACCATCTCCGATTACTTCCTGCGCAAACGCGCCCGACACAAGGTGGAGAAGACCGCCCGCAGCCGTGGGTTGAGCAGGATCGATCCATCCCTGGTGGACGAAGTGCTGGGGGGCGGCAACGAACCCGGTGAGGGTGCTGTGGAAATGGCCGGGGAGGCGGCCCGGGGGGTGGAAGGAGGCCCCGGGAGCGCAGCCGAGGCGGCTCCACCAACCGCGCCCGGATGGAGCGATGCCGGATGGGCACGCCTGTTACGGGCGCCGGAAGGTTTCATGCGCTCCAAGGCGCGCGCCTGCATCGAGGCCCACGCCCGCGACATCGGCGCGGACACGATCACGCTGGACGTGGCCGAGGCCGGGATGGCCCGTGCCCGCGAAAAAATGGCGTCAGAGATGGATGCCCGTCCGGACCCGCACCGTTCCGGGGCATGAGCCCCGGCGCCGGGCCGGATCCCGCACCGGCCGAAGGATAAGCCCATGAAGGACCTCAATCACCTGTTCGGACGGATTCCGATCCGCACAAAACTGCTGATCCTGACCCTGGGCATCGGTACCATTCCCCTGGTCAGCTTCTTCGTGTTGACCTTCCTGATGGGATTCTACGAGCTGAAGACCCTGGCCCTGCAGAACCTGGAGACCGAAGCCCTTGCCATGCGGGAGCAGGCCCTCGCCTACTTCCAAAGCCATCAGCAGGACGTGGTTTCCCTGGCCCGTTCCCCGGAGGTGAGCGCCCTGGTCCGGGCGCAAGGCGCCCCGGGCGAGGACAAGGCCCGCGCGGCCTCCGAGGCCCACCTGAAATGGATCGCGGAGAACAACCCGGCCTACTTCCAACTGCGCTACATCGATGCGGAAGGAAACGAGCGGGTGCGGGTCGATCGCCGGGACGGAGTCACTGTGGTGACATCCCCTGACAAGCTCCAGAATAAGCGCCATCGCTATTATTTCCGGGACAGTATTGGCCTGGCGCCGGGACAGGTTTACGTTTCTCCCATGGATTACAACGTGGAACACGGCCGGGTGGAAATGCCCAAGCTGCCCGTGTTCCGCTATGCCACGCCGATACACCTGGACGGAACGCTGCGGGGCATTTTCATCATCAACGTCTTCGGGCGATCGGTGATCGACACCCTCAATGCGTCCCGGGCGTTGAGTTTCGAAAGGCTGGACCTGCTCGATCAGAAAGGCCGGGTGATCGTCACCGGTCACGAGGAGGCCGGGCGGTTGGTGCTGAGCCTCAATCTGGAGCGCACCGCGGCCGATCCCCCAGTGCCCCTGTCTCCCAACGCCGAATTGGGTGCGGATTGGTTCCTCATCCCCTGGGGGGAGTTTTTCGTGGAATTGCCGATCCTTACCGCAGCGGACCAACCGGACAGTCAGTGGTGGTTGATCCTGAAAGGGGATCGTTCCCGATTCCTGGAGCCCATTCGCAACTTCGCCCTGTTCTCCCTGGCCGTGCTGGCCGTGTGCGGACTGGCTGCCGTGCTGGTGGGGCTGCTCGCCGCACGGCACTTCTATGGCTCGTTGTTGCGGTTGAAGGCCGGCGCACGCAAGGTGGCCGAGGGCAACTACCCGGTTGATATCGCACTGAACACCAACGACGAACTCGAAGATCTGGCCAAGGACTTCACCATGATGGCCGGGGCCCTGGAATCCCGCGAAAAGGAACTGCAACTTCACCAGCGCGAGTTGGAAACGCTGGTGCGGCAGCGCACCGCTCAGATCGCACTGGAAAAGGAAAAGCTGGAACGGGTCGTCGAAGGGGTCGGGGCGGGACTGGTGCTCTTCGATCGGGGCACGCGCATGGTCTGGTTCAACGAATTTTTCGCCCGCACCATCGGACCGGACACGCTGAATCTCGGCGATACCTGCTGCGATGTGATGTCCGGCCGGTGCCGGCTTTGTTCCGGCCATGGCCCGGAAACGGAAAACTGCTCGATCCGCAAGGTGTTCACGGGCGAACCGGTGGAACTACCCTTGGTGGAAATTTCCGGCCAGGACGGGGAGCGGCGCACCTTCCTGGACAAGGTCGCACCCATCCGCGACGAGGAAGGGAGGGTTGTCTACGCCCTGCACATTCTCTTCGACGTGACCGATAAACAGCGGATGGAAGAGCGGGAGCAAGCCATGCAGCAGCAACTGGCGCGGGCGGAAAAGCTGGCCACCCTGGGGCGGTTTACATCCGGCATCGCCCATGAGATCGGGAACCCACTGGGCATCATCAGCGCCAACGCTCAGGCCATCCAGGAGAATCTGCCCGAGGGCAGCATCCCCTGGCGCCAGTTGGAGTTGATCGTTTCCGAGATCCATCGTCTAAGCCGCATCACCCGCGACCTCAACACTTTCGGCAAGCCTTCCGAGCCCGACCGGATGCCGCATGATCCACGGGATATCATCTCGGGTTTGCGCCGCCTGATCGGCACCCAGGCCAAGGCGCACCAGGTGCGGGTGAAAACCCGGATCGACCCCTGTGGAGGAACCATCCACGTTGATTCGCAGCAGGTGCAACAGGTGCTTCTCAACCTGGTCGTCAACGCCTTCGAGGCCATGCCCGACGGGGGCATTCTGACACTCACCGCCACCCCGCGCTCCAACGGGAGCGACCCCCCCCACCTGGCGTACACCGTGTCCGACACCGGAGTGGGCATCCCGGAGGAGAATCTGGAGACGATCTTCGATCCCTTCTTCACCACCAAGCCGGGAGGCACCGGGTTCGGCCTCTCCCTGGCCCACACCATGATCACCCGCAATGGCGGCCAGATCACCGTGGCCAGCACGCCCGGTCACGGTTCCACCTTCACCATCGTTTTTCCGCTTCTGTCCGAACTGCCCGCCGGCTCCGGCGCGGATTCGCACCCCTTGCCACGATCCGCCGGGGAGAGTTCCGCACCGGACGGGGAACGGGCCGAATCCTGAGGCGGGGAATCCATGAGCGCACCGTACAAGATTCTCATCGTCGAAGACGACCCGGCCATGCAGGCCACCTTGGCCCAGGCGCTGCAACGGGACGACTACCGGCTCTTCCTGGCCACCAGCCACGAGGAGGGCAAGCGTTTCTTCGTCACGGAAAATCCGCAGGTGGTGCTGCTGGACCTCAACCTGCCCGACCGCAGCGGGCGCGAGCTTTTCGACGTGTTGAAAAGCCAGAGCGAGGAGGTGGTGATCATCATACTCACCGCCTTTCCCGACCTGCGCGGCGCCATCACCCTCATGAAGGCAGGCGCCTTCGACTACCTGGTCAAACCCTTCGATCTGACCGAATTGAAAATCACCATCCAGAAGGGCCTGGAGATCAACCGGCTCAAGAACGAGGTGATGCGCCTCAAGCGCAAGGAACCCCACACGGTGGGGGTGGAGGACTTTATCGGCGAGAGCCCCGCCACCCACCGCCTGCGCGAGGACATCGTGCGCATCGCCGAGACGGGAAACAGCACGGTGCTCATCACCGGCGAGAGCGGCACGGGCAAGGAACTGGTCGCCAACGCCATCCATGCCCACTCCCTCCGCAGCCGCGGCCCTCTGGTGGCGATCAACTGCAGCGCCATTCCGGAAAACCTGGTGGAGTCCGAGTTGTTCGGCCACGAGAAGGGCTCCTTCACGGGAGCCGATGCCACCTCGAAGGGTGTTTTCGAACTGGCCGACGGGGGCACCCTGTTCCTGGACGAGGTGGGCGAGCTGCCGCCGGCCGTCCAGCCCAAGCTGCTGCGGGCACTGGAGGAAAGGCGCATCAAGCGCGTGGGCGGCTCGCGGGAAATCCCCGTGGACATCCGCCTGGTCTCGGCCACCAACCGCAACCTGTCCGCCGCGGTGGAACAGGGTCACCTGCGCGAAGACCTGTTCTATCGTCTCAACGTGGTGCCGCTGGCCATCCCCCCCCTGAGAGAACGGCCGGAGGATGTGGAACTGCTGGCCCGTCACCTGAGCGTGGAACTGGCAGCCGCCACCGGTCTGCGGCCGCTCGATTTCTCCGCGGATGCCCTGGAAAAACTGCGTGCCTATCCCTGGCCCGGCAACGTGCGTGAAATGCGCAATCTGATCGAACGGTTGATCATCCACTACGGGAGGCGCGAGGCGGACAAAACCGTGCAATCCGCCGAACTCCCCGAGGAAATCCGCGATGCCGGCACGGTGTCCTCCAAAGGCGATGGCGAAACCGCTCCGGTGCGCTCCCTGGCCGAGGTGGAGCGCGAGCACATCGCCGCGATGATGCGTATCTTCGAGGGCAACAAGTCGGAGGTCTCCCGCCGGCTGGGGATTTCCCGCAATACGCTCAAGGATAAACTCAACCGCTACGGCCTTTCCGCCTGATCCGGCGGAAGACTCCTACCCCTCCCAGGCAGTTCCTGGTCAATTTCCGACCAATTTCTGTTAACACCCGGTCAATTTCCGACCACCCTTCGTTTCAAACTAAACCTAACCATTTCAACAGCTTGGATTGGACCCGGTTCGTGCTTTCACCTGTTTTGCTTGGCTGCTGATCAATTTTTGACTAGGCCCCCCATGCGTCCGGATGGATCGAATCCGGCGGGAGGAGGGTTCGTTGTCGCCGGATCGGCTGGTAAATCAGATCGTTATGTTCGATTTTTCATAATTCCTGCGCGCTGACCGCCTCCTGGTACGAAACCTGTAGAAAGTCCTCCTAGAAACAGGCGTCACCACCGCAAAATGGGACGGAAATGGAGCGGATTATTTCCGCCTGCTACCGTGTAGGGCGTGTGGGGCGTGTGGGGGGCGATGCCGAACATCTCATTCGAACGGAAACCATGATGAAACGAATGACGGGCATGATGGCTTGTGTACTCCTCGTCACGGTGGCGCTGTGGGGCGCATCCGCCCAGGGCGCCGCGAAGTACAAGGTGACCGCCGTGAAGAACGGCGCCTCGGTGAGCGGCAGGGTGACACTGAAGGGCAAGCAACCGCCGCCGGAGCAGATTCTCATCACCAAGAACAAGGATGTGTGCGGCGCAGGCAACCGCGCCATTCAATGGGTGCCGGTCGGCCAGAAGAACGGCCTCACCGAGATGGTGGTGTTTCTCAAGAAGGTCAAACAGGGCAAGGATTGGAGCGGATCGGCCGCGGTGACCAAGGGTGAGATGAACCAGGAAAAGTGCGTGTTCAGCCCCTGGCTGCAGATCGTCCGGAAGGGGGCCGAGGTGACGGTGAAAAACTCGGACCCGGTGCTGCACAACATTCATATCCGCGAGTTGATCGGGATCAAGGTCGGCAAGGCGCGCGGGGTCAAGCGCACCATGCTCAACGAGGCCCAGCCCGGCTCAGCCGAAGAAAAGGCGTCGGATCTCAAGGCCAGGATCAAGCCCCGGCGCGGCAACTTCATCGCCATCAACTGCGAAGCGCACAACTTCATGTTCGCCTGGATGTTCGCCGCCGATCACCCCTACGTGGTCAAGACCGGGGCCGACGGCAGCTATACCCTGACGGACATTCCCCCCGGCAAGTACGTGTTGTCGGCTTGGCATCCCACGCTGGGACTCCTGGAGAAGAAGATCAAGATCAAGGCGGACCAGAAGCTGAGCCACGAATTTTCCTACAAAGCCAAAAAATGAGCCGCACGCGCCACCGGGCGTACCACCGGGCGTGCCATG
The DNA here is from genome assembly GCA_964583525.1 of uncultured Pseudomonadota bacterium. Classification (GTDB taxonomy): domain Bacteria; phylum SAR324; class SAR324; order SAR324; family JACQKK01; genus CAZOXD01. Next base: position 7,584 of record CAZOXD010000072.1, read on the forward strand.
AAGGGAGCGCATCCAGATGAAGAACGAGGTGAAAGGAAGTGGAAGGACCGGGCATAGCGACCGCGCCGGGCGATGGGGCACAGCGGCGGCTTCGGCGCTGTTGCTGGGGCTCGCGCTGACCCTGACGCCGGGGGCCGCCGAGGGGGCCAAGAGCAAGAGGTACAAGGCTGGAACCGTGAGCAATGGCGGTACCCTGGCCGGGATCGTCACAATGGCCGGCCGGCCCCCCAAGCCCCGCATCATCAAGGTCAGCAAGGACCAGGGCGTCTGCGGGGACACCATCAGCGACGAATCCCTGGTGGTGGGGCCCGGCGGCGGTCTCCTCAACGCGGTGATCGAGATCAAGGGCATCAAAAAAGGCAAGGCGTGGGACTTTCCCGCCACGTTCTCCTACGACCAGAAAAAATGCGCCTTCACGCCCCACGTGATGATCGTCCAACCCCGCAAACCGGTGACGGTGAAGAATTCCGATTCGGTCAAGCACAACGTTCATACCCTCAGCAAGGGCATCTTCAACGTCAACAAGACCGTGTCGCCCGGCAAGACGCTGAAGGTGAAGAAGAACAAGATCAAGAAGAGCGGCAAGGTGCGCGTCAAGTGCGATCTGCACAAATGGATGGGGGGTTGGTGGTACGTCCCCGCCTCGCCCTATGTGGCCTTGAGCGACGCCAAGGGCGCTTTCCGCATCGGCGGCATTCCACCGGGCAAGTACAAGGTCACCGTGTGGCAGGAAAAGCTGGGTCAAAAGACCCGCACGGTGGAAATCATGGCGGGCGGCACCACCGAACTGAATGTGGCCCTCAAGGCCAGGAAGAAGAAGAAGAAGAAATAACCCACGCCCTCGATCCCGCGAATCCGTAACACGTAACACTGGAGCGACGCGATGACCGCACCCCCCCGCCCATCCCCCCGGCTCTCCGCCGGGCTCTCCGCCGGGCGCCCGCATGCCACTCCCTGGCAGCGGCGCCTGGCGTATGGCGCGGTATCGGTGACGGTGCTGGTGGCGGTGTTGGTTTCTGTGCTCGCGGTGTTGGGATGGGCGGATGTGTCCTGGGCGCAGGATAGGGCCGCCGATCCCGAATATCGCACCTTCTTCGGCTTCGACCCCCGCACGTCGGTGTGGATCGTGGCCCAGTTGCATCTGCTTTTCGGCGCCTTCGTGCTCGGCGTGCCCATGTTCGCGGTGATTACCGAGATCATCGGCGTGGCCACCGGCGACGCCCGCTATGACCGGCTGGCCAAGGACTTCACCCGCTTGCTCTCGGCTTCCTTCGCCACCACCGCCGCGCTGGGCGGACTGCTCACCTTCATGCTCTTCTCCCTCTATCCGGGGCTGATGCGGTTTCTGGTTGGGATCTTCAACCAGAGCTTCTATATCTACGCCCTTGTCTTCTTCGCCGAAACCTTCACGCTCTACTTCTATTATTACTCCTGGGACCGGCTGCAGCACCGCAAGGGCATTCACATCACCGCGGGCTTGCTGCTCAACGTGGCGGGAATCGCGATCCTGGTCATCGCCAACTCCTGGGCCACCTACATGATGAGCCCCTCGGGGATCGACGAGAAAACCGGCCAGTTCGTGGGCACCCTGTGGGAAGCCGTCAACAACCCCCTCTGGAGCCCGCTCAACATTCACCGCATCCTGGGCAACCTGGTCTTCGGGGGCCTGGTGGCGGGTACCTACGCGGCGATCAAGTTTCTCACCGCCAGCAACGAGGCCGACCGCGCCCACTACGACTGGATGGGCTACGTGGGGAACTTCATCGCGATGAGTTCCCTGATCCTGCTCCCTTTCGCGGGCTACTGGCTGGGGCGCGAGATCTACTCGTTCAGCCCGGTGATGGGCAACAACATGATGGGCGGCGCATTCTCCTGGACCTTCATCATCCAGGCGATCGGCATCGGAGGCCTGTTGATCCTGGGGAACTTCTACCTGTGGCTGGGAATGGACCGCATTCCCGGCGCCGAGCGCTACCAGCCCTACATCAAATTCATCCTGTTCATCCTGGTGATCTCCTTCGCCATCTGGCTGACCCCGCACAACCTGCCCCTCAGCTCCGAGGAGCAGATTCGCATCGGTGGCCAGTATCACCCCACGCTGAAGTTCTTCGGGCTGATGCCCGCCAAAAATGCGGTGATCAACTTCATGATCCTGTCCACTTTCTTCAGCTTCCTGCTTTACCGGCGGGGAAACGTCTCGCGCACCGTGCCTTTCGCCAATCAGGGTGCGGTAGCCAAGGGCATCACGCTGGGAGCGATGATGCTGGTGATGGCCTACCTGCTCTATTACGGCAGTTGGCTGCTGACGGAGGGTCCGCAATCCCTGGACCTGGGGCCGGAAAAGGATAGGTTCTTCCTTTTGCCAGCCTACGCCCTCTTCGGCCAGGCGCTGTTCGTGGCCGTGGCGGTGGGGATGGCCTGGCGCGAGCGGGGCCGCCTCGGCCAGGGAGTTCTCTTCGCCTACACGGCCGTCAACACCGTGTTCATCCTGGGCATCTACGGCTTCGTGGTGATGGCGGAGGCCAGCCCGCTGCTGCGCAACCTGGCGGTGGCCCAATGGATCTCCCTATTGAGCTGCATCATCATCAACTCGGTGATCGACGTGGTGCTGTTCCGCCGCGCGGAGCAGATCGGCAAGCTGCAGTGGGGGCGCATGCCGGCCATCTCCCAGTACGTGCTGATCCTGTTGTCGATTTGGGCGGTGATGACCATGGGCATCATGGGCTTTATCCGTTCGGGCCTGCGCGAGAACTGGCACATCTACGGCGTACTGCAGGATACCTCCGCCTGGGCCTTTACCCCCACCAACGCCTATGCGGCCAAGGTGATCGCCTTTTGCACTTTGACCTTCTTCGTCCTGGTGTTCGTGGCCTTCTGGCTCAGCGAACTGGGCGAGAAAAGCCGCACCGGAGCGCCGCCCTCCGGTAGCGGAACCAGCGGCCAGGGACCGGCCGGCGCGTCCGCGGGCGATTAATCCAGGCCACCCTGACGGGTGTGGAGAACGTATGAGTCTTGCCGCGAAAAACGGAATTTCAGTTGTGGTGTTCGTCCTGGCCGTGCTGGGCCTGTTCGTCTATGTGGGCGAGGTGGTCACGGATGTTTCCGGCGGCGTGGCGATTCAGGCGCCCGTGGAGGGCATCAGCCCCGAAGCAGGCGAGTCGATTTATTTCGGCAAGGGCAAATGCTCCACCTGCCACAGCGTCGGCGACCAGGGCAGCGCCATCCGCGGACCCAACCACGGGGTGACCGATAAGTTCGACACCCCGATGGGGCTGCGGGCGGAAGAGCGGGCCAGGGAACGCACCAAGGCCACCGGCAAGCCTTTCACCGCCACTGACTACCTGGTGGAATCCATCGCCGAACCGGGCGCGTACGTGGTGGACGGCTACAAGGACGAGATGCCCTACGTTTACCGGCCGCCGATCAAACTCAACGCGGATGAGGTAACTGCCGTGGTGCTCTTCCTCCAGAGTCTGGGGGGGGAGGTGGATCCGAAAGCGGTGATGCTGCCCATGGCTGTGAAAAAAGCCGCCGAGCAGGCGCAGGCAGCCCCCTGGTCGCCCTACCTGGAAGGCGACCCGGAGAACGGGCGCGATCTGTTCTTCGACGAGAAAAGCGGTGCCGGCTGCGCGCGCTGCCACACCGTGGACGATGAAGGCGGCGATGTGGGCCCGGAACTGACCCTGGTCGCCGGCACCCGCGATCCCCAATACATCGTCGAATCGATCCTGGAACCCAGCGCGGTGATCGCCAGCGGCTTCGAGCCCTACCTGGTGGAAACCACCGACGGCGAACTGATCACGGGGGTGCTCAAGGAAGACAACGAGGCCGGCGTGACCTTGAAGCTCGACACAGGGGAGATACTCGAAATTCCACGCGACGAGATCCAGGATGTGGCGCCCCAGGAGACCTCCATCATGCCCGAGGGCTTCGCCGACGATCTCAGCGTGACCGACTTCCACGACGTGTTGGCCTACCTGCTCACCCTCAATGGCGAACCGCCGGAAGAAGGGGAGGAAGAGGCGTCCGGCGAGGAAGACGATGGTGGGGACGATAGTGAGGACGATGGGGAGGACGAGGAAGCCACCGAGAACTCCGAGGACTCTGAGAACTCCGAGAGCGAAGAGGAATCCGAACAGGACTCGGATCAATCGTAAAGGGAAAGACTAGACGGCCATGAAAGGCAAGATGCGGCTCAATCTGTTCTGGAAAGTGGTGATCTTCTACGCCGTGGTGTTCTACGGCGGGCTGGTCTATCTCTTCCCGCGCATCTCCCAGTGGGTCGTGGGGGCACGGGACCCTCTGCCCATGCCGGATGCGGCCCTGAGCATGTACCGCATTCTCATCGCCAGCGGATTGTTCGTCTATATCGCCTCCAGCCGAGCGCGCCGCGCCGCATTTCTCACACCCTTGTTGACATGGTTCGGTCAGGGCTGGGGCCGGGAGGCCGTCCCCGGGCCGCGGAAGATGCTGCGCTGGGTGGCGCTGACGCTGGTGCCCCTGGTGGTGGGCGGGTTCTATTACGCCGGCGGTCTGCCCCAGTCGGGCACTCCCGCCGGCGGACGCATTCAGCACCCCACCATGCCCCGCAAGTTCGAGAAAATCCTGAGCACGGCGCGCAACCCGTCTCCGGAGGCGGTGCGGGCCTTCGTCGCAAGGCTGAAGGAAGAAGACAACGAGGATGAGCCTGTGCCAGAAACGCCAGAGGCGGCGCGGAAGGCCCTGATCGAGGCCACCACCCGCAAGGGCGCGGAACTGTACGCCATCAACTGCCGGCCCTGCCATGGCATGCAGGCCGACGGCGCCGGTCCCATGGCGCGGGGATTCCGGCTCAAGCCGGCCGACTTCCGCGATCCGGGGTTCCTGCCCACGATCGTGGAGTCCTATGCCTTCTGGCGGATTTCCCAGGGTGGCCCCGGGCTGCCCGCGGCCTCCACTCCGTGGGATTCGGCCATGCCGATCTGGGAGCCGGATCTGAGCGAGGAAGAACGCTGGACGATTCTGCTGGGCGAATATTTCATCTCCGGGGTCGAACCCCGCGAACCGGAAAAACTGGAATAACCGGGAAAGACCATCACCATGCGTGGAACGCATCGGATAACGAAACAGTCGTGGACACTGACGGCGGCATTGTGCGCTCTGCCAATCCTGTTGGCAGGGGCGTTGCCCGGGACGCTCCAGGCCCAGGGCCAAGGTCCCCCGGAGACCGAGCAAACCATCGCCGAGGGACGCGCAATCTACTTCGACCGTTGCGTGTGGTGTCACGGCGATGAGGGGGCGGGCGACGGCCCGGTGGCGGATTTTCTCGATCCGCGTCCCCGCGACTTCACCGTGGGCATGTTCAAGCTGCGTACCACCGAATCGGGCGAACTGCCCACCGACGGCGATCTGTTCAAGGCGGTGAGCCGCGGGCTGTCCGGCACGGCCATGCCCCGCTGGGAACTGACCCTGTCCGAGGCGGAGCGCTGGAAGGTGATCCATTTCATCAAGACCTTCTCCCCCGAATTCGCCGATGAGGAATTCGATCCGGAAAAGAAGGTGGTGCCGGCCTCCAATCCGGTTTCCTCCTCCCCGGAAAGCGTGGCCAAGGGGCGCGAGGTGTTCGAGAAGGCCAAGTGCTGGGAATGCCACGGCCGGGAGGGACGGGGCGATGGGCAGAAATCGGACACCCTGGAGGACGGCTGGGGCTTCAAGGTCAGGGTGCGCAACCTGACCCGTGGTTGGAACGTCAAGGGCGGCACCGACCCGGCCGACATCTTCTACCGCTTCTCCACCGGTATCAACGGCACGCCGATGCCCTCCTTCCGCAATACCCTCAACGAGGAGCAGCGCTGGCACCTGGCCAATTACATCGCCTCCATCGCTGGAACCAAGGAAAGCGAAGATGTGGTGCTCAAGGCCCGCCGCATCTCCGGCGCCCTGCCCGATGACCCGGCGGACCCGCGCTGGGCGGAAGCCCCGCTGCTGCGGGTGCCTTTGACCGGACAGGTGCTGGCCAAGCCCCGCTGGCAAAACATCTCGGTGGATCTGGTGGAAGTGCGCGCCTTGTACAACGAGCGGAACATCGCGTTTCTGGTGGTGTGGGACGACCCCTTCCAGGACATAGTCCATAAGGCCGGCGAAGAGGTGACCGAGTTCGAATTCACCTACGTCAAGGCATTCGAGGAGATTCCCCGCGCGCCGGATACCTTCCGCGACGCCATCGCGCTGCAGTTCCCGGCGCGGATGCGGGATGGCGCGCGCAAGCCCCACTTCTTCCGGGGCGACGCCAGCAATCCGGTCAACTTGTGGATGTGGCAAGCCGATCGCCAGAGCGCCGGAACACCGCCCGCGCGGGAGTATACCGCCAATGGCTTCAAAAAACCTCTGGCGTTGCAACCCGAGGCCGATCAGGCGCTACGGGCAAAGGGCCAGTGGGAAGGCGGCCAATGGCGGGTGGTGATGGAGCGCGCCCGGGAAACCGAAAATGTCCGGGGTGACATCCAGTTCGAAGAAGGACGGCTGATTCCCATCGCCTTCAATGTCTGGGACGGCTCCAACGGCGAGCACGGACTGATCATGTCCCTGTCGGCCTGGAGCTTCGTTGCCCTGGAAGCGCCGGTTCCCCCGGCCCTGTATGGCTGGACGGTATTGGTGATCCTGCTGGTGGCCGGCGGCCAGTGGTGGTTCGTGCGCTTCAGCCGCCACCACCCGGCTGGAGGCGGTGAAGCTGAAGCCGAAGCCGGTGTGAAGAAATCCGGGAGGGGAAATTCATCAAATTGAGATGAACTCGCGATGCCGGATGCGCACGAACAGATATTCGCCATCGCCTTTTTGCAACAACGATCCTACGGGAGAGGAGGAACCATGAGAATTATAGGATGGGTGGTGCTGGCCGCGGTCGCCATGGCGACCGGGGGGCCGCTTTCCGCAGCGCAGAACGGCCCACTTCCCCCCATGAAATTCAACGCCAAGAAGGCGGCGCTGGGCAAGCGCCTCTTCTTCGACGAGCGAATCTCAGGGGATGCCAGCATGAGCTGCGCCACGTGCCACAAGCCCGCCAAGGGATTTGCGGATGGCAAGCCCCTGTCGGATGCCTATCCGGGCACCAAGGGCTTCCGCAACACGCCCACGCTGATCAACACCGCCTACAAGGAGGTGTGGTTTCACGACGGGCGCATCGGCACCAACCTCAACGACGTTACCCGGGACCAGATCACCGAGACGATCTGGATGAACATGGACATGCGGATCATGCAGGAGCGGCTTAAGCAGGATCCGGTTTACGTGCGCATGTTCAAGGAAGCCGGATTCGGCGAGCCTTCCAACGGAAGTGTCCGCAAGGCCATTCCGGAATACCTGAAGAGCCTCACCTCGAAGAACGTACCCTTCGACAAGGGGCGCATGTCCGCCGCGGCCAAGCGGGGGCGGGCGCTCTTCACAGGCAAGGCGGGGTGCGTGCGCTGTCATAGCGGGCCGCTCTTCAGCGACGGCAAGGCCCACAACCTGGGGGTGCCGGAAAACCCGGCGATCTTCAAGGAACCTCTGCGCCACGTGGCCTTCATCGCTTTCGGCAAGTGGATGGGCATCGAAAATCACATGAACCTGCGGCGTGATCCGGGCGCTTCTGTGCGCACCAACCAAAAGCGCGACATGGGCAAGTTCATCACGCCCACCCTGCGCGAGTTGAAGCATACCGCGCCCTACATGCACAACGGCACCCTGCCCACCCTGGCCTCGGTGGTGAATTTCTACAACCGTGGGGGGGGCAAGGACGCCAACAAGGATCCGCTGCTGAAGCCGCTGAGACTCTCCGGCAAGCAGCGCGCGGACCTGGCGGCTTTCCTGGAAGCACTTTCCGGCGATCCGCTTACCGGCAGCGCTTATGTGCTGAAGGGAAAAATCGACCTCAAATACAAGCCGATCCCCGATTGGTGGAACGCCAGAAACTAGGAGGAAGCTGACATGCGTACAATCGAGTGTTTGACCCGCATCGGCATCGCGCCGGCCCTGGCCTTGGTTGCGAGCTTGGCCCTGACGCTGACACTGGGAGCGCCGGCGGCATTCGGCGAAGCCGATCCCGATCCCGATCCGCCTCTGGCCGCGCTGGGCGATCCGCCCATCCCGCCGGACAACAAGCAGTCCCCGGCCAAGGTGGCTCTGGGCAGACTGCTCTTCTTCGACACCCGGATCAGCGGCGATGCGTCCATTGCCTGTTCGGACTGCCACAATCCCAAGGACGGCTGGGCCGATCCCGGCGAAGTCAGCCGGGGCTATCCCGGGACAATCCACTGGCGCAACAGCCAGAGCGTCATCAATTCGGCCTACCTGGGCAAGCTGTTCTGGGCCGGGTCCTCCAAGTCCCTGGAAGGCCAGGCGCGTGGCGCGGCCCGCGGCGGCGTGGCCGGAAACGGCGAAGGTGACGTGATGGAAGCGCGCCTGGCGCTCATTCCCGAGTACCGCAAGCGGTTTCGCACGGTCTTCGGCGACGAGTGGCCGAAAATCCGCAATGTCTGGCGGGCCATCGCGGCCTACGAGCGCACCCTGATTCACAAAAACACCCCCTTCGACCGCTACATGCGGGGCGATAAAAAAGCCCTCAACGCCCAGCAGCGGCGAGGATTGAAGTTGTACCGGGGCAAGGCCGGCTGCATCGAGTGCCACAACGGGGCGCTGCTGAGCGACCAGAAGTACTACAACCTGGGCGTGCCGCGTCACGAAGGCTGGGCCGAGGACGGCCTCAAGCAGATTACATTCCGGTTCGAGCTTTATGCCAAGGGCGTTAGCGAGGAACTCTACCGCACCACGAAGGACGATCTGGGGCTCTACTTCCGCAGCAAGGAAAGGCGCGACATGGGCAAGTTCCGCACCCCCATGCTGCGCTACACCAACTTCACCGCGCCCTACATGCACAACGGCGCCTTCTTCACCCTGGAGGAAGTGGTCGACTTCTACGATGAGGGTGGCGGAGCGAATAACTTCGGCACCAAGACCAGGATTCTCAAACCATTGGGACTGAGCGACGAGGAAAAGGAAGACCTGGTGGCCTTCCTGGAAGCGTTGTCCGGAGAGGAGATAACCATCCAGACCCCGCTACTCCCCGAATACGCTCCCCTGGGCAAACCATGAGCGCACCATTTCAGAACGAGGAGATTTCCATGAACGTCAAGCAAGAAAGCGGCTCCCCCGCCCCGGGCTGTCTGGTGTCCCGGCGCATCTTCCTGCTGGGGAGCGGAACGGCCCTGGCCACCGCGAGCGTATTGGTGCGGGTACCTGGCCTGGCCGGCGCATCCGATGCGGTGATGGCCCATTATCCGAGAAAGAAGATCGGGCGGCTGAGCCGGCTGAAAACCGACAAGCCGGTACTGTTCAGTTATCCGGACAACAAGTCCCATTCCCAATCCATGCTGATCAAGCTGGGCACCAAGGCCGGCGGCGGTGTGGGCCGGGGCGAGGACGTGGTGGCCTTCAACACGGTGTGCTCCCATCAGGGCGGCCCGCTGCAGGCCAGCTATAAGGCGGCCACAAAGACCCTGGGCGCCTGCCCGTTCCACCTGTCCACCTTCGATCTGACGCGCTACGGGATCATCGTCTCCGGCCAGGCCTACCAAAGCCTGCCCCAGGTGTTGCTGGAAGTGGACGGCGACGACATCTACGCGGTGGGCATGATGGGCCTGATCTTCGGGCGTTACGACAATCTGAAAGCCTAGTGGAGGACGACCATGTCGACACCATTTTTTCATTCCGAAAGCAATAGCGTCATCCCGCCCAAATCGGCGGAGGTGATCACCACCGCCTGCGACTACTGCATCGTGGCTTGCGGGTACAAGGTATACCGCTGGCCGGTCGGCCGCATGGGCGGCCCCAAGGCCAATCAGAACGCCTTTGGGGTGGACTTCCCCGTGAGGGCCTTCGAGGAGTGGGTGGCCCCCACCCAACACAACATCGTCTCGTACAAGGGGCGGCACTACCATGTGGTGGTGCTGCCGGACAAGCAGACCGGAGCGGTCAACTTCAAGGGCGACTCGTCGATTCGCGGCGGGTTGCTGGCGCAAAAGTGCTACAATCCATCCACTCCCACCCAGGACCGCCTCAAGCACCCCATGGTGCGCATGAACGGGCTGTTGATGCCGGTGACCTGGGATTTCGCCCTGGACATCGCCGCGGAGATCGGCAAGTACGTCATCGCCAAACATGGCCCCAACGCGTACTCGGTAAAGACCTTCTCTTACGAGTATATCGAGAACACCTACGCGATCACCAAACTGGCCCTGCGGCACATTCAGACGGCGGCCTTCACCTGGCACGACACGCCCTCGGACGTCTCCTCCACTCCCGGCTTCCGGGATGCGGGATTCGACAACTTCGGGCCGTCGTACAAGGACTGGGGCAGCGCGGAAGTGCTGCTGGTCGCAGGCACCGATCCCTACGAAACCAAGACCGTCCTGTTCACCCAGTTCATCAAACCGGCGGTGGAAAGCGGCAAGCAGAAGGTCATCATGCTCAATCCGCGGCAGACTGCCGGCACGGCCTTCGTCCTGAAACACGGCGGGGTGCACCTGGACAACTATCCGGGCACGGACAACCTCGTGCTCAACGCCATCTCCCGCTATATCGTGGAAAAAGGCTGGGAGGACAAGGCGTGGATCAAGAAGTGGGTCAACAACGGATGGGAATCCAGCTCGGGCTTCGGCCAGGGCACCCGCAACACTCCCTGGCAGTGGCGCACCACCTGGGGGAAATTCCAGACCAAGGGCTTCGCGGACTGGAAGAAGTGGGTCACCTCGCAGAAAGAGTACGAGCTGAACAACGCGGCGCGCATCTCCGGGGTCAGCAAGGCCAAGCTGATCAAGGCGGCCGAGTTGATGGCCAAGCCCCGTTCCGGCGGACGCAGGCCCAAAACTTCGGTGGGCATTGAGAAAGGGCTGTACTGGTCCAACAATACCGGCAACACCATCGCTGTTTCCTCCCTGGCGATCACGGTGGGCGCGGGCGGAAGGCCGGGGCAGGTGGTGGGCCGCTTTGGCGGGCACCAGCGCGGCGGGCAGCGCGGCGGCAAGTATCCGCGCAATAATTCACCGGAAAAGGTGCCTGGCCGACGGCGGCGCGCCCTGGACACCGACCGCTGGCTCACCAGCGGCCACGTGCGCTTGGCCTACTGCATCGGAACCACCTGGATTCAGTCCATGTGTGGATCGCAGGGTCTGCAAAAGACCTTCCATGAACTGGTGTCCACCAACCCGCACCAGGTGCGCTCGTTTGAAAAGGACGAAATCGTCGCCACCCTGAAAAAGAGGGTTGATTCCGGCGGCACGGTCGTGTTCAATCAGGACATCTATCCCATCGATCCCATCGGCACCACCTTTGCCGATATCGTCTTCCCCGCCGCGACCTGGGGCGAGGAGGACTTCATGCGCGCCAACGGCGAGCGCCGCCTGCGGCTTTACCAACGCTTCAACGATGCGCCCGGCGAGGCTAAACCCGACTGGTGGATCGTGGCCCAGTTGGGCAAGCGCATGGGCTACGACGGGTTCGACTGGAAGAACTCCAACGATGTCGCCGAGGAAGCCGCCCGGTTCTCGCGCGGTTCTCGCAAGGACTTCAACATGATCAAGGTGGACGCCAAGGCCAAGGGAATCACCCTGCACGAGCGCTTGCGCCAATTTGGAACCACGGGCATCCAAGGCCCCGTATTCCGTATCGGCGGAAAGCTGGTGGGCACCCAGCGTCTGCACGACACCCAGCGCCGCGACAGCCTCCCGGAAACGGGTCCTGACGGCGCCAACGTGTGGAACAAGAAGATCACCCACTTCAACTCCCAGACCGGGAAATGCAACATCGAAAAGTCTCCCTGGAGCCTCTTCTCGGATTATTGGGAGTGGATGAAGCCCAAGGGTGGCGAGCTGTGGATAACCAACGGCCGCATCAACGAAATCTGGCAGTCCGGATTCGACGATGCGGAACGGCGGCCTCTGATTCAGCAGCGCTGGCCGGAAAATTTCCTCGAAATTCACCCCGCCGACGCCCGGCGCAGGGGAATCGTTTCCGGCGACCGAACGCTGATCTACACCGAGCGGGTGCCGATCTACAAAAACACCCTGCTGGGCGTGGAAGGGAACGACTTCCAGTTCGCCTCCCTGATGAAAAACGGCCACATCGAACTGCAAAAGGCGGCTATCACCGCCATTGCAATCGTCACCCCGGCCATCAAGAAGGGTGTGCTGTTCTGCTACTTCCTGGACAAGCGGCAGCCGGCCAACTCTATCCAGGGGCGCGTGGTCGATTGGATCAGCGGCAACTACAACTACAAGATGGGCGTGGCCAAAATCCGCAAGATCGGCGGATCGGTCTATCAGGAAGACCGCCACTCCTTCTCTTTCGCGCCGCGAAACATTACGGTGTAGCGCCGGTACGATGTCAACTCCCTCCCCTCTGGCGCGCCTTTGCGGGCGCCGGAGGGTTTTTTTCACCAGATGGGCGCCATGACCCGAACCACCGCCGCATTGTCGCGCCTGCTGGCCTCGAACAACGAGGTTATCCGTTGCTTGGCCGCACAGTCCCTGGGGCGTCTCCATGCCGTGGAGACCCTTGATGCGCTCCTGGGGCTCCTTTTCGACGGGGACGAGGACGTCTCTCACGACGTGGCCGGCGCGCTGGGCTGCCTGGGCGATGCCCGGGCGGTGGGGCCCTTGTGCGAGTTGTATGCCCTGGCGCCCTTCGGCGATCTCAAGGTGGCGGCGCTGCGGGCACTGGGCCGCATCGGCGGGGATGAAGCGGCAGGGTTGCTGCGCCGGGTGGCCGCGCATCGGGACGAGTCCTGGAACGAGGTGGAGCCGGAGGACTGGGACAGCTACTGGGACGCTCAGACGATCGCCATCGAAGCCCTGGGAAACCTGGGCGACGAAGCGGCCCTTCCGGTCATTGCCGCCGTGCTGGACAGTGAGGAGGAACAGGAACTTGGCCCCGTCGCCCTCAAGGCCCTGCTGGGATTGGGCGCCCCCGGTCACGAGGCCCTGCGCAGGTGGCTGCGCATCGGCCGCCCCGCCCAGCGGCGTCAGGCGGCCCGCCTGCTGGCCCGGGAGGTGGATGCGGCCTCCGAAGAGCCCCTCCGGACCGCGCTGGACGACGAGGACGGAACCGTCCGGGCTGAAGCCCTTGCCGGATTGGCCAGACTCAATGCCAGGCTCCCGCCCGCAACAATTTCGCAACTGGTGCGCGGCGGCGATCCCGCTGTGCGGGCTGAGGCTGCGGTCTTCCTGGCCGCCTTGCCCGTCCAGGATATCGCCACCCATTGGAAGCTGTTGCTGCGCGATGAGCAACCCGAGGTGCGCGCCCATGCCGTCAGAGCTCTGGGCCACGTGAAGCTCCCCGCCGGGAGCGATCCTTCAAAGGAGGGTTCCGAGTCCACCGAGTCCACCGAGTCCATCGTGGAAGAATGGCTTGGCGCCGCGCTGGACGACGCCCGCCAGGAGGTGGGAGTGGCCGCGGTGGCCGCGCTTGCTGCACAGGGCACACCCCGGGCGCTGGAGCGGCTCCTGGCGGCCGCCCATGATACTGGGCGTGCGACCGCGCAACGGGTGGCGGCCGTGCGCGCCCTGGGCGAGGCCGGCGCCGTTCCGGCGGGAGCGGGCTTCTCCGGGTTGTTGGGCGATTCCGAGGCGACGGTAAGGCTGGCGGTGCTGCGGGTGCTGGTGGAACAGTCCAACGGCACTGCGGGAAGTATGCTGGCCGATCTGGTGCGGGGCCGGAAGACAGGCGAAACGAAGCTGGCCGGTGAAGCGGTGCCGTCCGGTGAAGCTCCAGCAGGTGAAGTTTCGGCCGAGGAAACCCCGCCCGGTGAA
>CAZOXD010000073.1:0-21268 GCA_964583525.1 uncultured Pseudomonadota bacterium
CCGGAACCGATCCAAAACGAAAAACATGAACCCAAGTCCGACAGACTGCTAGCCCGAATTTTAACTCTCAAACTCAAGCGATCCAATGGGGGCACGTCATTTCTCGCTCGAGAATGCCAACTGGCACTAATCCTCTCTCGGAGTAAAAATAAGGGGCGAACGACCGGTATGATGTGGATTCCACTTCCAAAATCGTGGTATCGAAGGTTCGAGGGATCGTTCATGAGGTGTGGGCGGTTCCAACTGGGAAATGTCGATTAAGGTGAATTTATGACCATCCGGGTGGCAGGTTGCGATTTGGGAAAAGCGTCCGTCAGTTTTGTTACCGCAATTATCGCACAAGACGGGAGCGTCAAATTGGAAGACGTGCAGCGTTATATGCACGACGGCAAGCCCTTCGAGGTCTTCCGGCGTTGGTATGAGGAAAACGATATCGCTTCGTGCATCGCGTTTGGCGCCACGGGCATCTATGCCGATGAGTTAAGGGAACCCTGTTTGATTTTGCCGGAAGATTCCTGCCAGGAAGCCGCCTTGTCGTTGAGTCCCGATCTGGAAGACTCCCTCAATTTGGTGAGTGTCGGCGCGAGAGGCTACAGCGTATTGACAAGAACCCCCCTGGATCCTGGACCTTCGGCCAACGGTCAAAAGTTCCAATACCAATATCTGGAAAACGATAAATGTTCTTCGGGGACGGGTGAAAACTCCCAGCGAATGTCGGGGCGGTTTGGACTGAAAATCGAGGAAGCCGATCGCCTCGCTCTGCAGGCTGGGAACAGTATTCCGATTACGGCACGGTGTTCCGTTTTCGCAAAAAGCGAGATGACGCACTATGCCAACCAGGGAAAAGAGATCAGCGATCTGTTCAACGGTTTTTTTGCGTCGATGGCGCGGAATACCAGAGCGTTGGTGAGCCGCAATGAAGTGGAGGGTCCGGTCTATCTCATCGGCGGGTGTGCCCAGATCGAATCCTTGCGAAACTCCCTGGCGAAATACATGGAAAAGGAGGTGCGCCTGCCGGAACACTTCCTTTCTTTCGAAGCCGTGGGAGCAGCGGTCATTGCAGCGGAGCACGTACAGAAATCGAAACCGGGGCCGCTGCCGCAAAACGTCTCCGAGATCATCCAGATCAGGGAAAAAAGATTTGTCGCCTTGGAGCCTGCCGTAAATTGGAAGGATCGGGTGACCATGATGGACGAGTGGGAGCCCGTTGAAGATTGGGAGCGCCACCCCGCTGTGTTGGGATTCGATCTTGGATCGACGGGGGCCAAAGCGGTTTTGAGTTCCATCGAGACGGGCAAGCCCCTCCTGGATGTCTATGACACGACCAGGGGCAATCCGGTGGATGCCTGCCGGCGGCTGATCAAGGCTATGCTGGATCAAGGAACACCCGACGTTCGCGCGATCGGTGTGACGGGATCGGGAAGGGAGGCTGTGGCGACATTGTTGCGTGCGGTCTATTCCGGGTTCGAGGATCGTATTGTGGTGATCAACGAAATCGTCGCGCACGCTACCGCCGCGATCTCACAGGATCCTGAAGGAGGCAAGGATCTTTCCATCATCGAAATCGGCGGGCAGGATGCCAAGTTCGCGCAAATCAGCGGCGGCCGCATTGTTGAAAGCGACATGAACAAGGCCTGCAGCGCGGGGACCGGATCTTTTCTTGAAGAACAGGCTGTTTTTTATAACGTAAACGATATCGGGGAGTTTATTGAACTGGCAAAATCCGCTAAGAATCCTCCCGATTTAGGCCAAATGTGTACGGTATTCGTGGCAGACGCCGCGTCGGAAGCACTCAAGGAAGGGTTTGAATTGGCGGATATATTTGCCGGATTTCAGTATTCGGTGATCCATAACTACCTCAACCGGGTCATGGGACAACGAACGCTCCGCAAGCGGGTTTTCTTTCAGGGCAAACCCGCTTCCAATCCCTCGCTCGCCTGGACGTTGGCGGCTGTGAGCAACCGGGAGATCGTCGTACCGCCCAATCCGGGAGCGATGGGGGCCTGGGGCATCGGGCTTTGCACGGTCGATCAACTGGGGGCCGGCAAAATAACCGAATTCCCGGCCATGGATCTGACCTCTGTTCTCGCAGCCGAGATCACGGAACGTTCGGAGTTTTATTGCAAGGACCCCGATTGCCAAACTCTCTGCCCGATAGAACAAATAACCATCCGGGTGGGTACGGAGAAGAGAAAGGCGATTTCCGGCGGTGCGTGTCCCAAGTACGAAGTTTCCACGAAATCAATGCCAAAACTCGCGAAGGAAACACCGAACCCGTTCGAGTTGCGGGAAAAACTGGTCATGAGTTTCGTACGGGAGAACCCCGGCAAGCCGCCAATCGCGCTTCCGCAAACGGGAGCATTGGCCGGCCATATTCCATGGCTGGCAACCTTGATCCACGAACTGGGATTTTCCGTCAAACTTCTGAAATCCGATTCCAATTCCCTGGCCAAGGGCGAGCAGATGTGTTTCAGCTTCGACTCCTGTGGGCCTTTGAAAATCGGTCACGCCATTTGCGACACGGATATTCCGCTATTGTTCTTCCCCACGATATTGAATATCGAAGACCGGGACGGATTGGGTGGAGATACCTGTTTGACCGAACAGGCGCAACCGGAAATCATTCAACAATCTTTGAAGACACGCGGCCGCGATGTGAAAGTCATCCGGCCCGTTCTTTCTTTTAAGGAAGGAAGGACAAAAGACAGCATTGTCGAAGATCTCGGTCTCTTGCAAGACGAATTGGGGGTGAGTCCATCGGAGATCGGGCGCGCGGTGGAAAAAGCGATGGAAGCGCAGGAAATGTATGATGAGGCGCTGGAGAGAATCGGGGAAGAGATGATCGCCTATGGAAGAGCCCACGGCATTCCGATGGTACTCTTGTGCGGCCACATCCACGTGATTCACGATGCGGCCATCAACGCCACCATTCCCAATCTGCTGAGACAGAACGGGGCCATGGCCATCCCGATGGATTGTTTTCCTGTCGGCAAAACCGTGCCCCCGATGCGCAAAATCTTCTGGGGAGAAGCAATCCGCTATATGCGCGCAGCCGCTGCCGCGCAGGAGATGAAAGACGTTTTTCCCCTGTTGATCGCCTCATTCGGCTGCGGTCCCTCTTCATTTGTCGAACAGGTCTTTCACTCCGTGGCCGAAGGTTATCCGCATACGATTTTGGAAAGCGACGGGCATGGAGGGACCGCCGGATTCGTCACGCGCATCCAGGCATTCATGCAATCGGTGCGGCAATTCATCGCGGAACTTCCCGTCGACGGCCGCGAAAGTCCGCCGCCCGACAATGCCAGGGCGCTGTCCTACACCGACAGCCCGATCCGAACCGGCCCCTACTTCGACAAGGACGTCAAGTATGTTTTCTCTCCCAGCGCCGATTACCTGGGAGAGGTGTACGCAGCCGTTTACCGCTCCGCCGGATACGACACGGATGTCGCCGCGCCGCTTTCGGAATCGAGTTACGCCTGTGGAAAACAGGACTGTTCCGGCAAGGAGTGTATATCCTACCAATTCATGTGGGGGTCGTTCCGCGAATACCTGGAGAAAAACCCGCCCCAACAGGAAACGAGACTGGTGACCAATACCGGACAACTGTGCCGGGCAGGGTTGTTTTCCGTAAAGGACAAAATTTCCGTCGAGAAGATAGGATTGGATCATGCCGTCTCCGTGACGGGCATGCGATGGCAGGGCACCACCACAATGTTCACACAGACATTGGTGGGCATGGCGGCCATCGACATCGTCAAGCAATTCTACCTTTATCATCTGGCCGTTGAATCGAGGAAAGACGCGGCAAAGCAACTGTACCATGGTTATGCCCGCGAAATCATCGACCTGATCGAGCAGGAAACCGATGAATTTGTGCCTCTTGGTACGGGCCGGGAAGGCTTAACGGAGACGGCCCGGCAATTTGCCCGTGAAACCCTGAATATCGCGGACGTCGACGAGTCGGTGGAGGAGGCACTGGTTGCCTTCGCCCACATGAACCGCAAATGGCCGGAGTTGACCCGCATTCTTGAAAGTGCGGCGGAGGCATTTGCCGAAATGGAAAAACTTAACGGAAATTCGTTCGCCTACCGAACGGTGTTCGTATCGGGCGACATGATGTCGAAAGGCAGCGAATTTGGCTATAAGAACCTTTACAATCTATTGGGTGACAGGAAAGTGCGCGCTGTTTTGGAACCGATGTCCGATTGGATGGGGTATTTGGCCTTCGCCCAGCCGGATCTGCTCTTTGGCAAAAGCACCAAGCCGGTGAAGAGAGAGTTATATAAGATCCTGATAAATGCGATCAATCGTGCAATCTATTCCATCGTGTCCCAAAACCATCCCTGGCTCCCGGTGCCGGATCCAACAATGGTGCTGGAGAGTGCGTGTCAACTTCTGGATACAAAAACGGTTACGACTGCGGTACTGCAGATCGGCAGCGTGCTCCATCAATGGGATCACGGGCAGTACGACGGGATGATTCTATGCAACCCCTGGGGATGTGACGCCGGGTTGGTTGTGGAGGGCCTGCTGCGTCATCGAAAGGAAATTCCCTTTCTGTTCGTATATGACGACGGCACGCCCATCGACGAGAAAAAGGTGAGTGGCTTTGCTTTTCGGCTGCATCGAAACGAGAGGAGAGTCGGCCAGGCCGTCGCGTGAGCCGGAGGGTTCACGACAGGCGGTCAAGCGCCTGTCCCGCCTCAAACCCGATCCGTTTCGATTTCATGGATCTTCCGGCTGCCGGGCCGGAAGCGTTCCTGGGATGGAACCAACGCCCGCCCCTTTGCCCTCACCCCTGGCCGGTGTTGTCGCGCCTGTCCCTACCAAAAACCTCATCCGAAACCCCGCAGGGCTCTGAGTTTGTGGGTTTACTGTCTGTGGTGAGGGCGATCCGACGGAGTCAGGCAGGCTCCGGCTCATAGCCGTCCGGGATGTCGCCGGCCAGGACCAACTCTGGGAGCCGGGACTGAATCTGAGCAAAGAAGTGTGAGCGCTGGGAGAGCGGACCGAATTGTGAAACAGGGGTCGTGACGTTTCCCGAAGGGTCAGGCGATACGCCGGTACTCGTGACGAAGATCGCCAACGTGCGGGAAGGCGATGATCCCAAGGCCAAATCGACCCTGGTCTGCAAGACTTTTCCAGCTATCGCAAACAGGGTCGTGAGGAATCCAAAAATCATCGGGCCAGCCTCGCACTGGCTTCCAGATTCGTCAACGATTTCTCTCTGGACGGATTCCGGCCAAGGACAGGATCATCGCGGAAGCATTTCCATACTGGTTTTGCTGCGATAGTGGTATGGAGAAAAACCGGGGCGGAAAGACCTGCCAGGCATTTCCCGGTCACGCGGGTCGGCGGGGAGAGCCCTGCTGCGAAACCCGATGCACGGATTGAGCGCGCCGCATGCATCCGGCGGGCGGCGCCTTGTCCACCACTCGAAAAGAGGGAACGTGTTTGAGTTGAAGTTTTGCGGCCGCGGCGGCCAAGGGGTCGTCGTCGCCTCACAAATCCTGGGCAATTCCTTCTTTCAGGCAGGGCTCTATCCCCAATGCTATTCCATGTACGGCGGGGAACGGCGTGGTGCTCCCGTGGTTAGCTTTTTGCGGGTGGACGAGAATAAGGTGCTCCTCAAGTGCGAAGTGACCCAGGCGGATGAACTCGTTTATTTCGACCCCAGCCTGGTGCAGGTGCAGGAGGTGGAATCGCTGCTGAAACCCGGCGGAAGGATCCTCGTGGGGGGAAAACCGGATTCGTTGCCCGGAGCGGATTATGCCCAATACCAACTGGGTTTCGTGGACGCCCACGCCGTGGCCGGCCAGGTCGGACTGGGACGCATAGTCAACACTGCCATCCTCGGCGCGTACTGCCGTTTCAGTGGCCGGCTCGCCCTGGATGACCTGATCGCGACCATCCGGGAGTCCGTGCCAGCCTATCTGGAGCCCAACATCGAAGCCGCTCGGCTTGGATATGCCGAAGTGATCATGCCCAATTAGGAGGCGCCGATCAGATGGAAACCCGACGTTGTATCGATCCAGAGCGTATCGTCCCAGTGGCGCGGGAATCCACGGAGGTGTTCAAAACCGGCTCCTGGGGGAGCCGTCGACCCGAATTGCGGGAAAAATCCTCCCATTGCCGGTTTGTCTGTCCGGTGGGCAACAACATCCCCCATGCCCTGCTGCAGATTGCCGATGGCGACTTCGATACAGCCCTGGCGACATTTCTGGCCGAAAACCCGCTGCCCGGGGTCTGCGGCAGTGTCTGTTATCACCCCTGCGAAGTGAACTGCAACCGCGGAGAATGGGACGGCGCGGTGGGCATTCGAGCATTGGAGCGCGCCGCGGCCGAGTTGGGCAATGCCGCGCCTGCCGTGCTGACCCGCCAGGGTGAAGACAAACCGGTGGCCGTCGTGGGCTCCGGCCCCGCCGGGCTGGGGGCCGCCTATCACCTGGCCCGGATGGGTCATCCTGTCACCCTGTTCGAAGCAGAGTCCGAACTGGGCGGTCAATTGCGATGGGGCATTCCGCGTTACCGGCTGCCGCTGGACGTCCTGCAACGGGATTTGGAGCGGATCCTGGCAATGGGTGTGCAGGTATGCACGAACACCGCCGTAGATGGGGAAGCGCTGGCCAAATTGCGCAGCACATACGACGCCTTGTTTCTGGCCGTGGGGGCGGGGCGCAGCCATGCGTTGAATATCCCCGGAATTGAGTCGTCGGGCGTGAGCGCAGGGCTGGATTTTCTCCATCGAGTTCAGAAAGAGCCCGCACAGAAACTTGCCGGGAGCACCGTCGTGATCGGCGGGGGTAACGTGGCCATCGACGCGGCGCTGACCGCGCTCCGGCTGGGATCGAAACCCGTGGAGATCGTTTGCCTGGAAGAATCGGACAACATGCCGGCCCATCGCCAGGAAATCGAGGATTCCCTGGAGGAGGGAGTGACGTTCCACCACGGCTGGGGCCCGCGCCGCATCCGGGAGAACAAAGGGCGGGCGGCGGGCGTGGAATTTGTTCGCTGCACCGCGGTATTCGACGAGCAGGGGCGGTTCAACCCGGATTTTGACCAGTCGGAAACGATGGCCCGCGACGCCGATCTCGTGATCCTGGCCACCGGCCAGCGAGTGGATCTGGAATTCCTGGAAGGCGGCGGCATCCTCTCCGGCGATTCCGGAAACGGTTTGCCGATTTCCGCCGATACGCTGCAAACTCCCCAGGACGGTGTATTTGCCGGGGGAGACATGGTGCAGACCCCCGGGTCGGTCGTCGAGGCCTTGGCAGCCGGAAAGCGCGCGGCCCTGGCGATTCATCATTACACCACGGGGTTGCCGTTCCAAGAGGCACTGACGCGAGTGCGGATTGGGGCCGGATCGGCGTTTTCCATCGATGCGGTGTTTCGTCCTCCTGACCGGTGGAGTCCCGAAACGGTTGTCAAGTTTCCCGATCTGGAACCGCTCTATCTGGATCATCGGGAACCCGTGCCTTCCCGCCGCAGCGAGCCGGCGCAGCGCACCCAGGGATTCGGCGAGATCATCCTGTCGTTGTCGCGGGAGGAAGCAATGCGCGCCGCCGAGCGGTGTTTTTATTGCGGCATATGCACGGCCTGCGACCGTTGTTTTACCTTTTGCCCGGAAACCTGTCTCGTCAAGCCCGATAGCGACGCGAATTACTATCGGCCCAACCTGGAGTTCTGCAAGGGCTGCGGGATTTGCGCGGATGTCTGTCCGCGCATGACAATGACCATGAGCGAGAAGACATGAAGAGTTTCATCACGGGCAACCACGCCGTCGCGGAGGCTGTGCGGCTTTGCCGCCCCCAGGTGATCGCCGCCTACCCCATTACGCCGCAAACGCCGATCTACGAACGGTTGTCGGACCTGGACTCGGCCGATGAACTGGGCGGAATCATGATGCGCATGGAATCGGAACATTCGGCCATGGCCGCCTGCCTTTCCGCCTCCCTGACCGGCGTGCGCACCTTTACGGCCACCTCCTCTCAGGGGCTGGCGCTGATGCACGAGATGCTCCACTTCGCCGCCGGCAGCAGGGCACCGGTGGTGATGGCCTGCGTCAACCGGACGTTGGCGGCTCCCTGGGCGTTTTGGAGCGATCAGACCGATTCCCTTTCCCAGCGGGATACGGGCTGGATTCAGATATACTGCGAGAACAACCAGGAAGCGCTGGATTCCGTGATTCAGGCCTTTCGGATCGCAGAGCAGGTATTGCTGCCCTGCATGGTGGTGTTGGAGGCCAACTACATTTCCCACTTCATGGAGCCGGTCGACGTACTGGATCAGGAACAGGTGGACCGTTATCTCCCGGCGGTGGAAATCCCCAAGCGCTTTGACGTGGATAACCCGGTATTCATCAACCCTGTGGTGGTGCAGAAACAATACCGGGAATTTCGGCGCATAGCCCAGGAGGCGATGGGATTGGCGGAGGAGATTGCCGAGGAGGCGGATCGCGAGTTTTCCGGCCTGTTCGGGCGGGGCTACGGTCTGGTGGAAGCCGTTGACGTGGAAGATGCCGAGTTGGTGCTGGTGACCAGCGCCACGATCACCTCCACGGCCAGGAGCGTGCAGGCCAGCCTGCGGCAGCAGGGGCTCAGGATCGGATTGGTCAAAATCCGGCTGTTCCGACCCTTTCCCACCCGGAAGCTGCGCGCCGTTTTGGATTCTGTGCGGCGTATCGCCGTGATCGACCGCAATCTCTCCCTGGGCAGGGAAGGGATATTCTGCTCCGAATTAAAGGCGGCGCTGACCCACAGCCCCGAACGAAAGCAGATTCAGGGGTATCTGGCCGGTATCGGGGGGACAGACGTGAACCCTGAAATGATCGAGCGCATCGTGTTGGATGCCCTTTCCAGAGAGCGGGCTTCGGACGAACCCATCTGGATGACGGAGGAATGATGCAATCCACGGCGATTCCCAGCGAAGAGATGATGCGGCCGGGCCATGCCGCCTGCCCGGGATGCGGAGTGGCCTTGGGAATGCGGCTGGTGACTCGGGCGTTGGGTCCGCGCTCCGTCGTGGTCGTCGTGCCTTCCTGCGCCGCGGTGATTGCCGGTCCTTTTCCCACCTCCTCGATGAAGATGCCGGTGTTCCATTCCGCATTCGAAACCGCCGCTCCGACGGCGGCGGGGATAGCCAATGCGATGAGGATGCAGGGAATCGTGGACATACCGGTGTTGGCCTTTGCCGGTGACGGGGCCACCTATGATATCGGGTTCCAGTCCCTATCCGGGGCCGCCGGGCGCAACGACGATTTCATTTACGTGTGCCTGGACAACGAGGGCTATATGAACACCGGAATCCAGGTCAGTTCGGCCACCCCACAACACGCCTGGACGGCCACGTCGCCCAAAGGCAACCCCCGCCGCAAAAAACAAATCATGGAAATCATGGCTGCCCACCGCATTCCTTATGCGGCCACGGCATCCATCGGCTTTCCGGAGGATTTGATGCAAAAGGTGCGGCGGGCCAAGGAATTCCGGGGCACGCGGTTCATTCACCTCCTCTCTCCCTGCCAGACCGGCTGGAAAACGGAGGAGGATGTGGCCGTAAAGGTGGCAGTGGCTGCCGTTGAAACCAACCTGTACCCGCTCTACGAGATCGTGGATGGGCTGCACTACCAGATCAACCACCGCTCGCGAGGGCTGCCTGTGGAATCCTACCTAAACATGCAGGGCCGCTACCAGCATTTGACGGCAGACGATATCGGCGCAATCCAGGCGGAATCAGACCGGGCCTATCTGGAGCTTGAAGAAAAGACCGCACGCTCCGGCAATTGACACCATCGGCCGTTCACGCTGTTGCCTGCGTGTACTGTCAAGTTACTGACCGACGGCACAAGAGATGGTATTCGGCGATCTCAATTTTGGATTCTTAACCGACATTTCCCAGTTGGAGCCGCCAACACCGCCTGGACGAATCCTCGAATCCCGAATACCACCATTTTCAACTTTCAACTATGATCGGGACAACTCCAATTTCTTTGCCCGAATCACATCCGGCACATCCAATTCAGCTAACAAATTTCTACCTGCCTCCGTGGCTCCATAGCCCAAAAGGGCAACCAGGGTGATTAGTACTACTTGGTTACATTAGGCCCCTCACGCGATTTTTGGAAAAACGAGATGACCTGTAGAAAGAGTTCCTCAATTACAAGCCGTCTCAATGCGGCGATACTTTTTCGCCCCTCTGGGGGGAAAAGCCCGCGCCGAGGGTGGGGGTTGAGGCAACTCCGCTCCGTAGCTTTGCCGCAAGGTCAAAAAGCAATGGGCGAGCATCACCAGAGCCAAGTGGCGGTGGAAACCGTGCCAGAGACGTCCCTCATAGTCGTCGAGGCCCAACTCGCCCTTGGCGTCCTGATAGAATCGTTCGATCACCCAGCGCACGTGAAGCAGACCCATCAATTCCTCCAAACCGGTCTCATCGAGTCCCCAAACCAGATATTGCTTCCGGTCGCCAGCATGGCCTTCCAAGGGACGCTCCCCGACGAGCCAACCGCTGCTCGCAATGTGTTTGCCGTGCTGGCAGCATCGGTAAACGCGCACCCGAGCACACTCTTTGACCAGGGCGCCCTTGGCGCCTTCCCGCCAAGCGGTTCGGTTCCAAGCCTCCGGGGGCAGTGCATCGAGAATTGTCCGAGCTTCCAGACAAGGAATGCGATCCGCGAGCGTGGAAGCCTTGCGAGGGCGGCCTTTCCCCGAGTATTCCGAAGGCGGTGGGTCGCCGGGATCAGCCTCGACCGCTTCGGCCAAGCGAAAGCGTACCGCCACGCCGACCGCTGCCCCGTAGGGCAACTGCCGTGCTTCCAGGCCGTCCAGAAACGGGGT
Organism: uncultured Pseudomonadota bacterium; assembly: GCA_964583525.1. Taxonomy (GTDB): domain Bacteria; phylum SAR324; class SAR324; order SAR324; family JACQKK01; genus CAZOXD01. The sequence goes on from CAZOXD010000073.1 coordinate 10,830, forward strand.
CTGGTCTCCGTAGCCCGCGTCGGTCAATACAGTCTTGGGCTCAATGCCGACATCCAGTCCTTCGTCGATCAACTCCAGAGCGATCTTCCCCTTGGTCTGAAAGTCTATCTCCGAGGGCACCTGGGCTTTCCCGTGCCGGGCGGAATCCTTGGCCCATAGTTCCGGAAGATAAAGCCGGGACATCACCGGCCAGTCGAACACCCGGTCCACATAGTGGGCCGTGACCAGCACCTGGCAGTTGTCCACCCGTCCCAAGGTGCCCGAATATTGTCGGGCGACACCCACCGAATGGGTTCCTTTCTTCGCGAACCCGGTATCGTCAACGATCAACACACCGCCTCCTGCCGAGGCATGGTTGACCATATAGGCAATGCGCAGGCGATCCATTTCCTGGGAATCCCATGCCGTGTTGGTAAGAAACTCCTGAAGTTGCTGGTAATCGGTTCCCGGCAACGAACGGCCCATACCCGCAGCGGTCTTGCGGGAAAGATCGGACAACAATCCGGTCGTATAGCGTTCCAACGCATGCTTGCTTTCCTTGCGCCGCACCAAAGCGCTGAAGGGCTCCAAAAATACCGCCAGCCCCAACAGCGGCTCGGCTCCTGCTTTGTGAATAACCATCGTTCCTCCTTGAATCGAAGATTACGATGGTAGTTTAACCCAATCATTAAAGAACGAACAGGTAAATTAACAAGGTAGTATTAGAACCGCACAGGCGCTTGTCGTGCGGGTCCGTTGCACCGAGAGCACCACATCGCCCACCTCGGTGGTCAACCGGCGTTCAAACAAGCCATTGCGCCGGTCGGCCACATCCTCGGATGTCAGTTCCGCAAGACGCTCGTCGATCCAATGCTCCATCCGACCTTCCAGCATCTCTTTGATCGCTGCCTGGGCCGCTGGACGGTAATCGCCTTCCCATTCAAATCCCTTGACCTCGAACATCGCCTCTCTTACGCTCATGTGGGAATGACTCAATTCCATGGGGTGCCTCCTTTCTTTTGTCGGTTGGGTGGCACCCCATTTTCATTTATTCATCCCGCTGACACAATTTCTGATATATCACCAAAGCCCTTAAAAATTCGCCGGTCGACACTCGAATATGATAAAATATTGCGAGAGAGGATTAGAATCTCCTTTGGTAAAGATTCAATAAATCTTGTCGAATACGTACGACGTTCAAGGATCACCGAATCGTCGAAAACAAATGGGCGGATTAGCACAAAAGCAAGTTAAGCCAAAAAGACGACCTTTCTCGGTTTTCGCTCTGGCGCTGGGCTTCATACTGGTCATCGCGCTGACGGCGTGGCTGATAGCGCCATCCAGGAAGGATATTCCTCTCGTGGAAATGAATGATGTTTTCATCGCTGAAAGCACAACCAGCGAGGAAAACCGGCGCCCGTTATTACGATTTGCCGTCGGCGCGATGATCACGCCCGAGAGGACTCGGGATTTCTATGACGAATTGCTAAGAAGGATCGCGAATCTCGCTGGCTACCGAGCCACCCTTATGCAACGCCGAACTTATGCCGAGGTAAATTCCTTGCTGGCGGCCGGAAAAGTCGATATCGCCTATGTCTGTTCCGGGGCCTATGTCCTGGGAAACGATGAATTTGGCATGGAGATCCTGGCCGTTCCGGTCGTTAACGGCAAGCCGGTTTATTACTCCTATATCCTCACTCATCGGGACAGCGCGATAAAATCCTTCAATGACCTGAAAGGACACCGATTCGCCTTCACCGATCCCGATTCGAACACCGGCTACCTGGTTCCCTCTTATATGGTCACACAGCGTGGAGAGACTCCGGAGTCATTCTTCAGAGAAACGTTTTTCACCTACAGCCATGACGACTCGATACGGGCCGTTGCCGATGGACTCGCCGACGGCGCGGCCGTCGACTCCCTGATCTGGGATTATTTCAAAACCATTGATCCGCTTCTCACATCCCGTACCCGGATCATCAGCAAATCGCCTCCCTATGGCATACCGCCCTTCGTGGTTCACCCTGAACTGGATCGTACGTTGAAGGAACGTTTGAGAAATATCGTCTTCGCCCTCCACAAAGACGAGAAGGCTGCGCCACTGCTCCGCCAGCTCCAGATCGATCGGTTCGTTGCGGGTGAAGACTCCATGTATGCCACCGTGCGTGAAATGCGCCGATGGGTCAGGAAAAAACCGGATGACAGACCATGAGTCTGAAAAATAAAATCTTCATGAAGGTCGCAATTCTCACCACCCTGCTTATCTCAGCTATTTGCGTGGCCTCTGCGCTTTTTATCGTCTGGGAGCACCGTATATACATTCAGGACGACTTCCAGGCACAGGCCTTGGTTCTCGCCGAGGAAACGGAAAGATTGCTGCTCTGGAACGACTTGGTGTCCTTGCGCGGGCATCTGAAGCATGTCGTACGGGACCACGCAATTGTTGAATACGCGTTTGTCGAAAAGAAGGGCCGTCCTTACGTGCATACGTTTCCCAAAGGAGTTCCCCGGTCATTGCTGGGAAGGAAGGAGATCGCCGGCAATAATCTCTCCGTCTGGGAATTCCAGGATGCTGAAGGGAAAGTCTACTATGACGTGGCGGCGTGGGCCGGAAAGACGAATGGAGTCCTGCACTTGGGGCTACGACGCGATGAAATTGACCGGAGCTTACGCCCCCTGCTCCTCATGATCGCCATTCTCGGCGCCGCGACAATCTTTCTCGGTGCCTTGCTGGCCGCACTATTCTCGCACTGGACGACCCGTGAAGTGGATCAATTGACAGAGGCTTTGCGGAAGTCGAAAGAAAAATATCACAATATATTCGAGCATGCAAACGACGCGATTTTCATCCTGGACACGTCAACGTTCCGCTGCCTGGAAGTCAATAAGAATGCGACTCAGCAATTGGGGTATCCTCAAAACGAACTACTCAAGTTATCGATGAAAGACATATCCCTGAATGGTGATTCATTCGACGAGGATATTTTACGCCGGATGCGGCAAGGCGAGGTCACGATCTTCGAGAATATTCTTAAACGCCAGGATGGAACGGAACTCCCGGTGGAAACGAGCACTCGGATCATTGAATATGAGGACAAGCCGGCGATTCAGAGTTTCGTTCGCAACATCACCGAGCGCAAACGGGCGGAGGCGGCCATACGAGAAAAAGAGGCCCAATTTCGAAGTCTGGTTAATCAGGCAGCGGATGCCTTCTTCGTGCACGATTTGGAAGGGCGGATAATGGATGTCAACCGCCGGGCCTGTGAGAGCCTGGGCTACACAAGAGAGGAACTGCTGGCTCTTTCAGTCCCGGACATTTCCCTGCAATATAGGCGCGAACGCGTGCACAAAATCTGGGACACGAAGGTTTTCGGCGAACCGGTCACTTTTGAAAGCGTCCACCGGCGCAAAGATGGCACCTCATTTCCCGTGGAGGTCTCCATCGGGAGTCTTCAGTATGCCGGTGGACAAGACCTGGTGCTGGCACTGGCCCGTGACATCACCGAGCGCAAGCAAGCAGAAAAAGCCCTTCTAAATTCCAATAATGATATGGAACGACAGGTAAAGGTGCGGACCGCGGAACTGATGGGGGCAAACGAGCAACTGACGCACGAGATCGAAGAGCGTCGGCGAACTGAAGAAGAACTTCTGAGTTATCAGGCGCAGCTCCGCTCTCTATCCTCGGAACTTTTGTTGACGGAGGAACGGGAAAGGCGGGGGATTGCAACGGACCTGCATGACCGTATCGGCCAATCCCTGGCCATCTCGAAGATCAAGTTGGGAGAACTGCAGGACTCGCTATCTTCATCACATCTTGCCAGTTTAACGAACGAGGTGCGCTCCCTTCTCGAACAGACCATTCAGGACACACGCTCATTGACGTTCGAACTCAGCCCTCCCATCCTCTACGAACTGGGCTTGGAGCCCGCGGTGGAATGGTTTGTGGAACAAATCCAGGAAAGGCAGGGGATCCCGATCAAGCTGAACTATGATTCTCAGCCTAAACCACTGGATGAAAGGGTTCGTTTTCTTATTTTTCGCGCGACACGCGAGTTACTGCTTAACGTTGCCAAGCATTCCCGGGCGCGAAAAGCAAAGGTATCGATCACGAGGAAGGGCGATCAATTGCGGGTTGACGTTGAAGACGATGGGATCGGTTTCGAGGCTGCCAACATGGTTTTCCACGGAGGCACCTCAGGTGGATTTGGATTATTCAGCATCCAGGAACGATTGTATCATCTTGGTGGACGCCTCATAATAAAGTCCAAAGCTGGCAAGGGCACTCTAGCAACCTTGGTGGCGCCGTTGAGGCTCGAAGGGGAAACAACGGAGAGGAAAGTGACGTGAGCGTTAGGATTCTCCTGACCGATGACCATAAAATCGTACGAGATGGCTTGCAATCATTGCTTGAGAAGCAGCATGGCATGGAAGTAGTTGCGACAGCGGGAAACGGACGCATGGCGATCAGGCTGGTCGAAGAGTTCAAGCCCGACATAGTAATCATGGATGTCACCATGCCCGACATGAACGGCATCGTTGCTACGCGGCAAATAATCGCCGAATCGCCCGAAACCAAAGTGATTGCTCTTTCCATGCATTCCGACAGGAGGTTTGTGGAGGGAATGCTAAGAGCGGGAGCCAAGGGATACCTGCTTAAGGATTGCGCTTTCGAGGAACTGACTCTCGCAATACGGACCGTGGTCGGTGATCAGTACTTCCTGAGTCCAATTATCAGCGATTCCGTGATCAGAGACTATACCCACAGCTTGTCAATTAACGACATCCCGGCTCACAGCGCCCTGACGGCCAGGGAGCGCGAGGTGCTCCAGTTGGTTGCCGAGGGCAAATCCACAAAACAAATTTCCTCTCATCTCAACGTGAGCCAGAAAACCATTGAGACCCATCGCCGGCAGATCATGGTAAAGCTGGACATTCACAGCATTGCGGAACTCACCAAATTCGCCCTGCGAGAAGGATTGACTTCAATTGAATCCTGATGGCCGGTCGAATAGTCGAATCGATCCGTAACTCTCACCGACCCCCTCCTTTCCCTTACCTGCTCGTCAGAGATTCCGAACTCCAATTTCATGGATGTCGCATCGGAAAATCAGGGTTTTTCCCGATTACCGTCCCGTCTATTGTCCCGTACAATTAACTTGAGTTTCATGCAAACTGGGGACTGATCCGAGTCCGCTGCTGCATGAGAACTCCTCCAATCTATTCATTAAACAGCGGTATCGGATTGCCTCCGGTACCGCTGGGTTTTGAGGAGCGAATCTCCACCTCCCTGTTGCATTGAAAGAGACAACTTTGGAATAGGGATCACAAGTCTATCAAGGGTGGCGCATATGAAGCTTTCCAGACGCAGCTTTATGAAAAGCGTTCCGGTTGCAGCCGCAGTAGTGGCGGCGAAACCGGTTCAGGCCGCACAAAAAATCCGCTATGGCATGGTGGTCGACTTGAGAAAGTGCATCGGCTGTTTTGCCTGCGCAGTGGCCTGCAAGGCGGAGCAGGGAGTTCCGCTCGGTTATTTCAAGTCATTCGTGATCCAGAAAGAATACGGCAGCTACCCCCACGTCAAACGCAACCTCCTTCCGGTGCTGTGCAACAACTGCACGGACCCGGCCTGCATCCAGGTCTGTCCAGTGGATGAGCATGGAAAATATCCGGGCACCAAAGCTACCTGGCAACGTCCGGACGGAATCGTGGTGCAGGAGGAGGACGAGTGTATCGGCTGTGGGAACTGTGTGTATGGCTGCCCATTTGGCGCAAAATACCTGGATCCGGTCACGGAAACGGCACAGAAGTGCGACTTCTGCCTGCACCGAGTGGACCAGGGCCTGCTGCCGGCCTGTGTCAATGCCTGCAACACCTGTGCACGCATCTTCGGGGATCTGAACGATCCGAACAGCGAGATCAGCAAGGTCGTCGCCCAGAACAAGGTTAAGCCCCTGATGCCCTTCATGGGTACCAAGCCGAACGTGTTCTATATCGACCTGAACACAGAGGGATACCTGCCTTTGGGACAGGTGGTAGCCGGCCTGAAAAGCCAGTTCCACTACTAGCATTCCCGATACGGCACCGAAAGCTACTGACGATTTTGTCTGAGGAGAAATCACGATGACCAAAGCCAACGAAAACGGGGAGAGCGACCGCCGCGAATTTCTCAAAACGGCAGGGAATTGGGGCGCGCTAGGCGCACTTGGCCTGGCCGCCGGAACCATTTTCCACGGTGTGAAACCGTTGGACACCGGCACGGCTCTTGCGGCCACCAGACGCGCCGCCGGTGTGGTGGATCCCATGGTAGGCGAGCTGGGACGCCTGGACGAGAAAGGCTATACCTCACGGGTGGTTGATACCGGGGAAACCGGCAAAAACCGCAAAGCGGTCCCTTCCAGTTGCCTCCAATGCGTGGCGATCTGCGGCATTATGGGCTATGTGGAGGACGGCCGGATTACCAAGATCGAAGGCAATCCCTACGTCGCCAACAACCGGGGGAGGACCTGCGCCAAAAGTCAGGCCGGGATCAACCAGGTATACGACCCGGACCGCCTGCTCTACCCCTTGGTTCGGGTGGGCAAACGGGGCGAAGGCCGGTGGCGGCGCGTCTCCATGAAAGATGCGCTGGACCTGGCCGTCAACGGCGGCACCATCGCCGGACGAAAAGTAATGGGACTGAAGGCCGTCTATAATTCCGGAAAGCCCGAGGAGTTCATGCTCCATTACGGCCGCAGCCGAATCGGTTCGGCGCTCAAACATTTCTGTAATAACGGAATGGGCTCGAGCACCGTGGGCAATCACACCTCCATCTGCGAGACGGCCAAATGGACGGCCCAGGAGTTGACCATCGGCAAGCACTACGACATCAACGACGTGGCCAACAGCCGTTACATCCTCAATTTCGGCACCAACATGATGGAGGCCCACACCTCCCACAGCTACTTCGTGCAGCGGGTGATCGAGGGCATGAGCGCGGGAGCCAAGCTGGTCACCTTCGACGTGCGCCTGTCCAACACGGCGGCCAAGAGCAACGAGTGGGTTCCCATCAAGCCGGGCACCGACCTGGCGGTGATCCTGGCCATCACCAACGTCATCCTGCGGGAGAATCTGCACGACGAGGCGTTCATCCGCCGCTGGACGACATCCAACGTGAAGGAGTTGAAGGCCCACTATTCCCCTTACACGCCCCGATGGGCGGAGGGGGAAACCGGTGTGCCCGCCGCCACCATCCGCCGGATCGCGCTGGAGTACGGCCGAAACAAGCCGGCCGCCCTCGTCACCTACCGCGGTTTTGTCGGGCACTACAACGGCGCCTATGCCGAGGTGGCCGCCAAGTCGCTGGAGGCCATCACGGGCAACCTGATGGTCAAGGGCGGCACGCACATGAAGATCGGCGGCAAGTGGAAAAATGCTTACAGCGGCGCGAAAAAAGCAGCCAAGGGAGCCGCCCGGAAGGCGAAGAAGCTCAAGATCATCGATGGCGACGGGGTGGAACTGCCCACCCACCATGTGAGCCAGTCGGTGTTCGACATGATCGCCTCGGGCAAAAAAGGCCGGCCGAAGATCTACATGACCTATTGCTGGAACGGGGCCTACACCACCGGCAACAATGCCAACAGCCGGGAAATCCTGGCCAACGAGAAATACATTCCGTTCATCATCTCCGTGGATACATCCATGAGCGAGACGACGGAGATGGCCGACCTGATTCTACCGGACGCCACCTTCCTGGAACGGTATACCGCCGAGGCGCCGCAGTCCTATGCCCTCATTCCATTCCTTCAGTTGCGCCAGCCTGTCTCCAAACCATTGGGCGAAGCGATGGATATGCAGGATATATTCATTCAACTGGCCAGGCGTATCGGTGGAGGAATCGCCAAGCTACATCCCTTCGACACCGCCGAGGAATTCATCAAGGCCTCCATGCTCGAAACCGCCGCCGCCGCCAAAAAAACGGGCAAGCCTCTGCTGGGCGTGGACTTCAAGCCGATTTCCGGCGATCCCTGGAAATACATCAAGAAATACGGGGTGGCTTACCAGGGCTCCAAACCGGTCTATATGGCGCACGAGAAAAAGCTGTCGGCTGGCAAACTGAAAGGCACGGTGGTGGACAAGGCCACCGGGACCATCTGGAACCCGGCCAAGGCCCACGTCTCACGGTCCGACGTGAAATCCAAGGGCTATCGTGGCAGCAAAAAAGCCTACAAGGGTTATGCGGGGCAGAAAGTGGACGGGGTGGCTTATGCGGGCTTCAAGCCGGATAAGTTCAACAAGAGCGGCCTGGTGGAAATCAAGAGTTCCTACCTGGCCAAGGCAGCCCCGAAGGTTTGGATGGATATCAAAGGGGTGGTGAAATCCAATGAATCGTTCCTCAAGAAGCACCTGTTCTCCGGACTGCCCTGCTGGGTGCCTGTGCCGGAGCACCGGCAAATGACCCACAAACAGTTGGTGATGACCAGCTTCAAGGTGAACGTGCAAATCCACTCGCGCTCGCAGAACTGCAAGTGGCTGCAGGAGATCTACCACAACAATCCGGCCTGTATGAATCCGGACACTGCCAGGAAATTGCTCGGGCCAGGTGTCAAGGACGGCGACCTGGTCGAAATCGAGCAGGCCATGCCCGCACTGCCTAATCCCCCAGGGCCGGCAGGCACAAAGCAAACCAGGATCGTGACCAAGCTGCTCCTGAGCGAAGGAATCCATCCCGGTGTGGTCGCAATCAGTTATCACTGTGGCCATTGGGCTTACGGCCGGTATGCCAGCGGTACTGCTCTGGACCAGTCGATCACTGGCACCAAGTCGAAAGTGGAGACGGCCTGGTGGCAAGAGGGCGTATCCAGGAATAATCTGGATTCGCCGACAGAGTGGAACGACATGCGCGGAGTGCATCCCAACTGGATCATTCCCAACACGCCGGCCAGACTGAGCGGCCAGTGGCGCTCCAATGATACGATCGTAAATATACGACGCGTATGAGCACCGACATGCCTACCACGCTGAGGACAATCGCGTTTCTCTTCGCCAACCCATTGTCCTCAGCACAACTGGAAACCTTTTCTTCCTCCCCCGAGTTGGTATCCTTGCTCGGGAAAAGTGTCCAAGAAGAACTCGGTCAGAGCCCGGCCATCGAAATTACCGAGGCCCTGGCCGAGGAATATACCCGTTTATTCATTGGCCCATCCCACCATTTCCCTCCCCTGGAGGGATTGGCCAGGGGGGATTTCCAGCTGATGGGGGATCGGGCGATGTCGGTCAAAAAAGCCTATGCCGAAGCGGGATTCGATGCAACAGACGACTCCGGGATGCTACCTGATCACCTCGGTGTCGAGTTGGATTTCATCGCTACCTTGATCGAACGGGAGGAATGGGAACGGACTTCCCGTTTTGTCAACTCCCATCTGTTGGCGTGGGTACCCAACTGGGTGGCGGATTTCAGCAAACAGGCCCGGTTCAACTTCTATCCCGCCGTGGGAGGAGCATTGAATGATTGTCTCGAATACCTTAAGGTGAAGAGCGGGTTGGGTAGAAGGTGAGAGCCATTTAGGCTGTGTCTGAAAACTCTGGACCTTATTGAAATAATTGGATAACCTTTTCAGAATCGTTGCGCAAGGAAGCGTTTCGGGCACTCTGAGAGGGGCTATGGTTAAGCGATATGAGTTGGAAGATCAAGATTGGGAGCGGATCAAGGACCTGGTTACAACACCTTACACCACGGGACGCCCAAAACGGGATGACCGCCAGTTGTTGAATGGGATGTTTTGGGTTCTGCGCTCTGGGGCTCCTTGGCGTGATATGCCGGAACGATATGGCCCGTGGCAAACGGTTTATGACCGGTTTAATGCTTGGCAACGAGACGGAACTTTTAAAACCATTGCCGCCCGTTTGAAGAGTCGATTGCACGGTGATGGGCGGATTGACCGGGAGTTATGGTGCGTGGATGGCACCTCGATTCGGGCCAGTCGTGAGGTTGCTGGCGCACGTAAAAAAAAAGACTGAATGAACCCTCAGATCATGCCCTGGGGCGATCAAGAGGCGGATTCAGCACAAAATTACATCTGGTAAGTGATGGGAATGGTGTGCCGCTGGCAGCGTATCTGACTCCGGGTCAACGTCATGAGTCAATTGTCTTCGAGGCGGTCATGGATGAGGTTTCGATTATGCAGAAACGTGGAAGGCCGATCACTCGCCCCCGCAAACTGGCTGGAGACAAAGCCTACAGTAACAAACGAATCCGTCGGTGGCTGGCGGCAAGGGGAATCGAAGCGGTTATTCCCCAAAAAAGCGATCAGATCAGACAGCATAAAGCCAAACCTCTGAAGTTTGATCGCAAGGCATATCGCCAGAGAAACGTCGTAGAACGTTGTATCGGGTGGCTCAAAGAATGTCGGCGATTATCGACGCGGTAGGAGTTGTCCCGATCATAGTTGAAAGTTGAGAAGGGTGGCGGTTCACCCAGTCGA
>CAZOXD010000074.1:0-1884 GCA_964583525.1 uncultured Pseudomonadota bacterium
CCGGTTCAGCCCCTCGGCGATGTTTTCCAGGGAATTGGCGTAACTGAAGCGCAGATATCCCTCCCCACCTGGGCCGAAGTCGAACCCGGGGGTGAGGGCGACGCCCGTCTCGTGGAGGATCTCCATGGCCAGTTTGAGTGAATCGCCGCCGTAGGCTTTTGCATCGGCGAAGACGTAGAACGCGCCGGAGGGCTCGTAGCGCAGGGGCAGGCCGATCTCCGCCAGCCGCTCGATGGTGAACAAGCGCCGCCGGTCGTATTCGCGCGCGTAGCCCTCGCAATCGGGAATGGCCCGGGTCATGGCGGCGATGGCGGCGTGCTGCGTGAAGTCCGGCGCGGAGATCATCACATTCTGGTGCAGCTTCATTATCGTGTCCATCAGGGGGCGGGGAAAGATCATGTATCCCAGCCGCCAGCCGGTCATGGCGAAGAACTTGGAATAGCCGTTGAGGACGAATGCGTTGTCCGTGAACTCCAGCATGCTCCGCTCCCGTCCTCCATAGGAGAGGCCGTGGTAGATCTCGTCGGAGATAACGGGCACGCCCAACGTGGCCAGTTCCCGCATTACCTCGGACCGCATCACCACCCCGGTGGGATTGGAGGGCGAACAGATCATCAGGGCCCGGGTGCGGGGCGTGATGGCCCGGGCCACCGCGGAGGGATCGAGCTGGAAGCCCTCGCTTTCCGTTACCGGTACGAACACCGGAGTGCCCCGGGCCAGGCGGATGAAGTTGGCGTAGCAGGCATAGGTGGGATCGGGGAGGATCACCTCGTCCCCCGGCTCCAGCAGCATCATGAACAGCAGGGAGGTCAACAGGGAGGTGCCCGCGGAGACCACCACCCGCTCCGGGCCGATGGATAGGCTGTATTTGCCGTTGTAATGGGCGCAGATGGTCTCCCGCAGTTCGGGAATTCCCAGGCTGTGGGTGTAGCGGGTGGCGCCGCTTTCCATGGCGGCCACGGCGGCTTCCCGCACTACGGCGGGGGTGGGGAAGTCCGGCTCCCCGAACTCCAGGTGGATCACGTCGCGCCCCTCGGCCTCCAGCTTTTTGGCGGCCTGGAATACTTCCACCGCCAGGAAAAGCGTAACGTCATCCAGATAGGAGGGAATGGATATTTCGGTCATGGGCGATTCGATTCGGTGTGGATGATTGATCCGGGGAGAAGGGCCGGCCCCTTTCCTCCATGGTGGCAGATCGGGGACTGTGTCGAAAGGGCTGTGGCGCGAGTTCGGTGGCGCGAGTGCGGGCGAGACTCAGGGCGGGAGCCCGGTCTCCTCCCGCCACAGTTCCGCGATGGCGTGTTCCAGGTCTGGCAGGCTGCCCTCGTTGGCGATCACCCGGGCGCTGCGGCGGGCCCGTTCCTCGTTGCTCATCTGGGCGTCCAGCCGGGAGCGGGCCTCCTCCCGGGAGAGCCCGTTGCGCTCCATCAGCCGGAAGCTGGCCGTCTCGGGGGCCGCCTGCACGGTCCACACCCGGCCGCAGAGGGCGTCCCAGCCGGCCTCGAAGAGGATGGCTGCGTCCAGCACGATCAGCGGGGGCCTCGCCTCCGGCGGACGCCGGCGCACTTCGGCGATTTCCCGCTCCATGCGCTGGGCCATGCGGGGGTGGGAGATGGCATTGAGGGCGGCCAGTTGCCGGGGATCGCCGAAGACGATGGCGCCCAGCGCCTTGCGGGAGATGGCGCCGCTCTCCTCCACGATGGAGGGGCCGAAGGCCGCCACCACCTCCGCGTAGGCCTCGCCGTCCGGCTGGATGACCTGATGGCCGATGCGGTCCGCATCGATCACGCAAGCGCCGCGCGCCGCCAGCATTCCCGACACGGTGGACTTGCCCGACGCGATGCCGCCGGTGAGGCCGATCACTGCGGGACGGTTGGGCGAGGG
>CAZOXD010000074.1:1984-3643 GCA_964583525.1 uncultured Pseudomonadota bacterium
AGGGGCGGCAAGGCCCGATTGTGAACCCTTCCTTTTACCGTTACCATTCCCGGCAGTGCAACGGAAAGGCGCGGGAAATTCCTCCCGGCCCTAGTGCACCCTGCTCATTCTCGCTGGACGAAATCGGGGTCATGGACGTTTCCACCGAAGGGCCTCATTCCGCCCAAGACCCGGCCGGGGGGGCGCCAGGGACGGAAAAGACGCTGTCTTCCGTGTCTTCCACACCGCCGGGCTATGGGGATATTCTCCGCTTCGCCCTGCCGTTGGCGCTGGGCATGATGACTTCGGCGGTGAACACCCTGGTGGACGCGATGTTCATCGGCAGGCTGGGCACCGCGCAGCTGGCCGCGGTGCCCTTGGCGGGGTTCATCTATTTGGTGGGATGGGTGCTGCTGGTGGGCGTGATGCGCAACTCGATCGCCTTCACGGCCCGCGCCCATGGCGCCGGGAAGTCTGGGGAGATCGGCCCCATCCTGGCCCAGTACCACCTGCTGGCCCTGGCCGGCCTGCCGTTGATGCTGCTCTACATCCAGGGTTGGCCGGCGTTTGCGGCCCTGGGCGGGCTATCGGTGAGGGTGGATGCCTTCGCGTGGGATTACCTGAGCATCCGGGTCTGGGACATTCCGTTTTCCATGGGAGTCTGGCTGTACGCGGCCTTTTACCAGGGAATCGGGAACTCCCGTTTTCCCATGCTGGTAAACGCCGGGGTGGTGGGCCTCAACATCACCCTGGACTACGGGCTGATCTTCGGTCATTGGGGGCTGCCCGCCCTGGGCGTGCAGGGAAGCGCTCTCGCCACGGTGATTGCCCAGGCCGCGGGGGCGGTGGCCATCATCGGCGTGGCGCACCTGGGCGCGTCGCGGGCCCGGTATGGCCTGCGCATCTGGGAACGGCCCTCCCCGGGGAGGCTGCGGGACATCCTCCGCATCGGGATTCCCCAAGGGGTGGGGGATTGCGTGGAGTTGGCCACCTGGTCCGGATTCATGCTGATCGTGGGGCGGATGGGGGAGACCTCCCTGGCGGCGAGCAATATCGGGATCCAGATGACTCATCTGCTGTTTCTGCCCGGCTTCGCCTTGGGGATCGCCGCTTCTTCGTACATGGGCCGGTTTCTGGGCGCGGGACACCCCCAGGCCGCCCGGCGCACGGGCCTGCGCATCCTGCGGGTGGGGGTGGTCTACATGGGACTCGCCGGAATCCCGCTGTGGTTCTTCGGGGAGACCATCGCCCGGGGGTTCACCAGCGATCCCGAGGTGGTGCGGCTGGCGGGCCTGATGTTCAAGGTGATGGCGGTCTACCAGGTATTCGATGCCCTGGGCCTGATCACCCGCACGGCTCTCGGGGGGGCCGGCGATACCAAGGCGCCCACGCTGGCTCTGGTGGCCTGCTCCCTGTTGGTGATGTTCCCGGCCGCTTGGGGGCTGTCGCGCCTGGTGTCCCCGCCCATGCTGGGAGCGTGGCTGGGGGCCTTCGCCTACATGCTGGTCTATGCCGCGGCCATGCAGTGGCGCTTTCACGGCGGGCGCTGGATGAGCATCCGCATCGGCGCGGGCCTGGAGTAGTGTGGTGCCGCGCCCGGTTGCATATCATGGGGGAATTGTTCATGGTCCGATGCAGGCCCTGGCTGCGGTTCCGGGACGGGCGGGGACGATGAGGGGG
>CAZOXD010000074.1:3743-20691 GCA_964583525.1 uncultured Pseudomonadota bacterium
TGGTCCGATGCAGGCCCTGGCTGCGGTTCCGGGACGGGCGGGGACGATGAGGGGGATGATAGCGGCGCCAGGGCTTCCACCTTGAATCGCTGGGTGCGGGATGGAAGCATACCGTGAAACCCTATGGACAATGTACTGAAAATCGTCCGCCTTTCCCTGCTGATGCTGGGGGTGATGCTGATGGGCATCCGCCGGGCCGAAGGGGGGATGGAGTTCAACCCCTCCGCGGAGGAAATCTTCCGTCAGGGAGATATCCTGATCGGGCTCGGCAATCCCGAGCAGATCGAACGTCTGTGCGGAATGATCTGATCATTTGGAACCGGGAGAACCCTCATGACCCGTTGGGCCATCATCTACAATCCGATCGCTGGATCGTTCCGCCCGGAGCGCCTGGAGGCCATCCAAGCCGCCCTGCGGGGACAGGGCGTGGAAACCACCGCCCTGCCTTCGGAGCATGCCGGGCATGCCGTGGAACTCGCCCAAACGGTGGAGGGAGTGGAGCGGGTGGCGGCCTATGGCGGAGACGGCCATCTGCGGGAGGTGGCCAAGGGCCTGTTGGGACGGGGCATTCCGCTGATTTTCCTCCCCGGGGGCACGGCCAACTCCATGGCCAATGAGTTGAAGATCGGCATGAATCCCGTCAAGGCGGCGCTGGCTTCCATTGGGGGAACCATTCAACCCGTGCGGCCCGGCCTGCTGGATGGCGAGCCGTTCATGAACATGGCGGGCATTGGGTTCGATGGAATGGCCGTGTACCTGTTGTCCAAGGCCCTCAAGACGCGAACGGGGAGTTTCGCCTATGTGGTGTCCGGGTTCCGGGCGCTCCTGCACCGGCATCCGCGAATGCGCGTGATTTGTGGGGATCGGGAATGGAACTGCCGGTGGGCCGTGGCCTCCCGGGCCATGATGTACGGCGGATTCATGAGGGTCCATCCCCGCGCCCATCTCACGGCGCCCGATTTGGGACTGACCGCCGTCAACGGATGGATGCTGGCGCCCTTCGGAATCGGGCGCCTGTTGTTGCGCATCCCGGTGCGGGGCCCGGGCCTGGTGCTGAAGGAGTATCCTTCCTTCCGGGTGGTGTCCGATGAGCCGGTCCATGCCCAACTGGACGGGGACTATGTGCGGGCTGGGATGGAGTTCGAAATCTCCATCAGCAGCCAATCGCTGCCCTTCTGCTTCCCATAACGCGAAGGAGAGCGCCAAGGAGCGCGCCCAGGGCCCTGCCCGAGGTCCCGGTGCGGGATCGTCACTCATTGATCAGGGCTATTCATCGAATGTCAGCAACCGAAAAGGGCTTCCCCTGCGTGCGGGAGCCTGGGGGGACGCACCCTGTTCCGCCAGCAGCGCCCCTCGCGCCCATCCCTGCTGCGCACGGCGCATGGCCTCCGCCTCGGCGAAGTAATAGCGCTCCCCCAGTTTTCCGCCGGAGGTGAGGATCGCCGCGGATACGGTGCCGTAGCCCGGGGTTTCCACGAACACCGCCCCCAGCGCCCCCAGGGGTTCGCGCTTCAGCCCGGCCTCCCAATCGCCGTTGCCGGAAGGCTGCCCTGGGGACTCCCGCAGATGTTCGGGAATGGGGGGTTCGGGAAGGGCCGGGTCGCAGAGGAAGGCTTGCATGGCCACCAGAAAGGATTCCCCGTCCAGCGTCCGGGATTGCTCCAGGAACCGGCGGGAACGGGCCACCTTGGGCCAGGAGTCATCGTTCAGGGTGGAGTTGCTGAGAACGTGGAAGCCGGGTTCCAGTGGCAGGGGGGTGGTTCCCTGATGCGGGGAATAGAAGTAAAAAGCGCCGGCATCCCCGAAGAGCACGTTGAAGGGGCGGTACTGCCCGGGGTCTAGGGCGCCGATCCACTGGGCCGCCTCTTCCGGGGAGCGGCGCCGCAGCAGTTCCAGCACGATCTCCCCCCGGGAGCGCGGCGCATCCGCGGGATCGCCCGGGCCGGGACGGCGGTTGGTGAGGGCCGCCACCAGGCCGTGCCCATTGCGTCCCAGCCAGGTGCCGCCCGCTTCCAGGTCCCGCCCCGCCTGGATCACCGGATCGTGGCAGATCACCGCGGGCGGCGCCGAAGGACGGCTGCGGAACTCGTCCCGGTTGCCTCCCAGCACCAGATCGGCGTCGGGATGGGTTTTATAGGCCAACAGGATCAGGCACATGGGAGGAACGGAGAGCAATCGAGTGGGCCCGGCATGAACTTAACCCGGCAATGGAGTTCCAGCTTGGGCCGCCGGAACCGGGGTGATGACCGGGACGAATCGCCTTCAGCGCGGGACGGTTCACGCCGCCATTGATGCCACAACGGTGTCCGGGAAGCAATGCTGAGCGTCCCGGGGTATCCGCTGCCGGACACACCGTCACAAGAAGGATTGGAATCGAATCCGAAAGCGATGTTGGTGAGAGGGAAAGGCAGCCGCGCCAAGCCTGGGGCCGGACGCGGCGGGTAGGGTAGGTGTGGATTGGAGGCTCCAAGTCCCGGGCCTCTGACCGGCCGCGGGATACCCCCTGTGGGGGACGCGGGAGACTATCCGGCGATGGCGACCCGCTGGGAAGCCACCTGGTTTTCCTTGCGCACCGCTTCGATCGCCTCGCCCTCGGTTTCGGGCTGGTCGGTAAACAGCGGGTGCCGGGTGCTGAAATTGGGATCGTTGAGCACAATCTGCTGACCCAGGCGCTTGGACTTGTTGATTACGATGGGGCCCTGCAGATTGACCGTGACATCCAGGATGTTGGCGGCCATGGTCACGATTACATGCACCTGCAGATCGTCTACGTTGCTTGTTTCCAGCACCTTGATCTGCTCCTTTTTCACCGAGAAGTGATAGGAGGGCAGGATCACGGCCGGGTCGATCACGACGAAGGCCAGGGATGGAATATCGAGCGACTGCATCCACATGAACGGTTCACCGATCTCGTCATCCATGAGCACATAGCGGGAGCATTCGGAAAATCCCAGCATGCCATCCGAAAGGGTCAGCACCTGCTCCTCTTTGACGTCGATGGTCCCAAATCGGGTTGTTTTCACTTTCATCGCCACCTACCCTGCGGTTCAGGTTTATACCCGGTGGAGCATGAATCTAAATTCCGTTCCACCTCCGGCACGATGCCGGCCGATTGAATCATTTGTTCTTCTTCCAAAGATCCCCGATGGACTTCAATGTGAGCGGCGCCTTGGAGGCCGCCCGTTTGTTTTCCTCTTGGATCCGGATGTAAACCTCTTCGCGGTGAATCGTGTATTTCTTGGGAGCATCGATCCCTAATCGGACCTGTTTGCCCTTGATCTCGATCACCTGAATCTTGATTTCATCACCGATTGTGATGCTTTCTCCTGACTTCCTTGTCAGAATCAGCATTGTTGCCTCCTGGCTTCGAAAACGTGATTACGGGGAACTGAACCAAAACAAAAACCAATCAACGGGGGAAAAGGCGGACATCGTGCCGCCCTATCGCATCATTTTCCCAAGCCCCTCATCCTCAGGCCGGTGATTCAGGTCCAATGGTTGCCTTCGTTGTGTCCGTGCTCCTGTTTTATTGGCCCGGTCCGGAAGGCGTTCGCCGGTGGCGGGCTATGTTCGCCCCGGCATGCTTCCATGCCGTTCTTCAATCCTTGTAATTGAACAATCAAAATCCGCACCAAATTCAACTTCGGGTATAAAAATATTCGCTCAAATTTTCCCCGTCTTCCCGCTACCGCAGGAATTGGAGCAGAGAAGGTTGCAAGAGGCGCGCGCTGGTATTCAGCGAAGCCTTGTTCCGCACATCGGCCATATTCATTTCCACCACGGCGCTGGGGAAGTCCAGGTCTTCCAGTTCGGAAAGTTGCTTGAGGTTGTTGAACTCCCGGTCGCCCACTTTTTCCAACTGCTCTTCCAGTTTCAGCCGCACCGCGCCCATGTCGGCCCGTTTGTTGAGCACTTGCTCGAAGGCGTCGTCCAGGTCTCCCATCCTCTGCTCGAGCACCCTGCGGTCGTTATCCTCGAGTGCGCGCTTGAGGGAGAAGAGCATGTCGAAGATGTCGATGCTGTCCGGGTCGTTTTCCGCCTTGAAATAGATTTCCCTCGCCGTCAGGTTGATGGGCTGCAGGATGCCTTCGCTGGTGGGCACCATCCGTTTGTCGTCGTTCCCGTGGTATTGAATGGGGGGGTTGGGCTCGTACACGAACTCCAACCCGTTGGGAAAGATGATCGGCTCGCCCAACTTGTCGGATTGTTCTCCCACGATGCGCATGAACACCTTGTCGCTGGAGTGGCCTTTGTCGTTGAAGACCTCGAGGACGGGAAGCAGGGTGTTTTCCTTGCTCCAGGTTTCCCCTCCATCGTCCGAAACCACATAGTGAGCCCGGCCGATGGGGCCGTCCTTGGTAATGCGGACGATGTACGGTTTGGAGGAGAACCCGGCGAAGGTGCCGGAAAATTGTTCCGGGTCCAGGAGAAATTTCAGGTCGGATTCGATGTTTTCCGTTTTGATGACGGCCGGATTGACTTCCTTGCCCTCCGTCAGGGGTTGGGTCAGCGTTTTGCTGCCCGAGAAGAGGAATATCTTGCCGATTTTCGAATTCCCGGATTGAACCAGGGCGTTGATGATGTGCTGGACTTCCCCCGCGGTAACCCGGCGGCTGGCCGCGTCCATGGAGTCGTTGGCCTGTGAAAGCACCAGCGTCTTGGTGCGGACGAGCAGGTCGCCCACATGCTGCATCTCCGATTCCGTACGGTCCAGCCAGATGAAGGTCTGCCCCGTGATGTGGCGGAGCATATCGAAGTAGGAAATCCTCGTGCGGTAGTCCTGGGCCTGCGTGGCGCCCAGCGGATCGTCCGAGAGCCTGTTGATGCGCTTTCCGGAGGACATGTTCTCCTGGAGCGTCTGGAGCTCGGCACTGTTCTTCTGGATATTCCGAATGACGGAACTTTGTTTTGTCAGGTCGGTAACGCGCATTTCTATCGTCCAGATCCCGGTTACATATCAATTATGGTTTGCGTCATCTCATCCACGGTGGAGACGAACTTTGAGGCGGCTTCGAACCCGCGTTGAAACTGCACCATGTTGGCCACTTCCTCATCCATGTTGACCGAGGAAATTTCATCGCGGAGGCGCTGGAATTGATCGAGCACCAGGCGTTGATTGCGAACTTCATCCGTAGCGCGGTTGATCATCAGGCCCAACTGCGCCAGCAGGCCATTGTAATACTCGTCGAATGTGATGGACTCGCCCGACATGGTTGGCGTGAATTGCAATTGGTTGATTTCCAGGGCGATGGAATTGTCTCCGGGCAAGAGCCCCGTCCCCGTGGAGATCAGGTTGGGGCGGGTCTTGAGCCGGTCGTTGATCCTGAAATCCCGTGCGCCTTCGAGGTTCTCGAAGAAGTTGTTGAACCCCATCAGGGTGGAGAAATCGGTTTCGTCCCTGCCCAGCACAAAGTTGTGGGGTCCCTGGGATTCGAGGGTGACGCTCCCGTCGTCGTTGACCCTGGCCCGCAGCAGATTGGGGTTGGCCACGGTGGCGTTGATGCGGTTGACCACATCGGCCACGGTATCCTGTCCGGCGCGCAATTCGATCTCGTAGGTTTCCAGCAGGTCGTAAGTATCGCCCACCAAATGAATTTGCAGGGTGCCGTCTTTGAGAAACGGAAGTGGGCGGTTCAGGGCGTCGGGCTTGAGGGCAAAGCTGCTGGTCAGCTTGTCGAAGGTGGCATTGAGTCCCGTCCCGGAATTGTGGAAGCGGTTGACCCGGTAGGCCACCTCGGAGGACAGTTCGTCCAGCTTGTTGATGAACCCCACGAGAATCTCATCGCGGAGGATCATGAATTCCTTCAATTCCCCTGCTTGCACCTGGGGCGTGAGCACGCGGCTGATTCCCTTGGGGTCAATCCCTTTCAGGCTGAAGAACCCCGTCTCCTCGCTGTCGTAGCTGGCCTCCACGGGGTTGACGCTCCGCCCGTGAACCAGCGGGAAGCCCCCGCCAATGGAGACCATCATCTGCTTGCTGTCGTTCTCGAACCAATCGATCTGGATGATTTTGGAAAGCTGCTTCAATGCCCCATCGCGCTTGTCGCGCAGATCGTTGGCTTCGCCACGGTTGCGGTCGGTTTGCTGAATTTGTTTGTTGAGGCTGGCGATCTCGCCGGCAAGTTGGTTGACGCGCTCCACTCGTTCGGCGATCCGGCCGTTGAGTTCCTTGCGCATCGAGACGAAGTCCTTGTGCATTCCCTGGATGCGTTGGGCCAGCCGGTCGCCCGAATCGAGCAGGTCCTGGCGGTAGATTTCCGTTTCGGGAGCGGTGGACAGCCGGCCCCAGGCGGCCCAGAAGTCGTTGAGAGCGTTGCGCAACCCGAAGCCTTCCACCTCGGCGAAGAGGGCTTCCACGCGCCGCAGGCCCTGTTCCCGGATTTCCACGTTGCCACCGCGGCTTTGCTCGGCGATGAGGCGCTTGTTGAGAAACTGATCGGTCATTCGTTCCACGGCGATGATGTCCACTCCGGCGCCCAGGCGGGAGCGGAAGGGGTGCTGCGGATCCAGGTCCACGCGCTGCCGGCTGTAGTCCTCGTTGTCGATATTGGCGATATTGTGACCGGCGGTGCTCATCCCGGCCTGTTGCGCCATCAACGAGCGCTTGCCCATATCCAACTGTGTGAACAGGCTTCCGGTGGTCATCAGGTGGTCTCCAGGCCGATCGGTGAGGGTTGGGCCGGTTCGGAAGCGCGGCTTACGCGGAGGTTTGCTTGAAGGTCGGGGTGCGCTTCTCGAGGCGTCCCGCGCCCGAATAAGTGGGGTGCATCTTCACAGTCTCGCCGATCACCGACAAGGTGGCGTCGATCGCCTTAAGACGGGCCTGCGCGATGCCGCCGGCCTCTCCGGCCATGCGCCGGATCTCGTTCACCAAGGCGTTGAGCGCGTCGTGGCAGCCTTGCAACTCTTTCCCCATTTCCGGGGGAGACTGGGCAATAATTTCCTTCAGGGTCAGGTTCCTGGGAGGAGAATCCCCTCCTTGTCCTCCTCCCTGTCTTTCGGTGGCGGAAAGTTTGCGGGTTATCTCGGATACTTGCCCGATGCGCGTCCGTTCCAGGATTTCGATCTGATGAGCGCGGTAAAACTTGCTCTGTTGCACCTTGAGGTAATCCGCGCCGCTCAACTGGCCATCGTTTTCCAGTTCAAGGGCCAGGTCGCCTTTCAGTTCCTCGTGGAGGGCGACTTCCTTGTCCAGCAGCGATTTGAGTTCCTTGAGCAGTTGTTGCACGGGTTTCAATTCTCTTGTTCAGGTTCCGCATCCGGATTCGGGATTTCCCCATGGATGGGGTTGGGGCATCGCCCGCCGGTATGAAGGAATGAGCCGGGCTGTTCAACGGGCCTTCCGGGTCCTCTCCCTGGGTTCAGCCCATATCCTTATCGGAGTGTCCGTGGGATTACGGCTTTTCCAGGTCTTCCCGGAGGGATTCGGTGAGCATGCTTTCCGCCAACCGATCCGCGTTCACTTTGTAGGAGCCGGATCGAATCCGCTCCCTGAGGGCTTCCACGCGCTCACTGCGGACATCCGGCGTGCTTTTGATGACCTCCCGGATCCTGTTCATGGTGAGGGAGGTGTGGTTTCCGGCCGGGCGTTCGCTTGCCGCGATGCCTTTTTCGATCTTCCCCTTCGAAGGCTCCTGTTCCCGGGTTTTCCCCGTGGAAATGTCGGAGGTTCTGGGGTGTTGGGGTCCGGTTACTTTCATCGGTTTCTCTCCGTGGCGCTTCAATGCGCGGGGTACCGGATGAGGAGAATCCGCTCGTCATCCTGCGGGGGTTGAATTTTCCCTGCTTCGCTTGGAACCAGGTTGCTGTCAATTCGATGTCTCCGCCGCGTGTCCGGCCCGGATTAGGCTGAAGCGGCGGGGATCATTTTCAACCCGCGGTATACCCGCTTGCTTATAACAACGGTAAAAATGCGGAATTCTTGAGCAAATTCCGCACCATTTTCTCCATTACTTTTTGCCCAGTTGATCGACCAGCAGATCCGCGATGCCCAAACCGCCACGGTCCACCATGAGGCGGACATATTCCGAATCCAGCATCTCCTGGAATATTCCGCGGGCATTGCTTTTACCCAACAGGGGTGATTCGGGTACATTTTTCCGCATGGCCTTCACCATCATTTCCACCATGATGCCCTCGAATTCCTTCGCGGCTTCCCGAAGGCGGGAATCTTCCGCCCGTCCGGCGCCGCCCAAGGCCTTCAATGCCTGGATTTGCGCGCCGTGACGCCCGGAGGCCCAGGAGGGCAATATGCTGTTCTTCAACATGGCATTCCCTATCGAATTTCCAGTTCGGCGTGTAAAGCGCCTGCTGATTTAATGATTTTCAAGACTTGGACCAAATCCTGGGTGGTGGCGCCGATTTTGTTGAGACCATCGACCACCTCCTTCAAATCCACCTCCCCCTTGAAAAGGATGATGGTCGGCGCTTCGGCCAGGGTGAGGGCCGTCGCCTCTTCCCGTTCGGCTTCATTCTGGGGTGCCTGCGCCTGCCCTTCTTCGGTTTGTTCCTGGGTTCTGCCGGAAATATCGATCTGCAGGTTGCCGTGGGAAATGGCGATGGGGGAGATGCGGACATGTTCCCCCATCACGATCGCCCCGGTTCGCTCGTCCACCACCACCTTGGCGATGGAATCGGGGATGATTTCCAGGTTTTCGATCTTGGATATCAGTTCCACCGTTTGGCCCAGGTAGCTGTCCGGGATGGAGATTTCCACGGTGCCGGCATCCTTCGCCCGGGCGGAGCCGTCGCCCAATTCCCGGTTGATCAGCTTGGACAGCCGGAAGGCGGTAGTGAAGTCGCTCTGCTTGAGGTTGATGAACAACTGCGAGCGGGTGTTCAAATTGAGATTGATCTCGCGTTCCACCAGGGCGCCCCCGATCACGAATCCCTTCGTGGGCACCATGCTGGATTGCGGGTCGACCTTGGCCCTGACGGTCTGATCGGCCGCCTGTTCCGGGAGGACCAACCCGATGAGGGCCTGGGAGCGCTCGATTCCTTTGGGAATCCCGGTAATGGGCCCCTGGGCCGTGGCGTACACCACCTGGTTCGGCCCGTTCAACAGGGTCAGCATCAAGGTGCCCCCGCGCAGGCTCAGGGCATCACCCAGGGTATCCACCGTCACGTCGATCCGGCTCCCTGCCTTGGAAAAAGGTGGAAGCACGGCCGTGACCAGCACTCCTGCGATGCTACGTCCCTTGACTTCACGCGGGTTGAGGCTGATCGCCATCCGTTCCAGGGCGTTTTTGAGGGGCTTGCGGGCCAGCAGGCTGCTCTCGGAATCCCCGGTGCCATCCAGGCCGACCACCAGGCCGTACCCGATCAATTGATTGTTCCTGGCGCCCCGCAGGAAGGCCACGTCCTTGACGCGGATAGCCCAGGAAGCCTGCTCGAAGAACGCCAGCAGGAGCAGCACCATCCCGAGTTGGCAAACCATCCGGGCTCGCACACCAAGTCTCATCCGCTTTCCTATGCGGGAAGGCGGCTCCTGGCGAGGTGCGGGCGCGGAGCTGGCGGGTTTTGGATTCCGTTCAATCCGGGCGCCGATCATAGATTGTCCTCCCATGTGAATATTATGTTGACTACAGGGCTGTGTTTTCCGGGCCGTTTATTCCCGGCCGTGTTTTCATTTCCGTTTTCCCGTAGAAAACCTTATTCGCGCGGTCCTGTGACCAAATTGGAAAACCGGTCCAGAAATTCGCCTTCCTTGGGGCGTCCCCCGGCCCTGGCGAGTGAGCCCAAAGGAAGCGTCGCCCGGCGCACCAACCGGCGGATTTTGTATTCCGCCTTGTTCAGCTTGGTGGAAAATACGATGTTGTTCTCGTCCACGTCCGAGGGACGCACCAGCCCGGTCAATGAAACGATGTATTTCACCCGGTTGCGTTCCCGGAAAATGGGGGGGTGGACCCCCCGCACGACCAGGTTGCCGTTGGAGCGCACGCCAATCACCTCGACCTCGATGGAGTCGATGGAGCGCAGAATTTCGTTTTGCTCCGCGTCGACCAATTCGCGCAAGCGCGCCCGTTCCCGCAGAAAGGCCAGGATGGGATCGATCACTTCCTGTTCCTGTTGGGCTGCTTGTTGGGCCAGTTGTTCGACCTGCTCCACCTGGGTTTCCGGCTTAATTTCCGGCACCTTGATGATTTTCTGCAGTTCGGTCACCGTCAGCAGATCGCCCCGGAAGCGCGCCCGGTGGTCGCGCAGCAGGTTTCCCCACGAAGACGCCCCGCGCCACATGGAGCCCTCATATAGATTGCGGGTGGTATTGATGGGAGGGCGCAGTTTGCGCCGGGAGATGAGGTTTCTCCGGCGGGAATCGGTTTTCACTTCCTCGGCCGGTGAAAATTCATCTCCTCCGCCGAACAGGCAGCCCCCGGCGGAAAGCGTCATCAGCGCCAGGAAGATCAACAGGGTGGAATGAAATGGAATCCTTCTCATCGTCAATCCGGGTGATTGTTATTGCGCCATTCGGCGGTGTCCATTCTGGTGGCCGTTCCCTGGTATCCGGAGATGAAAGCCTTGCACTGAGGGTTTATCCCGGAAACACCGGCGGTCAGCGGGAAATTCCGTTCGCCGCCTTTCAGTTTACCTTCACGATATCGTTCTCTTCCAGCACCCCATAGACGATTCTGCCCGATTCCAGGTTGCGCACCGGTATGAGCGCGCCCACCTTGCCCGGCACCATGGCCACACCGGGAGCCCGGAAGCGGATCCGCTTGGTGCGGTACATCAGGGTCACTGCCCCTCCCTCGGAGATGTCCTCGGCTTTTCCCAATTGTCCCGGGTGAATCCATTCGTTGCGGCCAATGGGACGCCTGGTCTTGTAGCCCACGGCCCGGGAGAGTTGGGTCATGTACCGCTCCTCGCGCACCCGGCCCACGTTCCTGCGTTCCACCTTGATATCCCCGGCGCGGATCAATTGATTGCGGCGGATGGGGCGTTTTGCGATCAGCACCTTGCGGTAGATGGTCTGGGTGACGCGCACCCGGGTGCGGTAGGCCTCGCTCCCGGCAACCCGCGCCGTGACCAGGTAGGTGCGGGTGCCGCCTTGGGTCAGGTGGTCCCCGATCTGCCTGATTTCCCACTCCACTTCCCCTACCGGCAGCAGTACGCCGGCCGGCATGGCGAGCAGTTTTTGCTGAATGTCGCTGCCTTTCACTCCCGCCGCGCCCGCGGCCTCCTCCAGCACCATGGCCCCGATTTCATCTCCGGAGATGGATTGCGCGGAGCGAAGAATCTTCACGCCCTGGGGCACACTGAGGCGTACCAGGCCGGGTTGAATGACCCGGTTCAGGCGGGACAGCACATAGGAGCGGTTGAGCCGCATCACGCGCCCCGGCCTGGGGGAGCGTCCCATGGAAATCGCCGCCAACTTGCGGATCGCGGGCAGGTCTTCGCCCTCCATTTCCGAAACTTCCCCCAGGGTGAACATTTCCCCCGTCACTTCGGCCAGGGGAAGTATGCGCACCTCGATCGCTTCTCCCCGGACTTCTTCCGCGAACACATGGGGAATAACGGGGGCAAGCATGAACAACACCGCAAGCAACAACGCCAATCCGGCAAACGGAGGAATCAGGCGCTGGAGCACGCCGGAAAGTTCCCGGGGAGGAAGATCGCTCCAGGTGGAGTGGGTTGGCTGCATCATTCGCGGCTGTGTCATTTGATCGGGCTCATCGGTTCAGGGGTTTTTCGATTACCGGATGATCTGGTTTGCCGTCTGGAGCATGTCGTCGGAGGTTTGGATGGCCTTGGAGTTCACCTCGTAGGCCCGCTGGGCGATGATCATGTTGATCATTTCATCCACGACGCTCACGTTCGACAATTCCAGGAACGATTGAATCAGGGTGCCCATGCCGTTCACCCCGGGATTGTCCACCACGGGATTCCCCGAAGCCGGCGTGGGGGAATACAGGTTCTTGCCCAGGGGGGTCAATCCGGCCGGGTTGGCGAACCGGGCCAGCTGAATGGTGCCGATATTGGTCGGTTCCACTTCCGCCCCCACCAGCACCGATACCGTTCCGTCCAGTCCGATATTCACTTGGCGGGTATCCTGGGGAATGATGATTTCGGGCTCCAACGGGAAGCCTTCCTGGGTCACGATGCGCCCGTTCTGGTCCTTTTGGTAGTTGCCGGAGCGGGAATAGGCGATGGCGCCGTTGGGCTGAAGAATCTGGAACAGGCCGACGCCCTCGATGGCGACGTCCAGTTCGATGCCCGTGTTCTTCATGTCGCCCTGGGTAAAGATCTTCTCCGTGGAAACGTGCTTCACCCCGTGGCCGCTGTGTATGCCGACGGGCACGGTCGTATTCTGCGAGGAGGGCGTACCGGCGGCCCGCTCGATCTGGTAGAGCAGGTCCTGGAAGTTGTTGCGGCTCTTCTTGTAGCCGATGGTGGAAACGTTGGCCAGGTTGTTGGCCACGGTTTCAATCTGCCTCTGCTGGGCTCCCATGCCGGTGGCGGCCACAAACAATGATCGCATCATAGAGCGTTCAATCTCCTCGGTTGTTGATATCGGGCATCGATACTGGGTTCGGTCGTCAGGCGATCTGGCGTTATACCTCTGCCAGCGTGATGGCCTGCCGGTTCATGTCGTCCGAACTGGTGAGCGCCTTTTGCATGGTGGTGTAGGCGCGATTGGCTTCGATCATCCGCACCATTTCCTTCACCGATTCCACGTTGGAGGATTCCAGAGTGCCCTGGGAAAGCTGGACGTTTTCCATGATGCGCGGCGTGTTTTCCGGGTCCGCGGGCGCAAACATGGCGCTTCCGAACTTCTGCAGGCGATCGGGGAAGGGAAAGGTCACCATCTTCAATCCTCCGGCGGGCTTGTCATCCACCAGAATGCTGCCGTCTTCCGCGAGGCGGATATCGATCCCCTTCAGATTCAGCGGGCCCTCCTTGCCGTTCACCGGGAAGCCTTCCTGTGAGACCAGTTGTCCATCCTGGTTCAGCATAAAGCTGCCCGCCCGTGTGAAGCGTTCCCCCTGCGGGGTGGCGATGGAGAAAAATCCCTCCTTGGAGGTAATGGCGAAATCCAACTGATTGCCCGTGGTCATCAACCGGCCGGGACTGAGATTTTTCCCCATATCCGCGGTGGACACGAAGAAGGTTCCCACTCCGGTATAGGGTGCGAGGTGTTCGTGATGGGCAAATATTTCCTCATCCGATTCGTTCGCCACTCCCATGGTGGTTGCGAACAGCGCCTGGAAGACCGGTTGGTCCTCCTTGTAACCGACGGTATTCACGTTCGCCAGATTATTGGCGATGGTATCCATTTGCCGTTCCAGGGTTTTACCCCGCGATACGAGCGTGTAGATGCCTTGTGGATTCATGCATTGGCTCCGCTGGTCGTGTGTCACGGACGGTGTAGACCGGGCCGCGATTGATATTTCCCCTAAAGACTAGCAAGCCATATGCCAATGTCTGTCGTCCCGGGCCGCCGGCAATGCGAATCTCGGGATGGGGCTTTTCAGGAAGGGATAAGGAAAGTTTTCTGTAACGGAACATGCGCGATCATTTCGGCGCCCATTTCGGCGCCGGTGATTGTCTGTGAGGATGGAACCCGGGAAATGCATTCTTCCGGCTGGCCGGATCATGGATGGCCCGGCAGGGCGCCGGCCTCCCTTGACGCCCTCGAAATTTCCCTTTATGCTTGATTTCAAACGGTTTTTCCGGCTTCAACCCTATTTCCCCCCCTTGCATCACGCACCGCGGAACGGCAGGCACCATGGCACAACAGGAAGCACGGCGGTCGTCGGCGGAAGAGGCCCTGTTCAACGATCTGCGCGACTTTCTCCGGCAGCAGGAGTTGGAACCGGACAACCATCTCCCGCCCTACCAGGCAGGGTTGCTGTTCGCCCGGATGGGGGACTTTCAGGCGGCGGCGGACAGCTACCGCGCCGCCCTGGAACGGATGCCGGGCTTTCAGCAGGCCCACTACAATCTGGGATCCGCCTACAGCGCCCTGGAGCGTTACCGGGACGCCGAATCGTCCTATCGCAGCGCGATCCGCCTGGAAGAGAACGATTCGGAAGCCTGGGCCAATCTGGGCGCGGTACAGGAGCACCTGAGCCACATCGGCGACGCCCTTGAAAGCTATCGCAAGGCGGTATCCCTGGATGGAGGAGAAAACGAATGCCGCATGCGGATCGGGCGCATCCATATGGCGCGGGACGAATTCGAACAGGCCCGCGGAGTCTATGAAGAAGCCACCCAACTCAACGGGGAAGACCCGGAGGCCTGGAACGAGTTGGGCCTTGCCCTCAAACACCTGGAGGAGGTGGAACGCGCCGAAACCTGCTTCCGCAAGGCCCTTGCATTGAACGAAGGCCATGCCAAGGCCTGGAGCAACCTGGGCAACCTCCTGATCGCCAAGGGAGACGGGGAGGGAGGGGTGCGGGCCTATCTGACCGGCGTGGAGTGCGACGGGGACGATCCGGATATCTGGTTCAACCTGGGAGAATATTATTTCCAGCGCGATCACCGCCGAGCCGAGGAATGCCTGCTCCATGTGGTGGATCTGAATCGCACCGACCACGAGGCCTGGAGCCTCCTTCACCTCTGGTACCGCAGGCATCCCAACGACGAGCGGATGCTGATGGTAATGCGTGTGCTCTCCCCGGCTCACCCGGACGATCTTGCAATGCTGCGGGATATGGCAGGCGCCCACGAGAATCTGGGCCAATACCCGGAAGCGGTGGAAGCGCTGGAAAGGCTGCTTTCCATATCTCCCAACGATGAGCAGGCCCACCTGTTCATCACCCGGCTTTTTCTAAAAGATGGCCGCATCGGCGAGGCCTATCGCCATCTGGGGGAGGTTTCCCAAACCACCCCCGAGGTGCTGGATCATTGGACTCATCTGGGGCACCGCCTGCTTCATCACGGCATGGAGGACGAAGCCGAGCAATGCTTCCTCAAAGCCATCGAACACCGTCCTGATATTCCCGAGCTGTGGCACTACTGCGGTGAGATCGCCCTGCACCGGGAGGAATTGGAGCTTTCCAAGGAACGCTTCGAACGGGCCGGGCTGATGAACCGCAACAACCGCCATGTCTGGATGCCCCTCACCCGTAAATTCTACGGCAGGGGGGATTACGAATCGGCGGCGCAGTGCCTGGACCATCTGCGGGATCTGGAAAGCTACCTGCCGGATTTATGGGTCGAATTTTTCCAGGTCTACGAGAAAGCGGGCCAGGCGGAGGCGTTTCTCGCCCGCATCCAACGGTTGTTGGAGACGGAGCAGTCTCCCAACCGCCATTGGGACACCCTCGCGGATATTTACGAGGGAGCGGGCATGCAGGACCAGGCCGCGGCCTGCCGGGAAAAACTGGAGCCCGACCGTTCCATCGTCCTCCAGGCGGAACCGGAACCCGATCCCGCCATGGGCTCTGAAGATGCGGATTCCGGGGTTGCGGCTTCCGCCGGGGAAGACGGGCAGGGCGCCGCCTTGAAATCCGTGCATCCGCGGGTGGATGAAGAAGTGGAACCCCAATATTTGCAAACCAGCAAGCCTGCTCCGATGCTGTTGACCGAGGAAGATCCCGCGGACGGGAAGGTCCCGGGGAGCGCATCCGGCGCCGTGGCCCAGGACACCGGGCCCCAGAAAACCGGGCCCCAGCACCCGGAGGATCCGTGGATCGATCAGGGAGAGGCTCATCTCAAGGCCGGCAGGGTGGACGAGGCTCTGGCATCCCTCACCCGCGCCATGCAGGAGGATATCCCCCGCTACCGGGCCTGGTTCCGCATGGGAACCCTGTTTTATGCCCTGGAGAAACTGGATGAGGCGGAGAACGCCTTCCGCGCGGCCATCGAGCGCAATCCGGATGTGGCGAAGGTCTGGTACAACCTCGGGGTCTGCCAGGCGGAGCAGGGGAAACTGGGGGCCGCCCGCGAGACCTTCCGGCGGGTGCTGGCGCTGGATCGGCGATTCGCCAAGGCGTGGGACTGGCTGGGGCTGCTGCAATTCAATGCGGGCGAATATCTCCCGGCGCGGCGCTCCTTTGCGCGCTGCCTGGCGGTGGACCGGAAATCCGCCAACGGCTGGCACAACCTGGGGATGTTGTACCGCGCCATGGGACGCCACGAGGAATCCGCGCATTGCCTGGAACAATCCAGGAAACTTGGGGGCGTGGAGGAGAAGGAGCGGTTTTCCCCGATGGAATTTTTCCCGGGAAGGCTCCAGTGATATCATCAGTGGCGATGGATTGAGAGAATCAAAAGAGGCCTTGGAGGGGTACCGCGTTCCAGGAATTTGGGCCGAAATATCTACCAGGTGGAATCGAACAGACAGTGGGGCGGGCCGCTATGAACATGGTGCCCGCCCGGCATTGCGCGGGCAGGAACGCCCGCGCCACTCCCTTATCCCGGGTGGAGCGCATCGCCCCTCCTTTTCCAATGTTCATTCACCCGGCCTGCGTTTGTCCGCCGGGCTCCTCAGCAAGTTCACTTATGCGATTTGTGGATTACGTAAAGATCAATATCCGTTCGGGCAATGGAGGAAACGGGTGCTCTTCGTTCCGGCGGGAAAAGTACGTCCCGCGGGGCGGACCGGACGGCGGCGACGGCGGAAATGGGGGCGATGTGTTCTTCGCTGGATCCAAGCGTAAAAACACCCTGCTCGATCAGCGCTTCCGGCAACACTACAAGGCCGGCCCCGGGACGGGAGGAAAGGGAAAGGACAAGCACGGCCGCACCGGGGAGGCTCTGATCGTGGTAGTGCCCCTGGGGACCATCGTCAAGGATGCGGAAACCGGGGAAGTTCTGCTGGAGGTGCTCGATGAATTCCCCCTGCTCTGTTTGCGGGGAGGACGGGGAGGGAAGGGCAATACCCGCTTCAAATCCTCCGCCAATCGTATCCCGGTAGAATGGGAGGAGGGCGCGCCCGGAGAGGAACGCCTGGTGGAACTGGAACTGAAGCTGATGGCCGACGTGGGACTGGTCGGGTTTCCCA
>CAZOXD010000075.1:0-18177 GCA_964583525.1 uncultured Pseudomonadota bacterium
AGAGGGAGGGAGCCCCGCGGCAGTACAATGGACACCGGGCGGAAGGGTGAGGTTCGCGGTTCCCCCTCCCAGCCCAGCGGGGAGGGCCGGGGTGGGGTAGGCAGTTGCAGTTCCCCTCTCCGAGTTCGGGGAGGGGTGGCCCGCAGGGACGGGGTGGGGTCGCTGTTCGCAGTTGCCCATCATCCGCGTTTATCCGCGTTCATCGGCGGTTCCAAAGCAGTTCGCTGTTGCAGTTTTCCCTCCCCCTTGATCCCCTCAAACAACCGGGTGCATCTGCTGTAGGGCGGGCAAGAGGCGCCAGAATCGTCGTTCCCTGGAACGTGAACCACGAGGAGCCGGGAATGGAAGAGAAGCAATTGTACTTCGAGGATTTCCGGATCGGGGAGCGCTACGAAAGCCCCCCACGTACCCTCGACGAGGCGCAGTTCCGGGATTTTGCCGGAATTACCGGGGACGACCATCCCATCCATTACGACCTGGAATACTGCCGCCGCCGGGGGCACCCGGAACGCTTGGCCCACGGCTTGCTCAACACGGCCCATACCGTGCTGGGGGCTTCCTCCCTTGCGCCCCGGGTGCACGAGTGCATGCTGGCCTTCCTGGAACAATCCTCGCGCTTCCTCAAACCCGCCTACATGGGCGACACCCTGCATCCCAGCTTGACGGTGGAGGATCTGAAATCCCAAAGGACCACCGGCATTCTCACCCTGCGTTCCGAACTGCGGAACCAGCATGGGGAAACGGTGCTGGAGGGACGGCATGTCTACCTGGTCAAGCGCCGCCATCCTGATGGGTGAACCTGAGGGGAAACAGAGCCTTCAGCCCGGGAAACAGAACCGTCCCCCCTGGGAATCCTTGGCAATGTTTGAAAAATGATTTTGGCTGTCTCCTTCGAGACGCCCCGCCTTGCGGGGCTCCTCAGGAAGGCGGTATTAAAAGGATATCATCATCAATCCGTTGCACTGAGGAGAGCCCGTGAGGGCTCGTCTCGAAGTGCGTTTTTTTGGATTTTCAATCAGAGCCTGGCCCTTCCCCCTGGGATTCATGGACTTCCGCCCGGGAAGCCTATCCCGGGCGCTCCCCAGCCGGCAGATCCAGCTCACGTGCATAGGCGAAGACCCGGAGCAGGAAGTTCTCTCTCTCCGCCGCATCCCGGAGCCCTCCCTCTTCGGCCACCGGCAGCCCGGGAAGGGATTCCACGATGGCGGCGGCGAAGAGCCCCCGGGCTTCCCCAATCGGGCCGCAGGTTGGCTCCCCCCCTGGCCCGATAGCCTCCCGGGAAAATACCGGGACCCCGGCCAGTCCACAGGATGGGGAGTGGGCCTTGAAAATGTAGCCGCTGATCCCGGTAAGCCCCCGGGCCGTCTGCTGCCCGAATTTCCGCAAGGCATCGGTCATGCCGGTGGATTCCCCGGCTTCCCCGGCCTGCAACACTACCCGGGCCTGGGTCTGGGCCCTGGGCCGGTCCGGCTCCCCCACCAGGTGGATTGGCGGACGGGGCACACCCAGCCCGATTTTCATCTCCGGACAAACCGGTTGAAAGCGCACCCGCGCGTCCAGGCCACCGGGAATTCCGAGAATCCCGAGAATCCACGGGGCCAGCTTATGACCGCCATTCCAGCGCACCGGCTCCCCCATCAGGCAACTGCTGATGCCGATCACAACCAGGCCGGATGCGGGACGATCAGGGAGAGTGGAGGCCATCGATTCCGTTCCTGATTGATTGATGGGATAAGGTTTGGGGGTGTATGAAAGTCCCCTGGATTGTCCAACCGGATGGGAGACATGTAAAGTGGGAATCTCCCTTTCCTGCCCCCTGCTTCCGATGCCGATCAGGGAGAATTGGGGGCGATGATCACAACCCACGGAATCTCAGGTCATGAGCGCATCCACTCCACCCCGCATCATTGCCGTCACGGGAAGCTCCGGGCTGGTGGGACGCCGGCTGGTGAATGTCCTCACCTCCCGGGGATGGGAGGTGCGCAGGGTAGTGCGCAGAAATGTGAGGAGCGAAGCGGGCGGTGAAAGGAGCGGGGAAGGCGGCGATGAAGGGAAAGGGGCTGCGCTGGGAAATTCGCCGCAAATCTCCTGGGACCCGGCCCTGGGAAGGATGGACGAAGACGGGTTGGAGGGTGTGGAGGCCGTGGTGCACCTGGCGGGGGAAAATCTGGCGGCCGGCCGCTGGAACGCGGCCCGCAAAGCGGCGATTCGCGATAGCCGCGTCCACGGGACGGCCCTCTTGTGCCGCACCCTGGCCGGACTGCATACCAAGCCCCGGGTGGTGGTGAGCGCCTCAGCCGTCGGCATCTATGGCAATACCGGCGAGGAGCGGGTGGACGAATCCTGCCCCCCGGGGAGCGGTTTCCTGGCGCAGGTATGCCGGGACTGGGAAGCCGCCACGGAACCGGCCGGGGAAGCCGGGATGCGGGTGGTGAATCTGCGGATGGGAATGGTGCTGGCGCGGGAAGGCGGCGCCCTGGCGAAGATGCTCCCCCCCTTCCGGCTGGGCCTGGGCGGCCCCATCGGCTCCGGCGGCCAGTATATGAGTTGGATCGCCATAGCGGACCTGATCGGTGTGATCCAACAAGCGCTCGAGGACGATACCCTCTCCGGCCCGGTCAACGCGGTGGCCCCGGAGGCGGTCCCCAACCGCGAGTTCGCCCGCACCCTGGGCAGGGTGTTGCGCCGACCGGCGCTGATGCCGCTGCCCGCCCTGGCCGTGGGGCTGCTCTTCGGGGAGATGGGGCGCGAATTGCTGCTGCAGGGGCAGCGGGTTGCCCCGGGGATGCTCACCCGGGCCGGATTCTCCTTCCGGCACCCAACGCTGGAAGACGCGCTAAGCAGCGAATTGGGGAAGGGGTAGCGCTGCGATACGCCCCTTGGCCGCGCAGGCAATTTCCCCGGCGTTTCCCGCATGCTATGATCAGGTAGGAATGGGGACAACATCCGTCATTGCCGATCGCATGCCTCCCTGCCCCGTGGTGGGTGCGGAGGGAATATCGCTCCCGGCACGGCGGTAAAAAGGCATTTCGCACCCTGTCACGAATAACGGGCCATTCATCCGGCAGACGGCAATCTTTCCATGAAAATTCCCCTGGTCAATTCCAACGATGCACTCACGGCCTCCATCACGAAGACCATGAAAAAGGTCAACCGTGGTGAAAGCCGGGGCCTGTCCGGGAAAGAACGATCCCAGTGGATCAATCTGGTGGAAATCGGGGATTCCGAAGCCGCATTGGAGCACATCAATTACCAGATGCCCGCGTTGATCCTGCTCAATTTTTCCAATGGAAGTTTTGACGGGTTCGATCTCATCACCCGGATCGCGGCGGACCCCTGGCTGAATCAT
Organism: uncultured Pseudomonadota bacterium; assembly: GCA_964583525.1. Lineage (GTDB taxonomy): Bacteria > SAR324 > SAR324 > SAR324 > JACQKK01 > CAZOXD01. The sequence goes on from CAZOXD010000075.1 coordinate 3,350, forward strand.
GGGGGCGTGATCGCCTTTTACGAGGGCTCGGAAACCTTCGACCGCCTCAATGAGTTCAAGGACACCAACATCCTCATCTCCCTTTCCCATGGGGAGGTGGAACAGCAACTGGAAACCATCCTCAACGTCACCAAGTTTAACCAGTCCATCCTGTTCCAACGGGCGATTCAAACCGATCTGGTGGCATCCACGGCGGGGCAGTTCGTATTGGACTTGAACCTGTTGCTGGTGCCCTGCTATGCGAACCTGATCGCCAATTACCTCTTCAACGTCGGTTTCCTGGATGCCGAATCCAAAACCTCGATTTCCCTGGTATTGACGGAAATGCTCATCAATGCCATCGAGCATGGAAATTGCGCCATCACCTCCGAGGAAAAGACCAAGCACCTGGAAAAGCATTCCACGATCCACGATTTGGTACGGAAAAAATCCCGGGACAAGAAAATCGCCGCCAGCAAAGTGTACTTCAGTTACGATATCAACCGGGAACATTCCACCTTTGTAATCCGGGACGAGGGCAAGGGATTCGACTGGAAATCGTATTTGGATGGCGATGGCGAAATCGATTTTTTATCGGTACACGGGCGGGGAATCCTGCTCACCCGGCAGGTGGTGAACCATATTGCCTATAATAAAAAGGGAAACGAGGTCTCCCTGGAAATTGAGCATCAGAGCAATACGGGAATGATTCCGGAAGCCTTCCGCGACAACGAGGTGGTGGAATTCAAGCAGAATGACATCGTGTTCAAGCAGGGGGAGGAGAGCGACTTTCTCTACTATGTCGCGGAGGGGGAATACCGGGTGGAGGTCAACCGGAAACACATCGCGAATCTGACGCCTGACGATATCCTTATCGGCGAAATGTCGTTTCTCCTGGAGGAATCCCGCAGCGCCACCGTCATCGCGAATACCCCGGGAAGGTTGATCAAGATCTCCAAAGAAGCCTTCATCAACATCCTGAAATACCAGCCCTATTACGGGTTGTTCCTGTCCAAATTGATTGCCAAGCGTCTTCACCGCTTGAACAGGGGGGTGCTTTAGAAGGGCTGTGATTTTGTCGGAAAAGCAAAAAAGCAACTGCATGCGGGGGAACTTAGGACTTATCCGTAAATAACTTGCATTGAGTGTTGATTATATGGCATATTTTCCTTGTTGGTTCATTTTTTCAAGGAGGAAAAGATGCCGAAGATTCAATCATGGGAAGTCTCCGATGCTTTTTGGGAGCGAGTACAGCCATTGTTGCCAGGCCCAACCCGCGATCCGAATAAGCAATATAAACGCAAAGCCGGGGGCGGGCGCAAGCCAATGGAGGCCCGGCGCGCCTTCGAAGGAATTGTCTATGTTTTGCGTACGGGTTGCCAGTGGAAGGCATTGCCCAAGGAACGTTTTGGCAGTTCCAGCTCAATCCACGGCTACTTTCAACTCTGGGAAAAGGCCGGTGTATTTCTGAAATTATGGCAAGCCGGTTTGGCCGAATACGATGAGATGGAAGGAATTTCCTGGAGTTGGCAGAGCATTGATGGCGCAATGAACAAAGCCCCCCTGGCGCAAGAGGAGGTTGGACGCAATCCAACGGATCGGGGAAAAAAAAGGAAGCAAACGAAATCTGCTGGTGGAAGAGCGTGGCGTCCCGCTCTCGCTCGTCGTGACCGGAGCCAATCTCCATGATGTCACTCAATTGGAAGAAGTTTTGGATTCGGTGATCATCAAACGGCCCCAGGTTACCGATGAGGCGCCTCAGCATCTTTGCGCGGACAAAGGGTATACAGGGCGGAAGGCAACAAAAATCATGGTTGAGCGAAACTACACGCCGCATGTGAAACCGATAGGCGGGGAGGTCGCCGCCAAAAGGGAAGACCCTGAATACCGGGCTCGTCGATGGGTTGTGGAAGCTTGCCATTCTTGGTTTAACCGGTTCCGGAAAATTATGGTTCGTTCACTACTGTCCGGTTAACTTCGAGTATTTGGTGTTCAACCATATGAAATTCAACACTTATTAGCGATTTTTAAGTGGTGTCGATTTGAATTTGACTCAACAATCTGGCGAAGTCTCTGGGAACACAAATTCCGGAGACAGAAATGAATATTGGCAAAACCTTGTTTGCCCAAATCATGGACTTTCTGCCATGGACTACCTTTCAACGCATTGTTACTCACCATGGCGGGGACCGAAGGGTAAGAACCCTGACCTGCGCCGAGCAATACCGAGCCATGGCCTTCGCCCAGTTTACCTACCGCGAGAGCCTGCGCGACATCGAAACCTGTTTGGATGCGCAAGCGGCGAAACTTTACCACATGGGCTTTCGCCAACCTATCAGGCGCTCGACCCTGGCCGACGCCAACGAAACACGCGATTGGCGCATATACGCCGACTTCGCCTGGAACCTCATCCGGCAAGCACGCAAACTCTATTCTTCCGAAATTCTCGGAATCGAGTTGGCCAACACCGTCTATGCCTTGGACTCCACCACTATCGACCTGTGCATGTCGATGTTCCCGTGGGCTTTCTTCCGTTCCACCAAATCAGCGATCAAGATGCACACTCTGCTGGATCTGCGTGGTGCCATTCCAAGTTTTATCCACATCTCCGATGGCAAGATGCACGACGTCAAGGTGCTCGACATACTGCCCGCAGAACCCGGCGCCTTCTACGTCATGGACCGGGCCTATGTGGACTTCGGACGGCTCTACACGCTTCACCAAGTCGGCAGCTTCTTCGTCACCCGCGCCAAAGCCAACCTGGATTTCAGGCGGGTCTACTCGGCCCCCATGGACCGAGCAAACGGCCTGATTTGCGATCAGACCATTGCTCTCAACAATTACAAGAGCAAGCGCCTATATCCTACGCACCTGCGCCGCATTCGTTTCAAGGACCCCGAGTCGGGCAAGACCCTGGTCTTTTTGACCAACCAAACCAAACTGCCCGCTCTGACAATCTGCGCACTGTACAAGGCCCGCTGGCGGGTCGAACTGTTCTTCAAATGGATCAAGCAACACCTCAGGATCAAGCGTTTCTACGGCACCTCGGAAAACGCCGTGAAGACACAAATCTGGATTGCGGTCTCCGTCTACGTGTTGGTCGCTATCATCAAAAAACGCCTCAACCTCGACGCCTCCCTCTACACTTTGCTACAGATATTTTCTCTCACTCTTTTCGAGAAAATGCCTATCCAGCAAGCATTTGCGGGTCGCGATTACAAAAACGATAACACCATGTCCGCTAACCAACTGAATTTATTCGAGAGTTAACCGGACACTAGTGTGGTTCGTTATGAAAAAAAGGCGCGTAACTATTTGGCGTTGCTCCATTTAGCCGCCGCAATTATTTGCTGGAGGAAAATAGGTATTATTTACGGATAAGCCCTTAGTCCCCCCGCACCCCCCCGATACGGAGTAAAGCTGAGATTTACATACAACACAACACATTGTTATTACAACCGAATAGGGGGTGCAGGGGACTAAGTTCCCTGCTGGGGGTTGTCAGGGGGTAAAACCCCCTGACCCGCCGGAGGCACAAAATCACAGGCCTTTTAGGGAATTTCGGCCCGGAGGAAGCGGGGAGACGATAATTACCCAGTCTCAAAGAACCGAATCACGAGGGTTGCCATCGGTCCGCGGGTGCATCCAGAACTTCCCGATTGAGCAAATCTGGTGCATCCTGCACGATGGGAACACGACAGTTTGCCTTCCACCAGCACCGCGAGGAGCATGAACTACCAGCCTATCGAGAATTACGGCATTATCGGCGATCTGCACACGGTCGCCCTGGTGGGAATGGATGGGTCCATCGACTTTCTTTCCTTCCCCCATTTCGATTCCCCCACCGTCTTCGCGGCCATCCTGGATCACAATAAGGGCGGGCGGTTCAGCATTTCCCCCACCCTGGACAATGCCCGCAACAAGCAGATGTACCTGCCGGACACCAATGTGCTGATTACCCGGTTTCTTTCGCCGGATGGACTGGGGGAAGTCAGCGATTTCATGCCCGTGGAGATGGAAACCCCCACCCATGAACTGGTGCGGAGGGCAAAAACCGTTCGCGGGGAGGTGTGTTTCCGGATGGTGTTCCAACCGCGATTCGATTATGGCCGGGCAAAACACACCATCGAAAAGAAGGACAAATCCCTCACCTTCACTTCCCAGGGAAGTGACAAGACCGCGCTGCGCCTGCATTCTTCGGTGCCCCTGACCATAGTAGACGACGCGGCCCATGCGGAATTTATCCTCAAGGCCGGAGAAACCGCCACATTCGTGATGGAGGAGGTCGTTCCCGGGAGTTCCACACCCTTCAGCAACACCGAATATGCGGAAGAGGCCTTCCATGAAACGGTCAACTATTGGCGGAGTTGGATCGGCAGGTCCAATTACAGGGGGCGCTGGCAGGAAATGGTCAACCGCTCCGCACTGGTGCTCAAGCTGCTCACATCCCAAACCTACGGCTCCATCGTCGCCGCGCCGACGTTGGGATTGCCGGAAACCATCGGCGGGGAACGCAATTGGGACTACCGGTATTCCTGGATCCGCGATTCCGCCTTTACCTTATACGCCTTGATCCGCCTCGGGTACACCGGGGAAGCGGAAGCCTACATGCACTGGATCGAAGCGCGTTGCAACGATCTCAACCCGGACGGTTCCTTGCAGATCATGTACGGCATCGACGGGCGCTCAAGTCTGGAGGAAGGAGTGTTGGATCATTTCGAAGGGTACTGCGGCTCATCCCCCGTGCGGATCGGCAACGCGGCCTACGATCAGCTGCAATTGGATATCTATGGGGAATTGATGGACTCGGTCTACCTGTACGACAAATATGGGAAGCCCATCGCCCACGATCTGTGGACCAACCTGATGCGCCTGATCAATTGGGTGTGCGATAATTGGCATCTCCCCGACGAGGGGATCTGGGAGGTGCGGGGCGGACGGCATGAGTTCCTTTACTCCCGGCTGATGTGCTGGGTGGCCATCGACCGGGGGATCCGGCTTGCCCAACGCCGTTCTTTTCCCTCGCCGCTCAGCAAATGGTTCGAGGCGCGCAACGCCATCTACGACGAGATCTATTCCGATTTTTGGGACCCCACACGCAAATCCTTTGTCCAATACAAGGGGGCGAAAACCCTGGACGCGTCCTCCCTGATCATGCCGCTCATCAAATTCATCAGTCCCACCGATCCCCGCTGGCTGTCCACCCTCGATGCCATCCGCTCTGAATTGGTGGACGACGCCCTGGTGTACCGCTACAGGATCGGCGATTCGGCATCCGACGGCCTGTCGGGCGAGGAGGGCACGTTTTGCATGTGCTCATTCTGGTACGTGGAATGCCTGGCCCGGGCCGGCAGGCTGGAGAGCGCCCGCTTCGCCTTCGAAAAGATGCTCTCCTACTCCAACCACCTGGGGCTTTATGCCGAGGAACTGGGGCCCTGCGGGGAACACCTGGGCAACTTCCCCCAGGCCTTCACCCATCTGGCGCTCATCAGCGCCGCCTACGACCTGGACCGCCGGCTCAACCTTTCCAGCGGGACACCGGACCCCATGGGAGGGTCGCGGTGAAGTGGTAACAAGGTGGATTCTCACGGAATCCATCAAGGGGTTGCGCAATGATATTCTCTGGCAATCTGATCGTTGTAATCTCGATCCTGGTGCTGGCCGTCCTCCTGATTTTCGGGGGATATCTCACTGCGGGGGTATTACTGGCCATCGTTGCGGTGGCGTTTTCCTTCCGCGCCGGGCGCGTGGCAGGGATAATCCGCATCCGAATCCTGACAGGCCAGGGAAAGCAAATCGAAGAAGCGCAATTCGGTTACGGGACTACCCCCATCGCGAGACTGGTGCGGGAGGATCGAACCGCCTGGGGAATTGAGGCAAGCGGGGAGGATGGGCGGGTGTACATCTCCCTCCGATCGAAGGAGGCGATCCACGCACGCATCGAGCATCCGCAGCTGCCTGCCGGGTGAGGAAGGCTCATCCCCAGGCGCGGGTTTCCCCTTCCCCTTTACCGGGCCTTCCGGGCTTCCTTGATACGGGCGCGGGCCCGCCAGGAGATTTTGCTTTTCTTGCCGGCTTTGGTCATCAGAGACACGTAACGCAGGTAACTCTGGGCGGCGGCCTCTTTCTGATTCAGCGCCCATTGCGCGCTGCCCAGGTTGTACCAGGACTGAGGATCGGCGGGGACCTGCTTGACGATCTGCCGGATCACCGTAATGGCCTCATCGTTTTTCCCGGCCATCAGCAGGTAATAGGAAAAATCGTTGTACATGCGGACGTTTTTCCGGGTGACGGTCCAGGCTCTCCCCTTGAGGGATTTCAATGCGATATCCGCCGCCTTCGCCCGCTCTTTGGCCTGGAATGCTTCCAGCGCCTCGGCATGGAATTGACGAAGCTTGCTGGCTTTCAGCGGCCGCTGTCCCATCCGGAAGGTGGGAGGCAGGGCTCTGCTTCCCGGCACACGCCACAACCGCACGGTATGGTCCTCCGATCCGGAGAGAATCCGGTATCCCTTGGGAGAAAAGACCGCGGAATACACCCTTCCGGTATGCCCTTCCAGTTTCCCCAGCAATTCCCCTGTCTGGGTGTGCCAGATGCGCAGGGTGGTATCCAGCGAGCCGGAAAGAAGCAGCCGGCCTCCGGGAGAGATGGCTACAGATTCGACCAGACCCTCATGGCCCTTGTACACCCGCAGCAATTTTCCCAGCCCCCCGCGGATTCTCCACAGGCGGACGGTCGTGTCCTCCGATCCGGAAGCGGCCAGCCTTCCGTTTTTGGAAAACCCCACGCTGGTCACGGCCCCGTCATGGCCCAGCAGGGTATCGGTCAGATTCCCCGAGATGGTATTCCAAACCCGCATGGTTTTGTCGTCCGACCCGGAAACGAGCAGGTCCCCCCTGGAGGAAAACGCCACCCCCCGCACCGGGCCCTCATGCCCTCGCAATTCCGTGATCAACTTCCCCGAACCCACTTCCCAGATGCGAATGGTATGGTCCCACGATCCGGTAGCGATGCGGATTCCATCCCCCGCGAAGGCCAGGGAGGCAATGGAATCGGAGTGACCGGGCAATGCGCGAACCACCCTTCCGGTGGTGGTTTCCCAAATGCGGAGAATGGCATCCAATCCCCCTGTGGCCACCCACCTGTTGTCCGGAGAAAACGCGATACTGTAAACGGGATTCTCCCAACTGCTGCTCCCGGCATCGGTCCACCTGCGCCGAATCCTCCCGGAGGGAATCCTCCAGATTCGGATATGACCCGATTCGTCCGCGGACACCCCGGATCTGCCGCTGGGGGAGAACGCCACTGCATAGACGCTGTTTTCGTGCCCTTCCAAGATCTTGGGGGTGTGTTGTTTGGCCCGGGAAGAGCCGGGCAGGAAGAACAGCATCCCAACCAGGGTAACCGCAACCAACGGCGCCGGGTATTTTCGTCCGCTATGGAAGTTCATTCCCTTCCCCCTGATGAATCGAAAATCTCCCTGGCCTGGAAAGGCCCCCTCTGAACCCACGGAAAATCGTCACGAAACCCTTGCATGACGGAAGGACGGCAGGCGTGGGAATAGGGTCGAGGTTGCCTGCGGGGATAGCGATTCGTGACAGGGCGTTCCCCGTCCGTTCACGCTAGCCAGTTCCCAGCGCCCGAGCCAATTCCACGGCGATTTCCTCCAGGGTGCGCCGGGGCGCCTCCTCCGGTGTTTCCCGCCCGATTGGGGAGGCGGCGGTGAACCGGTAAAATTCCGCGGCTCCCTCCATGATCCTGGGGGTCAATCCCTGGGAGGAAAATCCCTTGCCGTGCTCTTCCATTTCCCCGATAAACCGGTGCGCCTTGGGGGCCATGGAGGGCAGTGTCCGTTCCAGCCATTGGTACAGCGCCGGCTGGCTAAGCTGGAATTCCTCGCTGAGTGGTCCTTCCAATCCCCATGCCTGGGCAGAGACCAACACCTCCGCGCCCAGGGCCATCACTCCCTTGGTCAGCGCGGCATAGCAGGTCTTCAAGGCGGAAGCTTGCCCCACGCCCCCTTCCAGGGGCCGGATATCCAGTCCGTGGCCGCTCAGCGCCGTGAAGCGCGCAGTATGTTCCCCCGCGGCGTAAAAGCGGGTAACGCCCTTCCTGCGAAGCGGCGGACCAATGATGGCAGCATCCACGTAGGGGGCGCCCGCCGTGGTGATGAGTTCTCCGACCCGGCGGCTGGTAACCGCGGCGATGGCGTTGCAATCCACATAACAGGGGTACGCGTCCACCGCGGTCATGGCGGCGGCAATTTCTCTGGCGGCTTCCTCGGCTTTGGCGGGCACGAGGATGGAGAGCAGCAGATCGGCCTGGCGCACCAAGCCATCCAATCCTCCCGCGTCCTCGATTCCGGCGGCCATGGCCAAGTCCCGCGTGCGGCTGCTCCGCCCTTGCAGAGCCGCCACGACCCGCAACCCATTTTCCGCCAAGACCTTGCCCACGGCCGCGCCCATGTCGCCGGGACTGTGGATTCCGATCACACGTGGTTGAATCATGGGAGGAGAGGGAGAGTAAAAAGGGATTGGCCCTGAACGGCACGGGGTATGATTGCCCCGCGATGTCAGGCACCGCAGGCACCGCAGACACGGTCAGCCCCCCGATGCTCAGGAATGGGCCAGGGCCATCACCGTTTCAAGCGTTTTTTGAGAATATATTCGCTAACGGAGCGGAAGATCGGTTTGAGATTCTTGGGCAAATCATCTTTGGTTTCTTCAAGGTGATTCACGATCCGGGAAAGGATTTCCAGATCGTATTCGAAAAGGCGTTTCACATTGATCTTGGAAAGCCTTTCCAATAATTGATCGTGGTTTTCCATCCCCAGGGGGGTTGATTTGGACCCTCCCGGCAATCCGTTCAGTATTCCGCTGGCTGCTTCGAGGCGGCGTTCCAATTGTCCTTCCAGCCGTTCCCCCCCAAACATGATGATGCCCCGGAAGTTTGAATCATTGGGGTTTTCGAAGGGATACACCAGGCAGTTTTTGGGGAGGCCGGTATCCTCGCCGGAAACCCTGAACAATTTGGCCCGTGGATCCGGGCTCAATCCGGTCCCCGAAAATAGCTGGTCCAGCCGTTTGCTCTGGAAGTTCTTGCGAATGAAATCAATTACGGCTCTATTCGCGAATTTCTGATTCAAGCGCAGCTTGAGTGTGGCCCCCATAAATCCCTTGCTCTTGGAGGCCACACCGATCCCGAAGGGAGCACCGGAAATGACTCTGGTAAATAATTCCGTCACCAGATCGTCCCAATCCCTGCGCATGGTCTGGTGAAAGCCTGATTGGCCGGAATTCAAGGAGGCCATGGATTCATCCTGCCTGGATTCAAATAATTTGGGTAAATTACGATATTTCTTCTTACATGACTACAAATTTCCTTACCTGTGTTTTCCTAATTATAAAAAAAAATGCAACTACAAATTCCTTTCAGTTTCAAGGAATATCACGATTGCTTGGGGAAATCCCGGTAATTGAGAGCACAATTCAGAAATTTTATTCGAACCGCCCGTTTGAATTGTCAATCCTCCCCAATGGGAGCAACATGGATGTTCGGGAACCCACTGGAAATGCTTGGCAATGATCGAATTTGGAACCCCCTGCTCATGCGGGATGAAGGAAAACCTTCCCGGGAATGGCCTGGAAGACGGTGCGTTGCACTCGGGATTGAATTATCGCATCGAATCACCGCAGAGAATCACCGCAGAGAATCACCGCAGAGAATCACCACTGAAGGGTTTCAAAGCTTCCCTGATGGGGCGAAATTGTATATAGTTTAAAATGATACAGATTTAATACCAAGGATATTGACCGGACAATCCCCATTCAGTCCCAGGAGAATTCGGATGACCGAACAGCAGGAACAGGAACCGCAAGCGAAAATATCGAAGGTGGAATTCCTCAAGAAACGCAAAGAATCCCGGCCTTCCTACGTTTTTGACTTGCGGCCCGTCGATGAATACGGGAACGGCCACCTGGTGGGGGCCCACAATCTGCCTTTCGAATTCATGGAGTCGAACCTGCACCGCCTTCCCTTCAGTGGGGACATACTTTTGTACGACGGTGGCGAGGGATTGACCGGGCAGGCGGCGGATATTCTCCATGAGAATGGATTCAGCGATTTTTATTATGTGGAAGAGGGCCTGGATGCGCTGAACAAGGAGTTGGAAGGCTCCGAATATGAAATCCGTCTCTCTTGCTTGGGATCCGATTCCCAGGAAGTGAAGATGGAGGCCATCCAGAATCTGCTGGAGTTCGAGATCAATCCAATGGTGGCCTCCCACGGCGGGTTCTTCACCCTCCTCGGCGTGGAGGGGAACGACGTCACCGTCGAATTGGGAGGAGGTTGCCAGGGATGCGGAATGGTCGACGTCACCCTGCGGGAAGGGGTGGAGAAACGAATGCGGGAGGTGTTTCCCGATATGGGCTCCCTGATCGACAACACGGACCATGCGGACGGAAGCGATCCGTATTACCAGTCCGGGAAATAACGATTCGGCGCCGAGGGGCCTTGCGGAAATTTTTGAGAAGGGTTGTTTCTTTTCCCATCCTGCGATAGCGATTTCGAATGCCTTTACAATACGGACCCGGCGATACCTTTCCCGATGCGGTATTGCCCGATGAAACGGGAAGCGAGGTTTCCGTCGCCGGGATTGCCGGAAATTCCCCCCTCCTGCTTGCATTCTATCGTGGGCCCTGGTGACCGAAATGACAGCTTCAGTTGCGGGAATTGGTCCAATTCCATCAAGCCACCCAGGTATCCTATTGTAAAATCGCCGTGATCAGCCCCGATCCCCCCAGGGTGCAGGAGGCCTTCAAGGCGGGGTTGGGGGCGGACTTCCCCTTTCTCAGCGATGAATCCCTGCAATTGACCGATCAATTGGGAATTCGCGAAACCACCGACAAGAAGCACGGCCCCCTCCCGGTTCCTTTGACCTTCGCCCTGTTGCCGGGGTTGAAGATTCACCGCATTTTCAACGGCTGGTACATGGCTGGGCGGCCAACCCCGGAGGAGTTGCGGCAGACCATGCGCGAGTTGATGCGGAAAAGCCGCCCCGACTTCGATTTTCCGGGAGAATAGACTACAAGCGGTCTCAAAAATGGAATATTGGCAAAATCCCGACCCTGCGAGACAGGCTCCTTCGGAGCCTTCCATGACGGGACGGACAAGCGTGTCCGTCCCTGGATCTCAGGGAATCGGGCTTTCTAATCCGCGCTGCTGAGGAGCGAGCGAAGCGAGCGTCTCGAAGCACGCGGCGCACACATATTTTTGAGACCGCTGGTACCGTCCCCAGCCCTGGTTCCCAGTACCCGCTCCCCGCACCCGCCGTTCCCGCACCCTCCGTCAGGGAGCGGGTACCCGCACGCCATCATAGCGGTATTCCCTGGGAATGCGGGCGTTGAGGTGGGTGAATACCTCGTAATCGATGGTGCCTGCCCACTCCGCTACTTCCGCGGCGGGGAGACTTTCCCCCAGCAGCAGCGCTTCCTCCCCGATCCGCGCACGTTCGTCAGGAAAATCCCTGCCCAGGGAAACGGTGATCTGATCCATGCTGACGGTTCCCACGATCGGGCATCTTCTCCCCGCGATTTCCACGAACCCCCGGTTGCCCAGGGAGCGGAACACGCCGTCCCCGTACCCCACCGGGAGCGTGGCGATCACCTCGCCTTCCTGGGAACGGTAAGCGCGCGAATACCCGACGCTGTCCCCCTCGCCCATGGTCTTGACGTGGGATATGCGGGTCACCAGCCGCATCACGTGCTCCAGTTCCCGGTTCAGGGGAGGCTGGGATTCCGGGGGGTCGAACATCAGCGGCGCCCAGAGGGAAAAACCCACCCGGGCATAGTCGAAGTGATAACGGACATCCCGCAGCAGCCCGCCACTGTTGGCCAGGTGGAATTCCGGAGGGTCATCCCGCGCACGCTCCAGGAACAGCCCGCGCCATGCCTTGAAATTCTCCAGTTGGGAATCGCAGAAATCGCTTTCCATGCGCTCGGATTCGGCGAAGTGGGAGCACACCCCTTGCAGGATCAATCCCCGCGCCAAATCCAGTTCCGCCAGGGCCTGTTCCCTCTCCGTCCACTGGAGCCCTACCCGGCCCATTCCCGTATCGACTTTGAGGTGGATTTTCAGGGCTGGCCCGCCGGACGGGACGGTTGCTCCAGCTTCTCCCGCGATATGCGCAGCCTGCCGCAGATGATGCAGGGAGGGAATGACCGGCTCGAATCCGTATTCCAGACAGACGCGATAGCCACTGGGATCAGCGGAGTCACCGGAATCCACAGGATCCGCGGGATCCGCGGAATCCCCAGAGTAAGCGGCAACCGGTGCGGGTGGAGGCGCCAGTACCAGGATCCGGCCCTTGATTCCGGCGCGGCGCAGTTCCAGCCCTTCCTCCAGCAGGGCCACGGCGAACATTTCCTGCCCCAGGGATTGCAGGAACCGGGCGGCGGGCGCCATTCCGTGGCCGTAGGCGTTGGCCTTGAGCACCGTCACGATGCGCTGACGGGCATGCGCGCCACGCAGCCGCCGATAATTGCGCTCCAGCCGCGCCAGGTCGATGACGATTCTCGTATCGCGCAATTTGGTCATGGGGGTGTCCGTGATCGTTCCAGGGTCCATTCAATCAGGAATTCATGAAGATTCCACTCTCCACCTTCCCTTTCCGCGCCGAGGGGACATTTCCGGCATTTCCGCCTTTTCCAGGGGGATTTCTTGTGGTGTAATGCCGCCGCGAGGAATGACGGGTTTCCGTGCCGCCCGTGTCTCCGTGGGGAGGCGGCGGGTGTGTGCGGGTGCGGCCCCGGAACGGCCCCGGAACCCTAAGCACTTCTAACAAAACCTAACAATTTAATTTCAATGAGTATGATGAATTGATTCAAAGGTTGGATGTATTATCTCATAACCCCTCCGCGCAGGCTTGCGCGGAGGGGCACAAGCGGTGAAACCCCTCCCCCACACCGCTAACGCGGTGTCTCCCCTCCCCGTACACGTGGAGGGGTGCCTTCCCATGATGTGTCATGGCAGTTTTCCCTCCCTGCGTGCGGGGAGGGAGGGAGCGGCGCGAGCCGCGGAAGGGTGGGGTTTCTCCGAGATCACAATCAAAATATTCAATCATCAAAATCAATTATTCCCATTGGTTTTGTTAGAGGCTCTAAGCACGGTGTTACCCTCCCCAATCAATTCCCACAAGGCGCTTGCCCCATGAAGCTGATCTCCTGGAACGTGAACGGATTGCGCGCCGCGCTCAAGAAGGGCTTTCTCGATTTTCTGGCGGAGGCCCAGCCGGACGTTCTCTGTTTGCAGGAGGTGCGCGCCGAAGCGGATCAGGTGGATCTGGAGGTGGACGGGTACCGGCAGTACTGGAATCCGGCGGAGAAAAAGGGCTATTCCGGCACTCTGGTATTGTCCCGCGCCGTCCCCCTCAACGTCACCAACGGATTGGGCGATCCAGACCTGGACAACGAGGGACGGGTCATCACCGTCGAGTACCCGGAGTTCTTCCTGGTCAATGTCTATACCCCCAACGCCCGGCACGGATTGGTGCGGCTCGGCTACCGCACCGGAACCTGGGATGTGGAATTCCTGGCCCACCTGAAGCGGCTGGAACGCACAAAGCCGGTGGTCTTTTGCGGCGACCTCAACGTGGCCCACCAGGAGATCGACCTGGCCAATCCCAAGAGCAATGTCATGAATCCCGGGTTCACTCCCGAGGAACGGCGGGGTTTCGACAATATCGTGGCAGCCGGATTCATCGACACCTTCCGGGAATTCACCAGCGGGGGGGGCCACTACACCTGGTGGAGCCAGCGCAAAGGGGTGCGTGAGAAGAACATCGGATGGCGCATCGACTATTTCTGCATCTCCCCCGCCCTGAGGCCCCGCCTCACGCGCTCCTATATCCGGCCGGAGGTGATGGGCTCGGATCACTGCCCCATCGTGATGGAGTTGCAGTAGGGGGGATGGGATGAGGGAACGGGTCTTTCCTCGTCTTTTTCGCACCGGACTCTCTACTCAATTCCGGCAATCCCTCGATCTCAATAATGATCCCTCCATGGCTTCCCTTGCTCGTAGGATTGAAGCTGATCGTTCCATTCCTTCAAATATATCTTATTCCACTTCGGATTCAGTTTTGTGATAGCGGCCTTTTGTTCCTCCACCGCATTGTCAAAATCGCCGATCTCCGCATAGGCTGCGGCGAGCGCATTGCGGGTAATGGAATAGTCCTTTATTGCGAGCGCTTTTTTTGCCAGGCGCAGGGCTTCGCCACCGTCTCTGCATTTCGCCTCGGGTGATGAGGCCAAAACCCAAGCCATTTCATAATTGGCCAATAAATAATCGGATTTCAGCCGAAGAGCCTCACGATAGTCTGCAAGAGAACGCTCGCATTTTCCTATTTTGTGGTAGGTGAGACCTCGTTTGAGATAGGCCTTGGGATAGTCCGGTTTGAAACGGATGGCCTCGGTATAATCATCGATGGCCCGGTCATGGCGGCCCTGTGAACCATATGCATACCCCCGGTTGAAGAAGGCTCCGTAATCATCCGGTTTGAGACGGATGGCCTCGGTATAATCCTCGATGGCCCGGTCGTGGCGGCCTTGTTGATTAAAAACATTCCCTCGATGGTAAAAGGCCCAGCGATTATCCGGTTTGAGACGGATGGCCTCGTCGAAATCCTCTACGGCCCGGTCGAATTCCCCTTTCCTGGAGTAAGCCAACCCGCGATTATTGAAGTTCCAGTAATTATCCGGTTTAAGCCGGAATGACTCATTATAATCCTCGATGGCCCGGCCATGGCGGCCCTGGGAGTTATATACATTCCCCCGATTGGTGAAGGCTTGGTAATC
>CAZOXD010000075.1:18277-20510 GCA_964583525.1 uncultured Pseudomonadota bacterium
CATGGCGGCCCTGGGAGTTATATACATTCCCCCGATTGGTGAAGGCTTGGTAATCATCCGGATTGAGACGGATGGCCTCGTCATAATCCTCGATGGCCCGGTCGTATTCCCTTTTTTCGAAATAAGCCGTCCCCCGATTGTTGAAGGCAACGTGAAAATCCGGTTTGAGACGAATGGATTCGCCATAATTCTCTATGGCCTGGTCGTATTTTTTCTTTATACCGTAAATACTTCCCCGGGCGTTCCATGCCTTGTAATGTTGCGGATTGAGGCGGATCGATTCGGTAAAATCGACCAAGGCGATGTCAATCCTTCCCTTTATAAGGTAAGCAAGCCCTCGGTTGAAGTAGGATTCTGAGGCTAATCCCTCCGATAAATCCCCTGAGTTCAGGGCTTGAGTGTAGTATCGGATCGCCCTGTCTAGGTTTCCATCGCGCGCAGCGGATCTTCCAGCCTCAAAATTTTCGATTCCCCGTTGGCCATTTGATTCCTTATGTTCTCCAGTAATAGAGGTGCATCCCCCTGATCCGCTCAGAGTAATAACAGCCACCAAAGCGATCAGGAGCAAACTTGCCGGCCCCTTCCGTCCGGTCCGATTTGATCTCTTATGCATAGCCATTCTCCATTGGGATTCCTGGTCTTGTTGCCCGCTGTCCAGGCAAAATTACCATGAGGGAGGCCTACATATGGGATACAAATCACCTACAATTGTATTACTTTTCACAAAAAAATATGGAGTCGATCTTCATGCAAGGAGAAACAGGACTGGACTGGACTGGAATGAAGAAAGGGGGAAATCAATGGAACTTGCGCCAAATTGTGGGAACTCCATCCCCTCACCCCAGCACCCGGTACCAGTAGCGGTAGATCTCGCGGAATCCCAGCTTGGCATAAAGCCGGATCGCGGGCTGGTTAGCCGTTTCAACCTGCAGGTAGGCGCGGGTTGCCCCCTGTGTTCCCAGTGCTCCCTGCCCGGTTCCCCAATGGAGAAGGGCGGCGATCACCCGACCCCCAATGCCTTGGCGGCGCTGCCTGGGGTGGGTGACGATATCGAACAGGCCAATCCATTCTCCTTCCACCACACCCCGGCCGCATCCGGCGGGGACGCGATTTACCCGGAGCACGGCCCCGGCGTGGGGGGAGGCGATCCGGGCCAGGATGGCCCGCAGGGTCTCATGGCGCGAGGACGGGGTGTCATCCAGCGCCGTGAAGCAATCCAGCCATTCCCGGCCTGGGGGCGTGTGGAGATGCAGTCCGGCGGACTCCCCGGATGCGGCGGGAACTCGCTCCAGCACCTGAACACTGGTCTCCCCCTCCTTCCCGTATCCCCGCTCCCCCAGCAGGGCATCCAAGTGCGGGGGCTGGGCCAGAGGCGTGATCCGGAAAATGGGGGGCAATCCCCGGGCGCGGTATGCCTGTTCGCAATGGGAGATCAACGCCGCCGGGTCGCCATCTTCGGGATGAACGGCATTCGCGGAGTTGGAGCGGCGGGTAAATCCTTCCGCGAACCTGAGAAACCATCCGGCGAATTCCTCCTGGTCCAGGCACGGCCAGGCTCGCTGGCTGCATTCTTCAAGGGAATGGATGGAAGACATGATGCGTTGCAGGATATGGCCAGAATATGGGTAGCCTTTTTCCCGGGCCGGTGAAATCATGAAACACACCACCAGGGCCCGGTAAAGCTCCCGCCCAGTCACCGCAGGTGCGGAGGTGGAGAGCGTATCCGGCATCATGGCAACCGGCCGAATAATAGACAACCCGCAATAGACAACCCGCTCAACTTCCCGACACATGGAAAGGAACTTCGATGCCGACCGCCATTACCCGCGAAGTCCAGGTAAGCGTGGAATGCTTTTATCTGGAAGAGCAATCGGACCCGGATCAGAATGAGTTTGGATTCGCGTACCAGGTGCGATTGAAAAACCTGGGACAGGAAACCGTCCAACTCCTGAACCGCCACTGGATCATCACCGACAGCACGGGGAAGGTGCACGAGGTGAAAGGCCCCGGCGTGGTCGGGGAACAACCGGTGCTCCGCCCCGGCGAGGAGTATGAATACACCAGCGGCTCCCGGCTGGAATCCCCCATGGGCACGATGGAGGGCACCTACCAGATGGTGAATCAGGACGGAGAAACCTTCGACATTCAAATTCCTCTGTTCACGTTGGAAGTGCCCGGGACGCTCAACTGATTGTTATTTGCGATTTTCATTGCAGCGCCGATACCCTGATAC
>CAZOXD010000076.1:0-9352 GCA_964583525.1 uncultured Pseudomonadota bacterium
TAGTCGGCTCGACGGCATTCCCCACAGGGACGATGGCCCGCCGCCAGGGCTGTGGCTTTGTCTAGGATGGGAATCAACCCTGGTTCCAGCCATCAACGTACAGGACATCATCCAGGGGCTGGCGCTTGGCAGGCTTGAAATCTGTTCCCTTGGTGTAGGCCACCGGAATTAGCGATCCCTGGCTAACATCATCAAAAGGAATCCCCAAAACGTCGGCGGCTTCCTTTTCATACATCAAATGCAGGGTTGTCCAGACTGACCCAAGCCCCCGCATCCGGGCCGCCAACATAAAATTCCATGTGGCCGGATGCAATGACCCCCAAAGTGAAGCCGACCTTGGAATGTTCTTTTCCGTGATGCGCCCTTCAATACAGGGGATGACAAGCACCGGGACTTCATGCAGGTGCGCTGCAATGTATGCTGATGATTCCATCACCCGTCGCTGTTGCGGCCCCCGTACCGGGTCATCCTGGTGGATGTTTCCGGCTGCTGTAGGCCAAGTGCGGTATTCCGCGAAGGCCCTGCGGTAGAAGTCAGCCAGCTTGGCCCGCTTGCCAGCGTCCGTTACGACAACGAAGTGCCATCCCTGTGAATTACCGGCGGATGGGGCCTGCAAGGCAATTTCCAGACATTCCCTGATCACTTCCAGTTCCACGGGCCTGGTCAGGTCAAGGCGCTTCCGCACGGCCCTTGTCGTGGTCAGCAGTTCTTCGGGGGATAGGTCAAGCATGGGCATATGAGATTCCTGGGCTGGGGAGTGTTTTCGGGCTGCTGGGTACCGTCCGGACAGCAACGGGATTTGAAAGAATTCCTTGGTCAGATTTCCGGTAGGTGTTTCGACCACCAGGCAAGCATCAGGGCGGTCACGGTCGTCGCATTATGAATTCGGCCATCCTGAATCATCGGGCCTATTTCCGAAGGGTTAACCAGAACCATTTCGATATCTTCCGCCCTGTCCAAATCCGGTATCCTTCGGTATTCCACGTTTTTGATCAGGAAAAAGGATACCCGATTGGACATCAGGGCTGGCTGGGGTCGTAGTTCGGCCAGTTGAACTACGACCCCACTGCCATACCCGGTTTCTTCTTCCAGTTCCCGAATCGCTGCATCGTGTGGGCTTGCATCCTCCGGATCGATCAACCCGCCTGGTACTTCTAAACCAACGGCCCGGCTTCCGTGGCGGTACTGATGAATCATCACCAATTTCCCATCCGTGGTTAGGGGAATCACCTGTACGATGTCCGGCATCCTGATGATGGTGAATTTGAATTCATCGCCGGTGCGCGGTGATAGGGCCGTGTCCTGATCGATTTTTAGAAGTCCAAGATCAAGCAGGTTTCTGGTAGACAGCAGGGGCCAATGCTTTACCATCGGGATTTCCTTTGTTCGGGTTGGGGTTAGACGCAGGCGTTCGAAAGGACGGGCGACACCGGAACGGCTAGGTCAAGACCCCAGAATACTTTGATTAGCATCCCTGCCAGGGGGACACCAATGCGCTTCGTCCTGATCCTTGCCAAAGCCCTGCTAGCCACCAGCACCCTTTATGCCCAGGTCATCAGGCGGGACTACCACGGGTTCACCTTGTGGATCGACTGTTCGAAGCGTGGGCCGGTGATGTTCGAATATCGCATTGGAAAGGACACCGGGGATTTCAAGCGGGGAACCTACAAGAAGGACGACCAGATAGACGATCGGTGTGAACCGACCAGCAGCAAGGCGTACAGCACCAGCCATCCGAAGGTGCCGACGACCAACGGAATCAAATTCGACCGGGGCCACCTGGTTTCGATTAATCAGATGGATTCGGCCAAGGCATCTGCCGCCGAAAGTAACCACATGGTCAACATCATGCCCCAGACCAAGGCCCTGAACCGGGGCGCATGGGCCGTGACCGAAGTTCTGGCGGAATGCTACCGGGAACAGGGAATGGTGTGGGTGATCGGGGGCGTGTACTGGGGGAATGATGCGTCGAACGACTTCTTCGTCGAATCACACGGCCTGGTCACCCCGGACGGCTATTGGAAGGTCATGATCCGGGGGAACGACGTGAACGCCTGGTTCTTCGCCAACAGCCCCGACAAGGCCAAGGTGGGCAAGAAGACCCTGGACGACCACCTGGTCA
Organism: uncultured Pseudomonadota bacterium; assembly: GCA_964583525.1. Lineage (GTDB taxonomy): Bacteria > SAR324 > SAR324 > SAR324 > JACQKK01 > CAZOXD01. Next base: position 2,123 of record CAZOXD010000076.1, read on the forward strand.
GCGTCCGGTGGATCGAAGGGAAGGTTGGGATCACCGTCCCGATCCCGGACACCCTGAAAGTGATCCGGCCACGGGAGTCGTGGAAGAAGCCGGAGTGGTGCAAGGGCAAGGTTCTGGGTGACGGGTTGACCTGACTGCAAGCCCCAATGCCAGTTCAATACGTGAAACCCATCCAATGCCACACCTACGATACGGCTTAGACGATTTAGAGAATAATCATGCTTAGCGGACGTTGTTGATGGCATTCTTGGCGGCAGGGTGCTTATGTTTCATGATATTCGAAATTAGAGTATATTGTCGATTTCCTCCTTGCATATCTTTTCCAACTTGTAGATATGTGAAATCGTCTATATCTTGATCTTGCATATTGCCTGCCGTTAGTATCTCAGTAATCGTCTTCCGAATTTCCGTTGAGGCCGTAACATAAACACGCAGCTTTTCTTCACCGGCACTCTGCCAATCCAGGATTGAATCCGTTGGAATTTCCAGGTAGCAGCTTGGCGATAGGGATGGATGCAATCTGGTGGTTTCGTTTGTTGACTCTGCCACATAGCCTTCAAACATCACGAAATCTTCATTTGTATCGACTGCCTTTCTTATAAGATTGCTAGTTGGAATTCGTTTCCTTGGCATCGTGTTACCTCCTCTCTTCATTTACCTGACGACTGGCGGATTTGTCAGTCTATGTGTTGAAATCTAGACCGTGGCATCATCCGGCCCTTGTACTCCAGTTCGACGCTTTTTCGATGCCCCGGAATTCTTCTAGGGCCGCTTTAGGTTGATCGACGATTTCGGCGACCAGTTCGGCCACGATTCCAGCCTTCAGACTCCCAGCCGTTTACATTCAAGTTCGCCCATTCCATCCGGGATCTATCAGACTGATCAATTCTGATTCCAGAACTTTTCGGGCGTTGCCCAGTTCGGTTTTGATAAACCAAAGTTCGATGTTGTCCCCCTGCTTGGCATGATGCAAAACCTTCTTGTTGACCTTGCAGTTGGTTGATTGCCCACCTTTGAAGCAGTTCTTTGGCGATATTCCACCGTACTGAGCCGTACTGAATCGCTGGCGTAGGTTGACACATTCGCCTATGTACTGGGTCTTCCCGTTAAGCGTTATCGCATAAACCCCTTCTTCCTGGGGCGCGCTTCGAACACGAAACCTACAGAATGACCCGGAGCCATGTGGGTTTAGTGGATCACCGTTCTTGTTGTTGTAGCGGGTCTGTGGACGAAATTCTGCGATTGAACCATCGTCATTCCTATCCGGTTCAATGGTTGCCACATACTCAAATTCATAGTCAGCAAGTCGCATTCAGAATCCTCCCATGTTCACGCCGCCAACCCTTCCGCCATCAATTCGGCTTGCTCCAAGACCGTCTGCGTGGCCTTGTCCTGCATGTCGGGGGGGTACCCGTGTTTGCGCAGGATGGGACGTACCATGAACTGTATCACCCACGCCCGATCATCGGTGTTTTGGTTGTGACGACTTCAGTTTTCTATGATCCGACCTCCAGAACCGATCAACTGATCGACTTCAGCGTTGCCAACAACTTGGGGGCCACATCTTTGACAAATTCTACCTGGGCCGAAGTTACAGGTTCACCATGGATCGCTGGGGAACACACTCTGTACACGTCCCTGATTGCCTGGGCCAAATCAGGGCTAATGATTTGGCGTTTGACCAACATCTCCGGTACATGGAACGTAGGCATCCGCCTTGGAGAATCTTCATAAGAGAACGTAGACGAATATATTCTAGTGATTTCCTTTTCGATGTTGTGCCTAGCGGAAAAAAGCATTCGCACGTCTTCAGCCACATCTAGGGCTTCTGTTTCAGCAACCCCACGTATGCCTTGTTCGCCACTTGTTTCGCGGACAGTATTGATAATCCGTTCTTCCATTTCTTTCAGCATGGAATCAGGAGGGGTGCCCCCAAGGTAAAAGGTTGGAGAAACGTCCGCCCTTATACTTGCGTTCACTTCTGTTCTAAAAACGTCGATTTGATGCCTAACTTCGTCCTTAACACGTTGCAGTTCTTGTTTGAATTTGAATCCAAGAATGTTGAATTCCTGAAAAATTGGGGCCAAGGCAAGTGCTATGAAGATACCGATTGCAATAAGGTCGATGTCCTTCGTACCTGATTCCAAGATTTGTCCGGAACGAATACCGATTATTGCGCCGAAGACAATTAGGAGCACTGCCCACCACAGTTTTTTGAACCAACTAGGGAATTCCATGGTTTATCTTCCCAACAAATTTGATCGGGGAGGTTTAGTGGCTAAGATTTGGTTGGACGATCACCCCCCATTCACCACCTGCCCCACCACCGCATCCAGCAGCCTGCCTTGCACCCCCTGGGCTGCCCCCAACGTCGCTTCCAGTTCGTCACGCAGAGTCATCATTCCACCCCCAGGGCTTCTTCGATCCCCCTGAATTCTTCCAGTGCCGCTTCCAGTTGATCGATGATCTCCGCCGTCGCGTCCATCACACAAATGTGCGCGGTCATTTGGATTTCCCCACTAGAAAATCACGGATCAAATCCCACCTACCCTGGTACTGTTCAAACTTCGGAATAGACTTGACTGGAATCTTACCAAATCGACTTCCAGGCTTGGACAGTTTCTTGATCTTCTTTGTAGGGAACACGTAGAAGTCGGGTTGCTTTATCCCTTCTGGATCATCCGATCCTTTCTTTGGTCTTCTATATCCTCTATTCAACGCAACAAAAACAGCAAAGTCAGAATCAAAATTCTTGATAAGGAAACTGCTTGGTAATGTGACATAGCGACTTTTCACCTGAATTCTTGCCATCCTTTTTGTTCCTGGATTCACGGCAACCAGATCATATCCAGGCATATTTACGTAGTTCTTATATGCGGAAATGCCTTCGATAAGCAGATTACCCAAGACCAGAAATTCCGCGCCATTTGCTTCCAAGCGGGTGTCCCGTCTTCCGGTTGCGTTTACGGCCATACTGTATCCCTCCTATTCCACCCCCAGTGCTTCTTCGATTCCCCTGAATTCTTCCAGGGCCGCTTCAAGCTGATCCACGATTTCGGCGGCCAGGACATCGGGTGAAGGCAAGTTTTCGGCATCTTCCATGGATTCATCCTTCAGCCAGAACATGTCCAGGTTCACCTTGTCCTGTGTTCCCAATGTCAAGGTTTGGACTTCGTTGCAGACCGGATGGACTGAAGTTCAGCCACATTGATTGGTGCTCCCTTTAGGGCAATGAACCTATGGAACATACGATGGCAATTAGCACAGACGCATACCATGTCCTTGGGGTTGGTCTTCACTGTTTTCTTCTTCTGCTGAAGACCCAAGGGGTTCAGGTGATGGGCTTCTGCGTACTTGCCGTTGGGGCCAAATTCATCTTGGAATCGGAACCCACAAACTTTGCATGTATACTTCCCCGCCACCTTGACCGCTTCCGCAAGTTTTGGGTCACGTTCCCAGGAGGTGTGTTTTCGTAAATGCTTCCGTTCCTTGGTGTTCTTCTTGAACTCCTGGTCGTTGGCTTCTTCTTCAGAAACCACGTCGTTGCGGCCTTCAACTTCCATGTAAAGTTCGGAACCGGTTGACAGGAACGCCGCCGCTTCCTTCATCCACTTCGATCCGGGCTTTGGAATGTTCTTGCTATAGAAGCCATACCAACACCATCCCGATGGTTTTACATGCCCTTCCAGCACGGGCTTTCCGAAGTCGCTTAATCTGGCGGGGTGTTTTTGATCTGAAGCGTTCAAATCAATCATGGCTCCTGATTTCCCGACCTTCGGCGCGGCCCTATCAGCAATGGCTTCAATTTCATCTTGGTCACGGGACGAAAATCCACACCAGAACCTGTGGCCACCCCAGCCTGTGTCTGCATCGAACCACACTTCACTATAGAGACCAGTCCCTGGCAGGGTTCCGATTCGAAGATAGATACTGGTCTTACCACTTTCGGTCTGGGTGTCTGATTTGACTGCCTTAACACTGACAGGCAACGGTCTGATGTGGCCGTGGAATCCGATGCCTTTCAAGACATTCTGTCCAAGTGCAACCAGTTCTGATTTTGTTGGCATGTCAGACCTCCTTACCGTTTTCGAAGAACTGAAGTCGATCCCGAATGGTTTCTTCTGCGATTTTGACAACATCTAACTTCGGCTTCACTGCCATCACGCCGCCAACCCCTCGGCCATCAGTTCCGCCTGTTCCAGTACGGTCTGGGTTGCATTTTCCTGCATGTCCGGTGGGTAGCCGTGCTTGCACAGGATGCGCTTCACCATAACCCGCATCCTGGCCCGGACGTTCTCCTTGACCGACCAGTCGATGGTGGCGTTCTTGCGCACCGTGGTCAGCAGTTCCTGGGCGATGGCGCGTAGGGCTTCATCCCCCAGCACCTTAACCGCACTGTCGTTTACTTCCAAGGCTTCGTAGAAGGCCACTTCATCGTCCGTCAGACCCAGGTCTTCCCCTCGGCGATCAGCGTCCCGCATTTCCTTGGCCAGGGCGATCAGTTCTTCGATCACCTTGGCCGAATCGATGGCCTTGTTGTGGTAGCGTAGGATCGCCTGTTCCAACAGTTCCGCGAAGGATCGGGCCTGCACCAGGTGCTTGCGCCGCCGAACCTTGATTTCATCGTTCAGTAGCTTGTTCAGCAGTTCCACGGCCAGGTTGCGATGTTCTATGCCGCGCATTTCTTCCAGGAATTCATCGGACAGGATGGAAACGTCGGGCTTCTTCAGGCCCGCTTCGGCGAAGATGTCCACAATCCCTTCTGCGACCACGGCCTTGGATATGATCTGCTGCATGGCCGTGTCCCGATCTTCGGGGGTAGTGCCACCAGTGCCATCGGTTTCCAGTTGCTTTCGAATGGAGGCCCCTACGGCCTGGAAGAAGGCGATGCGATTCAAGTTGTTCCGTACAACGTCGTGATCCCCCACCAAGGCCAGGGCATGTTTCATTTCCGTGACCAGCTCCAGGTAGCGGGCCTTGCCGTCGTCCTGGGCCACGATGTGATCCATGGCCCCTGTCACCAGGGATATCTGCGCGGTTGGTGGCCCCTGTCCGATGGTGGACAGGTCGAAGCCGTGGAACATGTCGCCGATGACTTCCAGCTTTTCCTGTAGCAGGGCCACTGCTTCGGCGATGTCGATGCCGGTGATGTTGCGGTCGCCTTCGGTGTAGTGGGACAGGGCATTCTTCAGTTCATGGGCCACCCCCAGGTAGTCCACGATCAGCCCACCGGGCTTGTCCTTGTAGACCCGGTTCACGCGGGCGATGGCCTGCATCAGCCCGTGGCCCCGCATGGGCTTGTCGATGTACATGGTGTGCAGGGAGGGCACGTCGAAGCCGGTCAGCCACATGTCCCGCACGATGGCCAGCTTGAAGGGGTCGTCCGGCTTCTTCCTGAACCGGTTGGCCAGTTGATTGCGGCGTTGCTTGTTGCGGATGTGCTGTTGCCATTCGGCACCATCGGCAGCCGACCCGGTCATCACCACCTTGACCATGCCATCGTCGTCGTTGGCCCCGTGCCAGTCGGGGCGCAGGGCCACGATGTGGTTATACAGATCAATGCAGATGCGGCGGGACATGCAAACAACCATAGCCTTGCCGTTGATGGCAGCCTGGCGGGCTTCGAAGTGTTTGACGATGTCTTCTGCGACTTGGGCAAGGCGTTGATCTGCCCCCACCAGCTTTTCTACCTGTGCCCACTTGGTTTTCTGCTTTTCCGCGCCTTCGATTTCTTCCCCTTCAGTCACGTCATCCACGACTTCGTCCAGGTGGGGAACTTCCGCTTCGTCCAAGCTGATCTTGGCCAGGCGGCTTTCGTAGAAGATACGCACCGTGGCTCCGTCTTCCACGGCCCGCTGAATGTCGTACACGTCGATGTAGTTGCCAAAGACGGCAGTGGTGATCTTCCCGGTCAGTTCGATGGGTGTACCCGTGAAGCCGATGAAGGTGGCCTTGGGCAGTGCTTCCCGCATACGCCGGGCCACACCGTCGATCATGTCGTACTGGCTGCGATGGGCTTCGTCGGCGATGCAGATGATGTTGCGCCGGTCGGATAGTTTCGGGTGTTCTTCCCGATCTTCGGTCAGGAACTTATGCACAGTGGTGAAGATAACACCACCCGCTGCCCGGTGCAGCAGGTCACGCATTTCTTGCCTGGTATCCGCCTGTTCAGGGGGTTCCCGAAGCACATCCTTGGCCAGGGAAAAGTTGTTGAACAGTTGGCTGTCCAGATCGTTGCGGTCGGTCAACACCACGATGGTTGGGTTTTCCATATCGGGATGTTGCTTGATCTTCCCGACGAAGAAGGCCATGGACAGGCTTTTGCCGCTGCCCTGGGTGTGCCAAATCACTCCGGCTTTCTGATCGCCGCCAGCGGATGTAGCCCGTACCGCACAGTCCACCGCCTTGTTCACCGCGTGAAACTGATGGTACCCGGCCATCTTCTTGACGATGCTGGCTCCGTCGTCTTCGAAGACGATGAAGTGCCGGATTTAGTCCAGGAACCAACGGCGGTCGAACACCCCCTTTATCATCGTTTCCAGGGCCGCCTGGCCCTTGGGGGCGATGGTCTTACCATCCACCGTGCGCCAGGGCAGGAACCACTCCATATTGGCTGTCAGCGTCCCGATACGGGCGTCCTGCCCATCGGATACCAGCAGGGCTTCGTTGCAGGTGAACAGGCTGGGGATGCGCTCGGCGGGCAGGGAATATTTCGGTTCATCCCCACGCACGTGGGGAACACAAAGTCGAAACGGTGCGGACGTGTGAGTCCTGCGGTTCATCCCCACGCACGTGGGGAACACGGCTTCATGGTTTGCGATGCGACCACCCCTACCGGTTCATCCCCACGCACGTGGGGAACACCATCGAGCTGGTATGGCCATTTCGGAAGGTTCCGGTTCATCCCCACGCACGTGGGGAACACCAGGCCCCCACGGGTTCCGGGAAAACGGTTCTCGGTTCATCCCCACGCACGTGGGGAACACATTGTGTCACCGGCCACGATGGAGCCGGTATCCGGTTCATCCCCACGCACGTGGGGAACACTCGGTGCGGGTGCCTTCCTGGTCCAGCATGACCGGTTCATCCCCACGCACGTGGGGAACACATCCTGTGCGCCCTATATATCCTGCTGGCTTTCGGTTCATCCCCACGCACGTGGGGAACACGCGGTTTTTCTCCTTTGGGCGGCGGCCTTGATCGGTTCATCCCCACGCACGTGGGGAACAC
>CAZOXD010000076.1:9452-20096 GCA_964583525.1 uncultured Pseudomonadota bacterium
CGGTTCATCCCCACGCACGTGGGGAACACGTTATTACCCCACCTTCATTCAAGAAAATAGACGGTTCATCCCCACGCACGTGGGGAACACCAACTTACGAGGCTGCCCACCACGACCCATTACGGTTCATCCCCACGCACGTGGGGAACACCGCAGGGCATGTGTTCTCAGTCATCAGGAGTCCGGTTCATCCCCACGCACGTGGGGAACACAGATGGGATTATTACTGGCCGGCCCTTGCTCACGGTTCATCCCCACGCACGTGGGGAACACATTGCCGATTGCTTCCCCGACTCCGCGATGGACGGTTCATCCCCACGCACGTGGGGAACACTAAAGGTCAACCCGTCCCTGCCAGCGGTATTTCGGTTCATCCCCACGCACGTGGGGAACACTCGCTACGGTCCAATCCTCCCAAGGCTTTGAACGGTTCATCCCCACGCACGTGGGGAACACGCCCGTGCCTTCCGATCCCTCCACCCTGTACGCCGGTTCATCCCCACGCACGTGGGGAACACACACGCTGTTCCTGATTGGAGTGGCGATCCTGCGGTTCATCCCCACGCACGTGGGGAACACGGAATTTATAAAGGTAAAAGGCGACCCCATCACGGTTCATCCCCACGCACGTGGGGAACACATCGGCACCAGGTAACCCGCGTCGAACGTAGTCGGTTCATCCCCACGCACGTGGGGAACACTTTCTTATTACTATCATCTCTTTCTCGCCTTTCGGTTCATCCCCACGCACGTGGGGAACACTCTTCTTGTAGTTCATTGTTTCAGAAAAGGAAAGAAACACGCAGAAAGTCCACGGACCAATATCGTCCAAGTAAGCATATTATTCATCTGGTAACGGAAGCTGGTTTTTCGCTTCAGTAGTTCCCTTTTTTTTCTTCCGCCGATGGTCGGGCAGGGGCATGAAAGACACAAGTTTGGCACCGTCCCAGTCCACGGGAATTCGCCGATTTTCACCGATGGTGACAAAATCAAAGCCCGATTCGGTGTTCATGGACCACGCCATCACTGCGTTGCCCTTGCCGATTCCGGCCAACACGTGTTGCCAAATCATTTCGCGCACGCGCTTTGATGCCTTGCCCACATACACCCCCGCTCTCACCTCCAACAGCCAGACAGCCATCCTCCCCCGTAGGCTGGGGGGAGCCGCCTCAAGATCGATGACCAGCATCGCCAATCCCCTTTTCAACAGGTATTGCGGGTGGCACGGACTCCTCCGGTGGTTCCGGCGCCAGCAGGCCGCCCGCACTCAGCACTTCCTCGATAATGGGTATGATGTTCTTCAACAGACGAGTCTCGCGGAAGGCGTCACGACAGGCCAACCGCACCGCCTGCTCTGGATGTGGCGGGTTGTCAGCGGCCACGGAAAATGCCGCGGGCACCACCGTTTCAAACTTGAACAAGTCGGCGATGTCATACACGAATGACAGCGGCTTGCCCGTGTGGATGAAGCCGATCGCCGGGGCATAACCCGCCGCCAAAATGGCCGCCTCCGATAGGCCATACAAACAGGCGGTGGCGGCGCTCAGACACCGGTTGGGCAGGTCGCCACTGTTCCATCGCTTCGGGTCATAACGCCTGCCCTGCCAATCGATTCCATACTCTGCCGCTAGTTCTTTGTAGCGCTCCTTCACACGGCCTCCCTCCACGCCGCGCAACTGCGCCACACTGCGCTTGACCGGGGCCTCCTCGCCAAATCGCACCGTGTACATTTTGCGCACCACGTTCAGCCGCGCTTGGTCATCCAACGCCAGCTTGGCCTGAAAGAGCAACCGGTCCGAGCGCGCACCGCCTGGCTGCCCAGCGGCATACAACCGAACACCCGCCTCTCCCACCCACACCAGCAGGCAACCCGTGTTCGCGGCCAGCTTCACCGCCTCGTGCGAAATACGCGTTCCCGGCTCCAGCATCAGGCAGACCACGCTGCCCACCGGAATGTGCGTATGTACGCCGTTCTTGTCCAGCATCACGAATGCGCCATCCAGCACATCCAACTGCCCATACTCCACGAACAGAATGGACAGCCGATCCTTGATCGCAATGGGTTTTACAGGTGGCATCATGGGCAGTCACTCAGTGAAAGGGTTGACCCGGACCCCGGGTTTCATCCCCACGCTCGTGGGGAACACAGCGCCACCCGCCAGGGCATTCCCACCTTGTCCGGTTCATCCCCACGCTCGTGGAGGACACAACAGCCAGAGGCAACCTGCTGACCCGCACTCTACGCCCGGCGCACCATCAGCAAGCCGCAGCCAAAACCCTTCGATGGGCCGATGCCGTGGTACAGCGTCTCCAGGAACCGGTCGGCATCGGCCACCGTCAGCAAGCCCTCGTAATCCAGGGTGCTGAAGCGTATCGGCACCGCTTGGGATCGCTTGCGAAGCCGGTGCTGCCGGTAGCTGTTCACCACCACTTGATCCTCTCGCAGGGTGAATCCACGGGCCTCTGCTCGCCGTGCCAGCCAGTCCACGCCAGCGCGCTGCACCGCCTCGTTGTGCGTCATGACAGAGTCATCGCCTGACTGACGCGCCCGGCGCTTGGCCTCCATCACCACGTCGTGACGGGACTGCTTGCCCCGGATGGTCTTGTCGCCGCCATGAGCCGCCTCCCGTTTGCGCACGACCGGATTCACCCGCAGCCGGAAGGCCAGCCGCATGCCCTCCCTTATTTGCGGCTGATAGGGCTTGGCATCGATGCGCCACAGGCCGTTGTCATCTACCGGCATCACGCCGGACACCGTGTAGAACCGGGGCCAACTGCACTCATCCTCGCGACTGTAGATAAAGTTGCGCGCCTGCTCCCTTGAGCGCGAAAACAGCTTCCATAGTTGCTGATGATGCCCATAGCCTTCACCGCCCATGATCCGCTCCAACTGGCTTACCTCAAGACCCGTTGCCGGCAGTTCGATTCTGCTGAAATACATGGCCTCTCCCTATCAATCGCTGGTTTTCTCTGTAGGACCGTTCCCGGCATCGAGTACCGCCGGGTCGATCCCCGCACTTTCCTCTCGTTCCGCATACTGCCACCGGTGTCGACTGAGCACCTGATCACGACGCACCGTGGTGGCCCGCACCAACAGTCCGCTGTCCACCAATTCCTCCCAGTGGAAAGCCACAATCTCCGCACGGGGTATCTCCGCCAGTATCTCGTCGTCACCAAATCGGGCCTTGGCGAAGGCCTCCCGCAACGTCCCTGCACTGACCACCATGGGCCGCAACGGCAGGCTCAAGGGACACGCCTTTCGCCCCAGGTACAGCGTGAATTGCGGCTTGCGTAACGCATCCCGCAAATCGGCCAAGGCGTGGGGTGGATCGCCCTTTTCCCACAGGCCTACGGTGTAGAGGGCATCGCAATAGTAGTCGCGGCTGGACAGGATGGTGTTCAGGTCGCTGGCACATAGCTCGTCACGGCGCGTGTGGTGGGTAACGCCCCTTCGCTCCGGAGGAACCTGCGCGGTGTGGTAGTCCCGTAGGATGGAGCCCTGCGCATCCAGACGCACCGCAAAGCCATAGCCCGCAGAAAGCGCATGGTGCCCATCCTCCTCCTCGCGGCGGATCCCCAGCGCGGCCGCCAACATCCCCATTACCGCCGACTTCGACGGATGGGCAAAGCTGGGCCGCACCTGCCCCACCGCCACATCACCCCAGGCGGCCATGGCCCCATGCAGTCGAAACAACAAGTAGTCTCGCATCGGGTTACTCCTTGGTTTTACTCTGTGATGAAGCGGATGATTTCCTTAAGGCTGCCCTCGCCGGATTGCGCGTTCATTTCCCGGTGATCTTCGCAGCAATCCCCATACACCTTGTCCATGTTGTCCCGACAGCGGATCAACGCCTCCACGGCTCCAGTCATCATATCGCCGCTATTCACCGGCTTCAGAAACGCTACCGATAGTGAGCGGGGTTGCTCGTCGCCTATTTCGGCCAGCAGGTAGGTGGCCCGCACGCGCGACCCGAAGCTGTTCTGCTTGCCGGTCGGCGCCACCTTGGTCACCGCCTCCACCAGCGCGGCCAGGGTGCGCTTCGCCAGTTCCTCGTCACCAGAGAGGTTCGCAGTGAGCAATTCGCGGTCGATGCACAGGTACAGGTAGTGTAGCGCGGCGGCGAATTCGGTCTCGCCCAGGTGTCCCGCGCCCAGGTCATCTTCCCCGGCGTTCAGGTCATCCACCGCCGTGAAGAAGTCGTCTTCCACGGCCACCGTGTGTACCGAAATGGCATGGGCCACCTGCGCCGCCGCCTCTACGTTGAACTTGGGGGAAGAGGCCAGCATTCGTCCGAACAAAGCAATGTCCGCCGCCCGGTTGGCCTGCCGCAACAGTTTCAGTTCATCCTGCGACGGAGGCCGTCGTTCGCTCGCCAGCACCTCCACCAATGCATCGATGCCCTCCCGTTCTTCCGGGCTGAAATGAGCAAGTTGTTCAATATCCAGTTCGAGCAAAGGCTTGTCCTTGTTGGCCCCCTTGGACTTTCCAAATTGCTCGGCAATGGCTTTGGCCCAGGCCTTCGCCTTGGACTCCGACACCCCCTTGTCAACCAGTGCTTTGAAAGCCTCACGCCCCATCTCCTTGGTCCGTGTGCCCACATGCTCTCCAAGGGCAGACGCGAACAACTCCGATTTGCGCCAGGCTCTCTTCAGGCTTTGTGACGAGATGCGCAGGCGCGGTACGCCACCCATCACGGCGGTCTTAGGGCGACCCAGGTCATCCCGGTTAGGGTTGGATGGCGGGTACGACGCCAACAGGTGCAACTGAATAAATCGACTCATGGCAGGTTCCTCCCGTGGGTAAGTGTTAGTCCTTGGTGTTGAAAGCGTAGTAGTCCTCCGCCCAGCGCCGCTTGGTGCCGTCGTTCCACCAGTAGACCCCGCGCGCCAGGCCTTGCAGACTGACCCGCCGATCAAGCAAGCGGATTGCCCGGATCAGGGGCACGTACAGCGATGGATGATTCCTGGCTTGAAGGAGGCGACGGAATCGCAAGCCACTCATGCGCGGTTTGTCTCCCTCCTGCATGCCCAACTGTCGGGCCAGTGACTCTCCACCACTGTCCTCCTTAACGTGTGCGGCCAGTCCGGCCACTGCGGCTAGGCCGGTACCGTATACCTTGCCCACCCTTGCCAAGCGGTTCCGCAGGTTGTAGTAGGCCGGGCACAGGAGCACTTCCTCCAGCCGCTGGCAACGGCGTAGCTCAGCTCGGTCTCCGGGGTGCACTTGCAACCACTTCCACCATTCGCGGAATATGGCCCATTCTGGCGTGTCAGGCCCAAAATTCATCCCTCTCGTCTCACTCATTGTTCCTCTATTGATTAAAGGCGCGGTCCGTCAGCGGATGATCCATCAACCTGCTCGCTTGTCGCTGGCCGCCGGAATCCCCAATAATGTCTCGGTGATGGCTTGACCGTGATTCCACTTCAGCATGTCCCGGCGCGCCTCATAGATGCGCCGGGGATTGCCATCCTCAATGGGTCCATGGGTGGCCCAGTGGTCGAACAGCGATAGCGCCTGCCGGCAAATTATTTGGTGCCAACGCTGGCGAACGGTCTGACGTTGATGGCGGTCGGTAGTCTTTGCGGATTGTTCGCGATGGGCATGGAACACCGACTCGGTGTCATGCCAGAAGGCGTGATCGATGAAGGTGGTATCTCCCTTGTGATCACCGGGCCGCTTGAACCAAGCCGATTTCACAGCCTTGCGAAGGTTAGAGGCCACTTTGTCGGCGGCCTGCACCATCACGGCCACATCCCATTCGTATTCCTCCCGGTTCTCACGGGGAATATGATTCAACGGCATGGTGGACTCGCACCAACCAAGGGCTGTCATTTGGTCCATGTCGTAGCCAAAAGCCCACAAACGGTATGCGCCCACTTCCTGTCTGATCGCTAAGTACCTGTCCACCACGGTTGCGGGCGCACGATGAGTGGCTTGGTCTCGCGTATGCTGCACCAATCCCAGCCAGTGGCGGTAGCCGATCCCCCCGCGCTGACCCTTGCGAGTCACCCATTCATCTCCCCCCTCTTTCGCCTCTATTCGGGTGTACGGTGTCAGCGGGTGTTTCCATGGGCCGGTGTAGTTGATGCCGTAGTTCCTGGTGAAGTAACGCGTGTAGCGGGTTACAGCCGATGCGCCACAGAGGTCGCAATCACCAACCTGGGTTTCGGGTTCATCCAGATGAATTCGCCTTGGCATCGCCCAGAAGTATTGATGAGGATGTACGTCCTGCGGTGTAGTTTCACTGCCGGTGCGGGCTTCACTGGTGCGGGTGGCCCCCATCCAGGGAAAGCGGGTCGCATCATCGAACAAGTCAGCGTTGGCGTATCGCGAATCCAGAAAATCCTCATTAGGCAGCACCGCCAGCCACAGGGTCTCCCAAAGAGTGCGGCCCAGCACCAGCGTGGTCAGCGGCCCTCCACCCCGCAACGATGTACGGTGTCCTACGCCGCCGACAGGCGCATTGGTCTGGAGCGCATAAATTGCCGTTGCAGCGCATGCGGCGCAAAGCCCCACCACACCACCACGCTTGATGAAATGGTCCTTGTTGTCTCGCAACGTTGCTCGACCTGGGGCCTCAATGAGCAAATTGGCGATGGGTTTGCCCTCCCCTTCCAATAGCGCGGGGTCGCTGTCCTGCATGAACCGCGGACCTGCGCCGCCCAGGTCGAACGCATGGGCGATGCTGGCGAAAGCCTTTCGCAGCGCTTTCGGCGTGGGGGGTTGCATAAAGGGGTTAGTCCAATCAACTTCCTCAACCGGGGCAAAGGTGCTCTGCAATAGCCCGATGAGAAACTGCACCATCGCTCCGTTGAAATCGGGACGGGGCAGATCAAACGCCACGATAGGATTTCTGTCGTAGGTAGCCGTCACCTGCCAGGGGGCAATCCGCTCCCGTTGCCCATCCTCCCGCCTAACGGCGATCCACTTGGATTCGATCAAGTTCATGATTGCATTCTCCCCGGATCAATGATTGTGGACGCTATTCCGTAATAGAGGTCAAAATTTGTTCACTTCAAGTCCCGTCCGTGGATCATAGGTGACCGACACAGGCTCACCCTTGTCGTTCAGCGCCTCGCCTGCCCACCGGTCGCCCTCCCCCGGGTGCAACACAACCAGCATGGCCCACTTGCAACGGTCGGGCATCGCGGCCTTGGCCGCTGATACCGCCTGCTTAAGTGCCTCATCCGTCGGCTCGGCTTCCTCGGCAATTCGGTAACGCGCCACGGAGAGTTGGCTCATTTCCCAGGGAGGTTCCAAGTCGCCGCACCAGGGACGAAGCGCGCTGTTTTCCCAGCGGGCCAACCGCACGGTGGTCTGGCGGATGCCCAGGCGGGTCACCGCCAATTGATCGTCTTGCCAAAGTGTTTCATCTCGGCGGTAGCCGTGCTCAAAACGGAGTTGGTTTTGGGATGCGACAGTACGATACTTCTTGGCCTGAGTTTCTGCCGATTGGTCACGCCGCTCAAGACCTGTGGGCGATATCGCTTCAGTTCCATACACGCCTTCGATCAGGGCGCGTGCATCGGCTGGCAGCCGCCAACCCCCGCGGTCAGTCAGTAGCTTGGCCGTCTGCCACAACTGTCCGTGGCTGGGGTAGACATGGCTCGCGCGAGGGAAAACCGACTGATACCACTCACCCGTCGGCTCATCGACAAATACGGGGGCATGGATCAGCAATTGACGCTCGCCACGCTGATCAGTTTGGGAAGAATCATCCTGGGGATTGCCCTTGGCGTCTCGGCGATGACGCCGCAGCCGACCTGCGCGCTGGATGAGCAGTTCGATGGGGGCCAGGTCGGTGACCATGACGTCAAAGTCCAGATCCAGCGACTGTTCAACAACCTGTGTGGCCACTACAATGTGCCCACTGCGTTCGTTAGCGGTGCTGGTTGCACAGAAACGGGAAAGCACCTCCGATTCAATCCGCGCACGATCACCCTGGGTGAAGCGAGCATGAAACAGGGTCAGTCGATTCCCTGGCACGCCTAGAGCCCGCAAGAGATCGTAACCGTCACATGCATCCACGACCGTGTTGCGAATCCAACAGGCACAACGCCCCTCACCCGCCTGCTTCGCCAAGTACTCGACAACCTCGACTTTTGTGTGAACGAACGCGACCCCCACCTGCTGGGTATGCGATGGGGGTGTTTCGAGAGTCGTCTCCACCACGGAGGCTGGAGATGCACCCCCCACATGGGTTACCAAAGGATAGCCCGATTGCGTGAGCGTAGGTCTTTCCTCCCCCAAACCCTTGCAATGGGCTGTAACCAGACTCTGGCGCAGGAACTGGGGAAGCGTCGCTGATAGCAGGATTGTACTGCCGCCCAGTCCCGCGTGAAACGTCAGCAGCGCTTCCAGGAGGCCGGTCGTGTAGGGATCGTAGGCATGCACCTCGTCCACAATCAGCACCTTCTGCGACAGGCCGAACAATCCCAGGGATTGGTGACTGGCCGGTAATATGGTGCGCAACGCCTGATCCACCGTGCCCACACCGATATGGGCCAGCATGGTCTTCTTACGGCTATCCGCTATCCAGGCCGCACACTGGGACGAGATCGTCTCAACAGCCGGGTCATGATGCCACGACTCTTCTGGCTCCGCCGCGCCCACGATGGAATCCGTGAAACCCGGATGGTGGGCGCGTTGGCCATGGGCCAGAACAAGCGAGGGGGTGCTCCCTTTCGTAAACAACCGCCGGTAGGCTTCCTGTAGCCGGGAGTACATCCCGTTGGCCGTGGCCATGGTGGGCAACGCCACATACACACCGTTGGCTGCACCCACAGCCATCAAGCGCGCTGCCACAGTGAGTGCCGCTTCTGTCTTGCCGGATCCGGTGAGGTCTTCCAACACGAACAACTGCGCGCCTGGCCCTAAGGCGGACCGATCAACGATAGATTGCAACGGACTGGGAGCCGACCACTGGGGGAAAAGCTGAGCGAAACCATTTCTCTTTGGAACGGACTGAGGCAATACACCCGATTCCGACACCGCTTTTGCCGCACGTTGACGAACGATGGTTCGCTGGTAGTGATCCACCGAGGCCTGATCGGCCACGGTGGGTTCGAAGGGGAAAAACTTGCTATCTGAGCCTAGCCAATCGCACAGCACTGCAAAACCAGCGAACGACCATGAAAATCGCCAGGCAGATTTACCTACTCGCGCTGGATTATTAGGGGGGGCAGGACATTCGTCCAGAAACCAGTGTTTCGCTAGACGCGAAAACGCCAGCGCAGCCGCCTTGTCCTTGTCAGACACGCAATCGGCCAGCGGACGCCCCGGCTTGTCCACCGGTCGACCATGGTGACCAAACACCGCGCATGCCAACGCTTGGAAGACCTTTCGCCAAACTTGTTGGTTCCCCCCACTCAACTGAAACCAATTCTCCTCCAGAGCCGTGGGCCAAACACATTTCTCCCAGAGCAACAACCCAAGGTCACCGTGTGGAAGCGCCGGTCGTGGCGAACTAAATGTTCCTTGGAGTCGCGTGAAAAGCTCGGGCACCTGGTTTTGGAACCCCTCGGAGAACTTTCCCAAATCATGTATGACGAGGAAAAACCCCAACCAACCCGACACCAGCGCACTATCGAGCCCCTTCAGCGCCTGAAAACGCCTGGCCCAATCCGGTGCCACATGGAGCAGTTGTTGTCCGACCATGGCCACGTCAAGGCCATGCAAGATGAGAGGGTGGTGAAGAATGCCATTGCCTGTGGTCGCCGCCTTACCCCAATACTCAAACATAGGTGCCCCGTTACCTTTGGAAACGATGACGCAAAGTCGTACTTATCTTATGGGCATAATACTAAATTTGGAAAGCTACGGGCTTGTCACGACAAATTGAACCCAGTTGAAAAAAGGTAGCAAATCAACCGGACAAAATACGTACCCTCTTTTCCCATGAATCACCCCTACTCCTGCGAATATGCTATAAGCCAACATTTCCCATATAGAGTCGCCAATAACGCCTGGACAGCTTTTCAAGCCTCCAATACCACGAGTTTGGAGTGAAAATAACATCATCTGACATTTCCCAGATGGAGCCGTCACTACGGCACAAACGACTCCTCGAACCTTCGATACCACGATTTTGGAAGTGTAATACACATCATACCGGTGGTTCCCCGTTTCGATTGAATCCTTCCTGCACGGTGCCTTCGTTAATCAGAAACAGGGTAATACTGCTTGGAACACATCGACCACCCCCACCGCCGCCAGTGTTGCCAGCAGACACACCGGTTCCGACTAGCGATGTCCCTCACAGTCCGGGTTACTGCAAGCCGGGTACCCTATGGGCAACAGAACCACAATGGCGGCGTTGATTGGCAGCCGCCAAAAACGTCGGTAGTGGACGGGGCCGTGGTCGTCACCCAGTCGGGACAAATACCCAACGAATCCCGTTAATTTTTTGTCGGCTTCAGATGATCCCATGACGGTCTTCCCCAAGTGCGCACGGCCTACCGCTGGTTCCCTGACAGCGTGGGCTCCCAAGCGGCAACCAGACCCGGTTCTTCTTCATTGCTGGTTTTTCGCCGCTGCCAAATTTTCTTCTGCCTGGCGAATGGAGGGGTGGCCCTTGGGCAATGTCCCGCTGTAAATGGCCAGGGCCTTTTCATAGTACCCGATGGCCTTCTGGTACTGCCCCA
>CAZOXD010000077.1:0-1410 GCA_964583525.1 uncultured Pseudomonadota bacterium
GCGGTATCCAGCACGCAGTCGGGATCGGGCAGGTCCATGCGCCCGGTGAGAGTGTGCTTGACGGCGGGACAGCCGCCGCCGCAGCCGGCGTGGGCCTCGCAATGGTTACAGGCGCCCTGGGGTTTGCCGCGGAAGTAAGCATTGAAGCTCTCCCCGCCGCGCCAGATCCGCGCGAACGGGGTTTCCCGCAGGTTCCCCGCCCGGAATTTGTCGTTCTGGGTGAAAGCGCAGGGGAAGACATCGCCATTGGGAACGATCAGGCAGGTCAGCCGCGCCGCGCCGCAAAAGCGGAACCCGTCCAGGAGCGCGCCTCCGAACGCATTCAAATGGAAGAAGCTGTCCCCGGTGAGCACGCCGGGGTGGGCGTGCAGCCAGCCGTGCAGCGCATGCAACTGTTCCTGGGTGGGACGCAGGCGGGCGTAGCTCTCAGCCCCCCGCCCGGAGGGCTTGAGCCGGGTTACGCGCAGGGTGGCGTCATGGTGCTGTGCCAACTCCAGCATGGGGTCCAGTTCCCCCGCGTTATGGCGGCAATAGACGAAGTTGACGGTGCGGACGATGCGGGCGCTCCGCAGCCGCTCCAGGGCCGCCACCGTGCGTTGGAAGGCTCCCGCGCCGCGGACTGCGTCGTTGCTCTCCGCCGAGGCCCCGTCCAGGCTCAGTTGCAGGTAGATGCCCCCCAGCTTCTCCAGTCCGGCGATGCGGGCCTCGTTCAACAGCGAGCCGTTGGTGCTGATGCACAGACAGCAGAACCCCCGCGCCTGCGCATGGCGGAGCAGATCCAGGAATCCCGGGTAGGCGAAGGGCTCGCCCCCGCCGAAGTGAATCTGGAACACCCGGGCATCCGCCAGTTGATCCACCACGCTCCTGGCCTCCTCCAGGGAGAGTTCACCCGCAGTGGAGGCTTCCGGCCCGGAATCGGACAGGCAATGGGCGCAGCGCAGATTGCAGCGGTTGGTGACCTCCCAAGTCACCGTAATCGGCGCGGATAGATGGCCGGCCTTGGCAAGTTCGGCGAAAGCGGGCGGGTAGTTTTCAGGTGCAGGGTACAAGCGCGCCTCTCCGGGTGAGGGTGCCGAGAAATTCCTCCACTTTCCCCTTTTGGGCGGCGTTCAACCCGCAGTGCTCGCTCACGGCCTCGATCAGTCCTCCCAGGGGCTGCTCCGGGTGCTCGCAAAGCACGTCGAGCAGGTCGATCAAAAAGGAGGAGGAGACTATGGTGACCCGGGGGTCCGGTTGGGTGCCCTCGTAGTGGTAGAGGATTCCGCCAAAGGCTTCCCTGCGATAGGAAAATCCCCGCTGCAACCGGTAGCGCTGGGTTGGGTCCATTGAATGAATCCAATCATCGGTGATAAGGGTGGCGGAATTGTATCGTTCCACCTGAATATGGAGCCAATATCGGGAAAGCTCAAG
>CAZOXD010000077.1:1510-20095 GCA_964583525.1 uncultured Pseudomonadota bacterium
GGGCAGGATTCCTCCCCGGAAATCCGGTTTGAGTTCAAAAACGTATTCGGCGCGGTTGCGGCATATGTGGATGGGAAAATATTCATCACCTGCGGAAAATTCGGAACCGCCTTGCAGCTGCCCCCTGAAACCGTCTCCCCCATCCTCCTGGAACCTGAGGTGACACCGCTCAAATATTTTCCCAAGGGCCGGATCAAGAAAGGTTACGCCGTTCTCCCGGACCGTATCCTGTCGGATTCCCGGCGCATGGAAAACCTCATCGAGGAAAGCATCCAGTATGTTTCAAAGGTCTGATTGAGCACACATAAAGGCCGTCCCTCTGCTGGATTCACCTGACTTGCCATGGCAAGCAGGGGAAGGCTAAGGTGATGCACCTGAATCCGAGATCCCCGCGACACCATCTGTCCTCATGCGGAGGTCCTCTTGCTGAGAAGATCATCGGGGGATCATCAGGCTCAATGAAACGAAAGGGCGGGGGAACGAAAGGACAGGGGAAAGATGGGCACGGATAAGTCGGGTTGGGTGGTAGGAAAGGTACTGGCCGAGCACGCTGCCGTCCGGGGGGAGAAACCCTTCCTGCAATTCCAGGACGATCCGCCCCTCACCTTCCATGAAACCGATTTGCTGACCACCCGCCTGGCCAACGGGCTGTTGCGCCATGATGTGGAACCGGGGGAGCGGGTGGGGGTGATGCTCCCCAACTCCATCGAAATTTGCATTACATGGTTTGCCCTGAGCCGCCTGGGGGCAGTGACCGTTTTCGTCAACACAGCCTACAAAGGTTCCTTTCTCACTCATGTGCTGACCAATTCCGGCGTCCGGATAATATTCATTCACGCCGATTACCTGCCTTGGCTGGCGGAAATCGAGGAACAGGCGCCCCAATTGGAAAAGGCGTTTGTGCTGGGAGGGGAGGGGGAATGGCCCGCCATGAAACGGGTGGAGTTGGTCTCCTATGAGGCCCTGGCTCTCTCCCCGAACACTGAGATCGAGCGGGAAGTCCGCTATTCGGACATCGGGGCAATCATGTTCACCTCCGGTACCACCGGACCCTCCAAAGGGGTGTTGATGCCCCACGCCCACCTGTATTTGCTGGGATTGGGGGTGGTGGAAAATCTCGAGATGAATGCCGGGGATACCTATTACATTTGCATGCCGCTCTTTCATGCCAACGCCCTGTTGATTCAACTCTACGGATCGCTCATTGCCGGGTGCAGCGTTGTGATTGTGCCGGGTTTTTCCGCTTCCCGCTGGCTGGACGATATCCGCAATTACGGCATCACCATCACCAACACCCTCGGGGTGATGACCGAATTCGTCTACCGCCAGCCCCAACGGCCCGAGGATGGAGACAACCGCCTGCGCGTGATCTACGCGGTGCCGGCCCCGTTGGAAATTCGCGAGGCGTTCGAACATCGCTTCGCTTTACGCCTCATCGAGGCCTATGGGATGACAGAGATCAATATGGTGCTCTACCATTCCATGGACGAGCCATACCACCCCGGCAGTTGCGGAAAGCCCTATTCGAAATTTTTCGAGGTGCGGGTGGTCGATCCGGAAACGGACGAGGAACTCCCCCCCGGGGAAGTAGGAGAAATCGTGGCGCGGCCCAAGGAGCCTTTCTGCTTCATGCAGGGCTACAACGCCATGGACGGCAAAACCGTGGAAACCTGGCGCAACTTATGGTTTCACACGGGGGATGCTGGGCGCACCGACGAGGACGGCTATTTTTACTTCGTGGACCGCATCAACGATTATATCCGGGTGCGGGGAGAGAATATCTCCTCCTACGAAATCGAAAATGTGCTCAGCGAATTCGAGCACGTTGCCGAATCCGCGGCCATCGCCGTAAAATCGGAATTCGCCGGGGGGGAAGATGAAGTCAAGGTGTGCATCGTCCTCAAGGAAGGCGCCTCCCCCACCCCGGAGGAAGTGCTCGACCATTGTCAGGAGCGAATGCCCTATTTTGCGGTGCCCCGCTACGTGGAATTCGTGGGAGCCTTGCCCAAGACTCTCACCGAGAAGGTGCAAAAGGCCAAGTTGAGGGCTGCGGGAATCACTCCGGATACCTGGGACCGCAAGGCGGTGGGGTACCAGGTGCGGAAAGGGGCCTAGGGCTCACACTGCGGAATGCACCGCATTCCGGGCGGAAGGATCCATGGGTGGCCGAATTCGGGGGGGAAACCCCTTTTGCACAGCGGAAATCAAATCATCAGAAGGAGGACCGGGTGAAACAATTGCCACTGATCGTCAAAGTTGTCCTCGCAGGGCTGGTATCGTCCCTGATTACCAGCGTCCTCTTTCTCGCCCTCGATTTCTTTGGTGTATTCCAATCCCTGGGGATTCCCATTGGAGTGCCCGTGGATAAATCCATCCTGGAATGGTTCGCCATGAGATTGGTGATCCCCGGATTCTGCTCACTGCTCTTCCTGCTGCCGGTTGCCCCCACCGTTTCCAATTTGCTGCGGGGCCTTGTGATCGGGGCGGTGCCGGCGGCGCATTTGCTGTTCATTGGGATCCCTATTAACGAGAAGGGGATTCTGGCGATGGATCTCGGAATTTCCGTCATTCTCATTGCCGTCTTTTTCAGTCTGCTCTGGGGGGCCCTGGCGGGTTTGATTCTGGATCGGTTCGTCCGCTCCTCCGATTCCTAGCTCTGTCTGAAAAGTGTGTCCGGCCGCCTTTCAAGCGAGCCTGTCTTCACCCTGAATCGGGGCCCGGGATCGGCGCTTCTTCCCGCGGTAGCTGTAGCCGGTACAACACCGCATCCTCCATCGGATTGGAATAATACCGGGCACGCCGTCCGCATTCCTCGAACCCCCCCCTGGCGTAAAGATTCCGGGCGGGCTGGTTTCCTTTCCGCACTTCAAGATGGATTCCCGCTGTATGGCGGCGTTGCGATTCCCCCACCAGGCGGTGCAGGAGATCCAGCGCAAGCCCCAGTCCGCGAAACTTCGGCTGGACGCCAATCCGGTACAGTTCCATCTCGTCCCCCGCCACCAGAAAGCACAGCAGGCCCGCGGGTTCTCCCCCTTCGGCTTTTCCCCATTTTACAAGGGAAATCCAGGCCTCCACGCAGGGATTGGCCAACAGCTCCCCATAAGCGCGGGAATCCCATGGGTCGGCAAAGCATTGCCGGTCCAAAGCGGCAGCCTGATCGGGGGAGGGGTGGGTACAAAGATCGAAAAATGCGGGGGAAGCAGGACTCATGGCAGGGCGGACCGGATTATGCCGAATCATGATGCGGTTCATGGACCGGCAGGGTACCTGCCGCGCCATCCGTCCCATGGCGGGGGGTGGCCCCGCCCCTTCTGAAGTCACCCTGATGAGTGGAACTAGGACTTGTAGGTCAGAAATCCGCTCTTCAACTCGGAAAAGGGCCCGGTATAATCGGTGGAGCGCCAGCGATCATAGGTGCAGAAGTTTTGGTGAACCCGGATCGCTTCCTGGAACATGTTCTTCAGGGAATCGGTGTACTGGTTCAAATATTCCTTCACCGGTTCGCCGGGAATCACATAAATGGGAACTTTGATTGCCATGATCGCCTGTGAGCTATGGGTGATGCCTCTGTTCGGCAAATGGTTGCGGCAGGTGGCATGCAGCCAGCCGGATGCCTGCTGGCCATGAACCCTGATCCTATGTTTGATGATGGAATTTCTATCACAGGTTGTGGGCGAATACAATCCATAATTGAACCGGAAGCGTTCAAGGCTGCCCCAGCGTCTTGCGGAAAGCGCGGGAAGGACGGCTCATGTCGTATTCCGCCCGCCATTGTGGAGGCAACTCCCCGCGCTCCACTTGCGAGAAACCCAGGGAGAGAAAGAAATCCCACATCCGCGGATC
The DNA here is from genome assembly GCA_964583525.1 of uncultured Pseudomonadota bacterium. Lineage (GTDB taxonomy): Bacteria > SAR324 > SAR324 > SAR324 > JACQKK01 > CAZOXD01. Next base: position 5,354 of record CAZOXD010000077.1, read on the forward strand.
GGTGGAGAGGGCGAACACGCGCTGGAATCCCTGCTCGTGGGCCACGCCGGCCAAGTGAATGGCCAATTCCCGGGCGCGTCCCTTCCCGCGGAACCGGGGCAGGGTGGTGAACTGCGCCATTTCCGCTTCTTCCCCGTAACCTTTCAGGCAGGCCAGCCCCACGGGCATATCGTCCATTTCGTAGACCCAGTAATTTCCGATGGCGGCTTCGATTTCGCTTTCAACGATGGGGCGGATGCGTTCCGCTGCGATTTCCGGACGCAACAACAGGGCAATGTCCATCACATCCCTCATTTCCGCGCGGCGGATGCGCGTTTCCCGGTAGGCATTGAAGAGCACCCCCGCGCCTTCATAGGTGAACACTTCCCGGAAAAGCTGCCCTTCGCGCCCCTCCAGCACGATTACGTCCGGAATGCCGGCCGACAGACAATCCCGCACGAATGCGCACAGGGAGGATGCCTCCTCCTGCCCGGCCCCGGCGATTTTTTCCGGCAGCCCCTCCATTTCCTCCGCCGCAATGGAGGTGCGGGGAATAGCTTGCCGCAACGGCCCGGCCAGGTGGCTCACCAGGAACAATTTCCGCGCTCCCAGGCCGCTGGCCAGACGGCCCGCCACGCGATAGGCATCCATGAGTCCCCCTGCCGGCGGGGTGCTGGCGTCACCCCCCTCGTTCGCCGCTTCCTTCGCCAGAAAGGGGAGCAGGGCGATCACCGGCAATTTCCCCTGTTGCAAGGATTCCCATACCGGTTGCATTTCCTTTTTTCCCGGTACTTTTCCCGGTACTTTTCCAAGTGCTTTTTCCGGTGCTTTTTCCGGTGCAGAGGGCGCATTCCGCTCCTCGGGAACTTCCGTGGGAATTTCTGCGGGAATGTATTCGAAGCCCGCTCCCCGCTTGTTGGCTACGGAGACGGCCTTTTCCATCCGCTGCATTGGGTCGGCGGCCACCAGCGCCAACTGGATTCTGTATCCGGCCAGCACCTTGAGGTCCACCAGCAACGCCTCGAAACCGCTTTCCCCTCCACTGCCGCCACCAGAGGGCAGGGCGATCACGAATACCTGCTCCCGGAAGCGTGCCGCGTAGTGGGCCAGTTCCAGGGCGCGGAACAAGTCCCTCGTATCGGAATCCCGGCCCCCGGGCGGGTGGTTTTCATGGGGCACGGAATTGGACGCCGGAAGATCGCGGTGTTTTGTTTCGGGGGGTGAGCCGGTCATGATGCCTTCCGTGTTCCTGCCATGCCTCAGGAATCGTCCTTCCCGAGGCTTTTTTCCTTTTTCGGCGTCAGGCTTTCGATGATGTATTTCGCTTCCATGGCATTTGTTCCCAACTCCTTCGCTTCCTCCGCCGTTATCAATTCGATCACGAACATCCCCAAGTGGTAGGAAATATAAACTTCCCCGGCGGGAAGTCCGGAGCCGAACCCCAGCCCGAAGAACGAGTTGCTGCGGCTGCGGGACATTCCCACGCCAAATCCCAGGGACATCCGGGGCCCTCTGCTGGCCAGGGATACCTGGGTGCGGCCATAGTTTTCCTTGATGACAAAATGGGTGAATCCATGCTGCCGGGTCAGTTCGGCGCAGCGAAGGAACAAAAAATCCAGCAGGTCGGCTTCCTGGGTGCGGCGGTTTCCCTTAAAGGAAACCCGGAATAACCGTTCCTGCAACCGCGATTCCTCGTATCCCCATCCATCCTCGTCCCGTGGCTGGTAGGGCGTGGGTTTAACGGCGCAACCGGCTCCCAAAAATAACACGAGGAGCAGGAGCATCGCTGTCCACGGGACGGCTGTCCTCGGAACGGCCAGGGCCGGCATGTCATTTCTGCGTTGACGGTTCATTCCCACCCACTTTCGGTTTGCGGGTGCTGGCCGGTTTGGTCTCCGGATGCCGGCCGCCGCGATGAATCCGCAGACACCCGTTGTCGATTTCTCGCGCGGATTCCAGGTGAAACACGGCTTTCTCATAATCATTCTCGCGCAGCGCCATCAGTCCCGCAATGGTCAAATAGAGAATGTTCAGCCGTTCTCCCAGGTCCCCGAACTCGCACAATCGCTCCTGTACCAGGGGGCGGATGGGAATCTGATTGGGCTGGGGCAGCGTCAGTTCCAGGGTCTTCGTAAAACCAGGCTCCCACAGGACGATCAAGGCGCCACAGTGCCGGCCCCAGGCGCGCGCCTGGGAAACATCCCGGATGGCGGCGGCGGAAAGTTGAATGTCCACCTGCGATAGTTCCGCTCCCGGAACACCCACCTCCTCGCGCAAGGTGGAGATCATCAGGGAAGCCTCCCGGGTAAACAGTTCCGGTTTGGAAACCAGCACCCGGCTCTTCACGGGGACTTTTTCCCCCTCCATCCGGCAGACATCGAGGGAGCCCAGGGGATTCAGGCCCACCGGCACCTCCACCGATTCCCGGGCCCCCGATGCACGGCCCACGAAGGTGCGTTTGCGCACCGGAGGGTCCGCACAGCCGCTTAGAATCACCAGCAGGACCAGTCCCGACAGCAGGGCGGCGGGGGTCCATCCGGTAATTCCTGGCCTTGGGCCTCTTCGCCTGGTTTTTTTTTGCATTCGCGCCTGAATACACCTCTCCTGCATTGATCGAGGGAGCCGGGCCGGTTTTGGTCAGGGCCGGATAGACGCTTTCCTCCTGAGGAGCACGGCGCTCCCATGATGCGGCAGCCGGCCCGGCGGTGCTGATTCAGCGGTGTGGCTACGGCAGCGTGGCTACGGCAGCGTGGCTACGGCAGCGTGGGTTCGATCAGATCGAATTCTCCATCGTACGCCATCGGTAGCGGCCCGCCGAGGATCTCCAGCTTTTCATTTCCCCTGGCTTCCCCGATCAGCGCCGAGGATGCCCAGAATTCGTCCAGCCGCGACGTGTTGCGGATCCAGGCCATTCGCACGGAATCCGGATCGTCCCCATCGCGGAAGTTCATCAGTACCTGCATGGCCTGCAATTCGTTTTCCGCCAGGAGGGGAATCTTCCCTCCTTGGAGCCGCTTGGCGGTGAACACGTTCATATAGGTGGCGTTCAGGTCCACCTCGTCCAGCAGCCTGCGGGGCATCACGTCCGCATTCCCGATCCCGACGGCGTTGCCGTGAGTTTCCTCGGTCAGCCCCCGGATATAGATGGCGCCGATGCGGGGCTTGTCCATTCCCGGCTTCTTCCCGATGACGTTGGTATCCATCCCCGTGCCGGAGATATTCTTCCCGATTTCATCGACGATCAGGGCGTCCAGATCGTCGAAGGGCAGCCGGGGCAGCAGTTCGTAGGCCTCCTGGAGCAGCTCGTTTTCCTGGGATACCAGGGCCTCGTGGGATTCCAGCGCCAACCCCTTCACCCGGGCGGTTTCCTTGTAGGCGTTTTCCACCAGCGCCAACCCCCCCAGCAGCTTCATTTGGGGGGATTCCAGGATGATCCTGGAGGCCTCCAGCACGATCTTTCCCAGGTCGATCTTGAGGGCCTGCTGATGAATCTTGGACGCCCCGGCCTGCTTGCCCAGGCCGATCACCAGCATCTTGCACAACCCGCTTTCCACCTTATCGGTAAAGCCGGTGTGGGGCTTGACCCGGTTCACCACCAGCACCCCGTCCGCCTCCGACGCCAGGCGGTCCTGGCACACCACGAATCCGGTGGAGGTCACCCCCACCTGGATCACTTCCATGCTGGAACGAATCGGCGCGCCCAAGGCCTCCTCCGTCACTCCCCAGGATTCCAATACAACCACCTGCCCTGCGGCGGTGGCGCCGCCGTGGCTTCCCATGGCGGGAACGATAAAGGGATTCGCGCCAGCCTCCTTGAGGCATTTCACGGCTGCTTCCAGAATCAGCGGCAGATGGACGATGCCCCGGCTGCTTCCCGTGATGGCGATGTTCTGCCCGCCTTTCACCTTTTCCAGGAAGGGCGCCATCTCCCTGCGCACCGCCGCGGCTACGTCGGATTCCACCGGGCGGGGGAAATGTTGCCTGATGCGGTGGAAGGTGGGTGTTTCAGCCACACCGATTCCGGCCTGGGCTTCGGTAAGCTGAAAATGCGTCGAGTTGTTCATGGGTGCGGTCTCTTCTGGCTCTTCCGGGAGTGAGAGGGCTGGTGGCGGTATGGGATTCCCTTGCGCTGCGAGTCTTCTCCCCTGAAACCCGGAGGTTGAGGTAATTTCCATTGGCAGGCGAATGTCTCTTGTACCGTGGTTTGCCCTGGCTGGGCAATAGGGACCGCAAGCGGGTGCAGGGCAACGGGATCGGGGAGGAAATAATCTAAAGTGTCAATCCGGAGTTCCGAACGAGAGGATTACCCAGCAAGGATGGGACGCTCACCCCTCAACGAGGAACTGCACCGGGAGCAATGTGTCCTTCCTTGAAAATCGTTTCCAGGTTTCGCCAGGGGATCTCACCTGAAGTATGATCCCGGCCATTAATATCTCCCTCCCGGCGCAGTTTCCGACCCAAAAGGTTGGGAACAATTGATTTTACCTGAAATTTCCCTTACAAATCAGGAGTGAGATTAAAAGCAGTCTCAAAAAGGGAATATTGTCAAAATCCCGACCCTTCGAGACAGGCTCCTTCGGAGCCTTCCATGACGGGACGGACAAGCGTGTCCGGCCCTGGATCTCAGGGAATCGGGCTTTCTTAACCGCGTTGCTGAGGAGTGAGCGAAGCGAGCGTCTCGAAGTGCGCAACGCACACGTATTTTTGAGACTGCTTCTAATCTCGACTCGCTGCCATATAATCCTCCTGGATTCCTGTTCCCCTATCCCCCAGAGCCGATTGCATGCCGCCGTCATCGGAAATTACTGAACTGCTGCGCCAGATTCCGATAACCATTCAAAAGGACGATGATCTGGATCACCGTTTGAATGGATTGCTGCTGGGGAAGATTTCCAGCGCCTGGATCGTTCTTCTCGTCATGGATGACCATCAATTCCCTGCCGGGGAATCGATCATCGTGCGCGCCATCCAGGGCGGGAAGGCCGTGGGATTCAAGACCACGGTGCACCGCTCCATCGCGGAGCCGGCCAATCTGCTGTTTTGCGACCTTCCCAGCGGCGTGGAGGAAATCAGCCTGCGCAAGTCCGGACGTCTGGAATTGTTTCTACCTTCGGATCTCCGTTACACCGACAAATCGGGAGGAAGCGAAGATACGGTGATGCTCCGGGCCAACATGGTCGATATCAGCGACGGCGGGTGCCGGGTGTTTACCAAGCGGCCTATTACAGCCGAGACGCAGGTCAATATTTCCTTCACCCTGCCGGGAGAAAAACGCCTCGTTACCCTGGCCGGATCCGTCCTCGACGCCTTTCCGCGGGAATCGGTCTTTGGCCAGCGCATCAAATTCTTCACCTCCCAGCGCAACCTGACCGATCTGGCGGAAATCCGCAGGTGGATCACCCAGCACGAGGAATACATCGGCCTCGACGACTAGAGGCAACCGGCTCACGGCAAAAGCAGGTGCGGACCATCCTCCTTTCCCTGCGTTTCATTTCCTAGAGCCGCGGGCCGTGGATTCCCCAGGGTCAACGAATGGCAATGATGACAGGACCTTCATGATTTTCAGCGCTTTACAATCCCCACGGAATATCTCCGTAAAGCGAGATTTTCCGGGGTTGCTTCTAATCCCGGTCTTTCTGCCGTTCTTTCTCGTAGCAGCCGGTTGTTCTTCCCAGGACGGTGGAAATGGGGACATCGATTTTTCCCGGTTTCCAGTCTACAAGCCCGCGGCGCCTTTCCTGAAGATGCACGAACGCCTGCAAGCCTACGAACCCCCGGGGCCGCAACCTTATCCCTACACGGAAAGGAACCGCCTCATTGCTGCGAATCTCTCGCGCGCGGTGCGCCAAGCGGAAGCGGAGGTCGCCTACCGCGAAAGGCTCCGCTCAGGCAACCGCAGGGTCGGCAACAGCGCGGATATCGCGGGATGGAACGCCTACCGGGAACGGCAGGCCTTCCTGGAGCTGAAGTTCACCCGCAGGGAGCGTACCGAAAGACGCTCCTCCGGCCGCCGCATGTCTCGCCGCTTCCGCAATTATCAGCGCAGGGTGGAAGACATGCGCCGCGAGCGCGATGCCGAAGTTCGGTTATTCCAGATGCGGCGCCGGGAAGCACTGCGCCATTCCCGCATTCCGGGCACGAATTTGGAAGGCAACGCCAAGCTCAAGGAAGCCCTGGAAAATGCACGGGAGGAATGATTCCGCGAAACTGAATCGTCTTCCCTCCTCCACGCCCCTCCGCTCCGGATTTCGGATTTCACCTTGGAAAAATCCTGCCGGAGCGCTTGAAATTTGCTGACTTCCCGCCTCGGTTCCGGTACACAGATAGTTGGTGGTCTGAACGCCTCAGGCGCAGCCGCCACAGCCCGTGTAGCCTCTGCAAACTCTACAAACCAAGTGAAGGCGACACGAAAAATAATGGAACGATTCATGGTCATGGGCCGGTGCAGTCAGGCCCGATGAACGTGGTCAAGGCAGTCCAGGGCTGATTCGCATGGAGCGCGGCAGTGACGGAACCTTTGGACAATCCCCTCGATCTTCCTCTGGAAAACGGTTGGCGCCAGTGCAAAGTCTGGATCGCCCAGCGCGTTGGCATGGAGGAAGCCACCAGTTGGCTCGAAGACCTTCGCCTCACCGATCTTCGCTCTCATCGGGTGATACTCAGCGGGGTGCCCAATTCCTTCTTCAAAATGCGCATCACCACTCGCTTCCACCCCCTTATCCTGGAAGGGCTGCGCATGGCCTTTCCCGAGATTGCCTTCGCCCCGGAACTCTCCCTGGAATTGCGGGTAGGCGGCGAGTCTGTTGCGCCGGAAGCCTCTACCGCCCGCGCCTCCCATGCCCCCCCGCATCCTGGCAATCCAACGAATGGGGAGGACGGCAGCCCGCCGCACGGGGAATACAAGGCCGCCAAATGGGATTTCACACGGTTTTTCTCCGCCCCCGGGAACGAATCCGCTTTGCGATTCTCACAGGAAGTGGCGGCACAACCCGGCATGCGGTTCAACCCCCTGCTGATCGTGGGAGCCACGGGGCTGGGAAAGACACATCTGCTCCAGGCCATTGGCCTGGAATGGTCGCGGCGCCCGCAACCCATCCAAGCCTTGTACCGCACCGGGGAGGAGTTCAAGAATGATGTCCTCGACGCCATCACGCGCCGCCGCATGCCTGCCCTGCGGGAGGTGTACCGATCCGCGGATGCGCTGCTGTTGGATGGCCTGGAATACCTGATGATCAGCCCCAAGTCCCAAGAGGAACTGCTCCACACCTTCGACGCTTATCAGCGGGCAGGTAACCAGCTGGTATTCACGGCCGCGGGGTTTCCCGGGGAGATGCCCCGCATGCTCCCGGCTCTGCGCTCCCGGCTGGAAATGGGCCTGATCGCCGAGGTAGCTCCCGTGGACGAGGAAACCCGGCGCAAGATCGTCTCCGCCCGGGCCAGGACGGAAGGAATTTTCCTGCCTGAGGAAGTGGCCCTTTTGCTGGCCTCACGCATCACCGGCAATCTGCGCCAACTGGACGGCGCCGTGATCCGCCTGGCCGCCCATGCCTCACTCTATGGCCTGCCCATCACCCTGGATTTCGCGGAAACCTACGCGCAACCTTATTTTGACGCGCACAATGAAAATGGAGGGGCCGCCCTGCCCCCGGATTTGATCCTGGAACGGGTGGCCGACCGCTTTGGCCTCACGGTACGCGCACTCAAGGAGCGGGGCCGCGGCGCCGCCGTCGTCAATGCCCGCAGGGTCGCCATTCACCTGCTGAAAACGCGGGGGTTGTGCTCCTATCCGCACATCGGAGCCCTGTTGGGAAACAGGGCGCATTCCACCATCGTGGAAGGACACCAGTATTTCCTGGCTGAAATGGAGAGAAATCCCCGGTTGAAAGGCAAGTTGGCCCGGATTGCCGAGGAGTTTCCCACATGATCGAAACCCGGAAAAGTGCAAAAACGGCGGTTCCCGCATTCGCCGTAGTTTGCATTCGCCATAGCTTACCGACAGGGGAGGGCGGAGAACCGACAACCAACCGGAATAATTATCTCTATCGCATCAACGATATTATCACCAATAAGCGATTTCCCGCCCGGATATCCGGCGCGGATGAAGCAAAACGGAGCGAGTCCTGCCCGAAACCCGCCGGGGAATCGAGTGATCGGCCAAGCAAGATGAAATACCGAATGCCAACCGCCTTCAAACCGACAGTCAACCGGCAAAGGCTCAATCAAACGGACCTTGTGATCCTGTAACGTTCGAGCGGCAACCGACAATCAATTCACGTATAAAGAAGAATAAAGAATATGAAATTAACTATTAAAAAAGAAGAGTTGGTGAATGCGCTCCAGGCGATCACTCCCATCACCGATAAAAGCTCCAATAAACCGATCTTGTCGAACTTCCTAATGGAAGCCTCTGGAAATGGAACCGGCGGCGTCATCAAGTTTTCCGCGACCGATTATGAAATTTCCCTCAGCGGGGAGTATTCCGGAAACGTCCAGGAACCAGGTTCGGTGTGCATCAGCGCCCGAAAAGTGCTGGAAGTATGCCGGGAGTTCCTCAGCGAGGAGATCCAGATAGTCTCCGACGACCAACTCTGGGTGACTCTGGAAGGAGGCAAGCAACGGCTCCGGCTGCCGTCGGTGGAAATGGGGCTTTATCCGCAAATGGAAATTCCGGAGCTTCCCAACAAGTTCAAAATAGGCGCCCGGGAATTGCTGAAGTGCATCGAGATGACCATCTTCGCAACCCTGACGAACGAAACGCGAAAAAATCTGATGGGGGTCTGTCTAAAACTGAACGGAAACAACGAGACTCAATGGATTGCCACCGATGGCCACCGCCTGGCCCAGGTCGTGCGAAGCGTAAAAGACGCCGTATCTGAAGAAACGCCGGAAATCATCGTTCCCCGCAAAGCCCTGGTGGAAATTCAGCGCATACTGGAACGCAACGAAGGCGAAGTGAACATCACCTTCGACGACCGCAACCTGTTGCTTTCCACGGAAAAGATGGTGCTGATGACACGCCTCATCGAAGGCAGGTTCCCCAATGTGGACACGGTCATACCGAAGGAAAACGACAAGGAGATATTGGTCAACCGGGAACGGATAATCAACGCCCTGAAGATCGTATCCTTCATGAGCAGCGAGAAGATAAAGCCGGTCAAGATATCCATTGCATCGGGCCTGCTGCGTCTGGAAAGCGAACGGGCGGAATACGGGGACGTCTTCGACGAGGTGCCGGTGGAGTATGGGGGAGAGGAAATCAAGATCGGTTTCAATGCGAGATATTTATTGGATGTTCTGGCTGTAACCGGGCAAACCGAAAAAGTGCGGATGAAGTTGAAAGGCTCATTGAATCCATGCATAATTGAAGTGCCGGAAGATACAGGTTTCCTCTCCGTAGTAATGCCTCTTAGAATTGAATGGTAATTAAAGAGTTCGGTGCAATCAATTTCAGGAATTTCAGGGAATGCTTCATTACTCTTTCCGAACGAATTAATCTGTTCATAGGCGGAAATGGAGCAGGCAAGACCAATTTGGCGGAGGGACTGTATTATTTATGCCATCTCTCCTCCTTCCGCACCCAACGCAACGATCAGCTTCTCACCTTTGGGGAAGAAAGAGGATATCTCCAAGGAACTGTAATCAAATTCGATTCAACAGAATTTCAGACGCCGGTCAAGGCCCGGGCCGAACTGACCCGGCAGGGGAGGCGGGTCTGGCTCGAGGACCGCGCCGTCCCGAAATTATCCGCGTACATCGTTTTATTCCACTCCCTTTTATTCAATCCGGACAGTCTATATAATTATCGCCATTTTCCGGCGGAACGCCGAGCTTCCTTCGACCGGTTTTTATCCTTTTATGACCGGGAATACATGGAAGCCAACCGCGATTTTCGCAAGGTTTTTTTGCAAAAAAACCACTTATTGAAAAATGGAGAAATTTCCAGTCTTCCCGACTGGAATCAATTGTTTATAGAAAAAGGTCATGTTATCATAAAAAAACGGCGGGAATTGACCGAAAAGCTCAATGTTCACCTGGCTGATTTGCACCACCGCCTGGCTGGGGACAGAGCCGTGAAATCCGGCCGTCTCATCCTGGAATACAAGCCCTCCCTCACGGGAGACCCCAGGGAGGATGCCCTCACCCTGGAAAAAGCGAGGGAAAGCGAAATGAAGGCCGGCCACGCCCTCCACGGCCCCCACAGGGATGACTTCCGGATGGCGCAGGCCGGGAGGCGGGAGGAGTTTTTCTCCCAGGGCGAATACAGAATCGCGCTGCTGGCGATGAAGATGGCCATGAACGAATTACTGGCGGAGGAAAAACAGCTCCGCCCGATATTGATCCTGGACGATCTGTATTCCGAATTGGATCGCACCGTGAGCGGGAAATTGAGCGAGTATCTGCACACCATTCCCAATCAGGTGTTTATTACCACCACGCAGTCTCCCGGAGAGATCGGCTTTCCGGGAGAACGGATCATGGAGATCCGGGACGGACGGATCGTTTGACCGCTCGAGAGAGGAAAGGCTGGAATCATGAAAGGACAAGGGAATGACTGAAAACAGACAGGGAAGCACCTATTCAGCCGATCAGATCACGGCCCTCGAAGGGATCGAGGCCGTGCGCATACGGCCCGGGATGTACATCGGCGGCGTGGACAGCTCCGCGCTGCACCACCTGGTGTTCGAGATCGTCGACAACAGCATCGATGAAGCGCTGGTCGGGTATTGCGACGAAATCAACGTCATTCTTCATACCGACAACAGCGTGACCATCCAGGACAATGGGAGGGGGATTCCCGTGGCCATGCACAAGGATTCCGGCATGCCCGCAGTGGAATTGGTGATGACCCAACTCCACGCCGGCGGGAAGTTCAACAAAAATTCCTACAAGGTTTCCAGCGGGCTCAACGGGGTGGGCGCGTCGGTAGTGAACGCCCTTGCGGAAAAGCTGACCCTGGAAATCAAGCGGGATGGGCACCTGTGGCGGCAGACCTACCAGGAGGGCAAGGCCGTTACCAAGTTGAAAAAACTGGAACCCACGGAACGCACTGGCACCAGCACGTCCTTCAAACCGGACACCAAGATATTCGATGAGGTGAACTTCAGCTTCGAGTTGCTCTCCCTCCGTCTGCGGGAGCTGGCCTTCCTAAACCGGGGCATCCGCATCACCATCAAGGATGAGCGCTTCGACAAGTCCCACGAGTTCCAATACGAGGGGGGAATCGTCTCCTTCATCGAGTTCCTCAACAAGTCCAAGAACAAGCTGCACGACAAGCCCATCTATGTTACCGGATCCGACCGGGACGTGGAGGTGGAAGTTTCCCTGCAATACAACGACAGCTACAACGAACAGATTTTCACCTACGTCAACAACATCAACACCCATGAGGGCGGCACCCATCTTTCCGGGCTGCGGGCCGGATTGACCAAAACCATCAATTCCTACGGGACGGCCAACCACCTTTTCAAGGACGTCAAGGAGAACCTCTCCGGCGAGGACGTGCGCGAGGGCCTCACCGCGGTGATCAGCGTCAAGCACCTCGCTCCGCAATTCGAGTCCCAGAAAAAGATCAAGCTCACCAACACCGAAGTCAAAGGAATCGTGGAGGGAATCGTCACGGAAACCCTGATGGAATTCCTCGAGGAAAATCCGGCGGTGGCCAAGCGGGTCGTGGAAAAGTGCATCGCCGCCCAGCGGGCCCGCCTGGCCGCCCGCAAGGCCCGGGAGTTGACTCGCCGCAAGAATGCCCTGGAAATGAGCACCTTGCCCGGAAAACTGGCCGATTGCCAGGAACGCGACCCCTCCCTGAGCGAATTGTTCCTGGTGGAAGGGGATTCCGCCGGGGGCACCGCCAAGCAGGGCCGAGAGCGGAAAAACCAGGCCATCCTCCCCCTGAAAGGGAAGATCCTCAACGTGGAAAAAGCCCGCTTCGACAAGATGTTGGCCAGCGATGAAATCCGCACCATGATCACCGCCCTGGGCACCGGAATCGGGCGGGAGGATTTTAACATCGACAAGGTCCGCTATCACAAGGTCATTCTGATGACCGATGCCGATGTGGATGGCAGCCACATCCGCACCCTGCTGCTGACATTCTTCTACCGGCAGATGCCCCAGTTGATTGAGAAGGGATACCTCTACATCGCCCAGCCCCCGCTGTTCAAGGTCAAAAAGGGCAAAGAATCGTACTACGTCAAGACCGAGCGTCAGCTCAACGAGCGGCTGCTGAACTGGGCCACCCGCAAGGCCTCCATCAAGGCCAACGGCAACAAGCCCCTCGAGGGAGATGCCATGCTGGCCCTGGCCCAGGAATTACGCGATTTCTACGAACGCTACGAGAAGATCAGTTCCAGCCAGAGTATCAAGAATCTGATCGACTTGCTGCTGGAGTACAACATCGAACTGCCCGGCGAAGGGGTGGATATCATTCTGGCTCACCTGGCAGAGGAGAAAAAGCGCTTCGAATCCTTCTCCCTCACCATCAATCCCCGGGAAACCCTCGAAGACATCCAGCTGGAAATCAACGGGAAGCTCTACGAACTCTCCAGCCCGGCCCTGGACGGGCTCGACGCCTATGAGTACACCGCCCTGCAGGAGCAGTACAACAAGCTCAAGTCCATCATCGGCAGTGAGTCCATCAAGATCCTCGGCGAGGACGGCGTGGAGCACGAGGTGGAAAATTGGGAACTCCTCTACGGCAAATTGCTTGAATTCGGCCGCAAAGGGGTGGAAATCCAGCGCTACAAGGGCCTTGGGGAAATGAACAAGGACCAACTATGGGAAACCACCATGGATCCCGAGGAGCGCACCCTGCTCAAGGTGCTGGTCAACGACGTCGTGGAAGCCGAGGCCATCTTCAGCACCCTCATGGGCGACCAGGTGGAACCCCGCCGCGAGTTTATCGAGGCCAACGCCCTCAAGGTGAAAAATCTGGATATCTAGGGATTGCGGGAAATGCTCCCCGAAGGAACGAATCGGGGAATCCCATGATAAATGATTGATCCCCCTGGTCCAAGTGCGCGGGGGCGTGGAGGCTTAGCCCCCATTTCCCCTATCCAGCCATCCTCAGACTCCTACCCCACCTTCCGCACCACGCCCTGAAAGAGGACGATCCGGTTTTCCTCCAGGTTGCGCAGGTTGTTTACCTGGGTTTCCGGGGCAATGGAGCCGAGCAGCGTCTGAAAACCAAGGGGCGGGGGCCCGGATTCCTTCATGGCGGCCACACGCTCCCGGAACCAGGTGAGGCCCGCGGCGGTCTTGTTCTCCCAATGGTGGATGTCGAAGCCCAGGGATTGCAGCAGTTCCCGGAATTTCTCCGGGGTGATGAGGGAGGAGAAGGAGGGCTCGCTGGCCCAGGGGGTGGGAAAATAGGGGTCGCCGCCCTTGCCTTGCAGGATGTCGTGGAAAGCGAACTTCCCGCCCGGTTTGAGCACCCGGTGAATTTCGCTGTAGAGACGATGCTTATCGGCGATGTTCATCTGGGCGTGCTCGCTCCAGGCAGCGTCATAGGTAGCATCCTCGAAGGGCATCTCCAGGGCGCTGCCGCAATGAAAATCCACCTGCTCCCGCAGGGAGAGCAGGCGGGTCAACTCCGTGGCGGCGTCGATGTACTCCCGGGTCAGGTCCAGTCCCGTCACCTTGCAGCCGAATTCCAGCGCCAGGTAGCGGGCCGAGCCTCCCAGGCCGCAGCCCACCTCCAGCACGCGCTGGCCCTCGCCCAGGGCGGCGAGCCGTCCCAGCTCCGAAGTGGCTGCGCGGCCCCGCACGTGAAAGGCATCTACCGGAGCCAGGTCTTCCGGTGAGAGGTTGTTGACGTCCTTTCCCTGGCGCTTCAGTGCGGCCAGGATGGTGGCGGTAAGGTTGGTTTGCCCGTAATACCGTTCGGTGGAACGCTCGATCTCACTCATGGCCGGAATCTCCCCGAGGATCCGTGGTCAGGCCCAAGATGGCTGCGGAAGATGGCGGGGCCGGAATTCACCCCCTTCTCATACCCCTGAGCGAAACAAAGAAAGGGGGCAATTTCCGGGATGCCCGAAAACCGCCGCCGTTACTCGATCACCTTGGGTACCTTGAATTGTCCTCTTTCCAGGTAAGGACTGAAGGAGCCGGGAGACACAGGCGATTTTACCGCCACGTCGTCCCGCATGTGGTCCTCCGCGTCCACGGGGTGATCCTGTGCCTTGGGCAGGGCCACCGCGTCAATCATCTTGAAATAACCAAGGATTTCCTCGAATTGCCGCACCAGTTGCTCTTTTTCCTCCGCCGTCAGTTCCAAAGCTGCCAAGTTGGCGATTTTTTCGATTTCGGCGAGGGTAATCAGGGGTTCCGGCATGAGATCCTCGCTGGAGTACGATTAATTTTGGGGGCGCACCGTGAGGCGCAGTGGCACAGTGGCTCGGTGGTACGGCGGCTCGATGGCACAGTGACACCGTGGCTCGGTGGCGCAATTCAACCGCGGGGCCTGTCAGTCACCAGCGGCGAAACGGACGCCCAGGAACAGGAAGAGACCCCCGCAAACCCGCTCCACTCCTCTCCGTGAAAATTCGTAAAGAGCCGATATCCGGGGTATGGAAAAGGCCAGCGCCAAGCCCGTGTACCACACCCATGTGATGCCCACCATGAGGGTGAAAATGGCGGCCTGCACCCATATGGTGGGGTGGGTCGGCATGAATGCAGTGATCAGGCTGCCGAACAGCACCAATGCCTTGGGGTTGGCCAGATTGGTAAGGAGTCCCCGCCGGAATGCACGGCCCCGCCGGAATG
>CAZOXD010000078.1:0-2409 GCA_964583525.1 uncultured Pseudomonadota bacterium
TGTCTTCCAGGCGCAGATTTCCCCGCCGATATACGAGATTTCCTTCTTCAGGGGATTCGGAGAGAAACTGATAGAGCATGGTCCCCACCACGATCAGAAAGGTGGCAATAGCCGCCCAGACCAAAAAACGATGCATACCCCCGCTGGATTCACTCATGACCGGTTCCGCTTCGGTTGGGCTGGCGCCGTTTCGGAATTTTGGAATTGGAAGGCAGGATGCCTTCGCCCCTTCTTCCTACGAATACCAGAGAACCCGGTTGAACAGGAAGGAGAAAACGAGCACGATCACCGCGGAAACCACACGAGACACGCGCAATTCGGCCTGTTGTTCCTCTTCCGTCGATTTCCGGCCTTCCCTGCGCTCGAAACGGCGCATCCTCGTTACCCAGATCAATTTATGAACCGGATAACTGCTGTCCGGTTTAGCTTTTAAAAAACTCTGATAATCATGCAATATCAATATGTTAAACCACTTTATGGCGTGTATCGACTTCAAATCCACCGTAAATGTTATCCCTTCTATTTCCTCCTCTATTTGGAAAGGGATGCCCAATGTACACGGGACGGATCGTTTTCTCGCAGTTGATGAACGCATATTCCAACGGTGATTACATTGGAATTCCACTTTGAATTCCAATGTAAGCGGGAATACGCAATATGATCGAATGACCGCCCAAACCGGAATGGCTTCCAGAGCGGCCGATTGGCACCACGGGGTACGATCCATCCTTCGCACTATTCTTGGGAAAACTATGATTCCCAATTGAATCATTACCCCTAGGTTACTATGCTAATGAACTGCATCCTTTTTCAACAGGCTGGATTACAACCTAGGGCAGGAGAAAATATCAAATCCTTCCCATGCCCTGTTAATTAAGTCGTAGAACAAAAAAATCAAGGTTTTTCGCAAAACTTATCCCAATGGGTTGAACACCAGCACGGAAAGTGGGAAAGCACTGCAAGGATTTGGATTGGAAACTATCGCTCCATCACCCGATGCAATTATTCCTCGAGCCCCGGATGAAAATTGATGATTCCCGGGGAGGAGCGATTGTTTCCTCACCAGGAGCAGGATGATTTGTCCCGGACCCCGAAGCATCGTTCGTTGCCCCCTCCGGGCACTTTGTGTAATGTTTTCGGCCTTGCGCCCTGCCATGGGGCGGAGAAGCCGGCCCTGCCTCCGCGGACCAAGTTCCGGCTTTTGCGGGGCGAAACCCGGAATACACTGACACGGCATATGAAAAAAATTCTGATCCTGCCCGGTGATGGAATCGGCCCGGAAGTGACCCGCCAGGGGGTCAACGTCCTGAAGGTTGCCGCTTCCAAAGCGGGCCTGGAAATAAACATCGAAGAGGCGCTATTGGGCGGGGCGGCCATCGACGCCACCGGGATGGCCCTGCCAGACGAAACCCTCGCCAAGGCGCGGGAGGCGGACGCCATCCTCTTCGGCGCGGCGGGGGACCCCAAATTCGACCGGGGGGATTTTTACGAGCAACCGGGCAAGGGATTATTGCGGATGCGGCGGGAATTGCAGCTATATGCCAACCTGCGGCCGGTGAAAGCCTTCCCTGCCTCCATGGCGGCTTCCCCACTCAAACCCGAGCGTATCGAGGGAGCCGACCTGCTGATCGTGAGGGAACTGACCGGGGGCATCTACTTCGGGGAACCCCGTGGAGAGCGGGAAGAGGGAGGCGAGAAGGTGGCCCTCAATACGATGGTCTATTCCGAAAGCGAGATCGAGCGCATCGTCCGCTTCGCCTATGGCCTGGCCCGTGAGCGGGGGAAACGCCTGGTCTCCGTGGACAAGGCCAACGCCCTGGAAGTCGGCCGCCTGTGGCGCGAGACTGCCCGCCGCATATCGGAAGACTATCCGGACGTGGAGACCGACCATCTGTATGTGGACAACGCGGCCATGCAGATCATCCGCGACCCCCGCCAGTTTGACGTGATGGTGATGGGCAACATGTTCGGCGACATTCTCAGCGACGCCGCGGCGAACATCGCGGGATCGCTGGGGATGCTGCCTTCGGCCAGCATCGGGGACAATTTCGCGTTCTACGAGCCCTGCCACGGATCGGCGCCGGATATCGCGGGGGAGGACAAGGCAAACCCCATTGCTTCCATCCTGTCCGTGGGGATGATTTTCCGGTATTCCTTCGGCATGTCCGAAGTGGACGAGGCCATTCATCGGGCCGTGGAGCGGGTGCTGGGCGAGTTGAGAACCGTGGAGATGATGGAGCCGGGGAAGACCCTGGCGGGATGCGCGGAGATGGGAGAACGGATCGCCCAGGCCTTGCAGGAAGGGGCTGAGGAGGAGGGGCCCTGAGCCCGGGGACGGCGCCGGCACGCCGAATCCGGGGACGGCGCCGGAGCGCGGGTGGAGGTGCGGTGGGGGTTGCGGTTATTTCC